>CAZLOJ010000148.1:0-1040 GCA_964561165.1 uncultured Bifidobacterium sp. | reverse complement strand
GAGCGGAGGCTCTAAACCATATGGGTCAGAGATTGTCACTCCGCCGAGGCGCGATTATGTCCCTGGTTAGACCTTCACGAAACGTCGAAGCGTGATAACTGATGCGAGCGCTGCGACGAAAAGTCCAACGCCAAGTAATTGCAACGAAGCAATCCAAACTGCATCCCAGCCGAAGAAGCGAGTGAAGCTCAGTAACGGCGCGACTCTCTGATCAATCAGCACCTTAAAGCCAGAGAGCAGTCCAAGCGCTACCGTCCATCCAAACACGGCCGAGAAAACGCTCTCTAAAAGGAATGGCAGTTGAATGGAGAAACTTGAGGCGCCAACTAATTTCATGACGCCCGTTTCACGTCGACGATTAAAAGCAGCAATTCGAATTGTGTTAGATATCAGCAATGCTGCAGTGAGTACGGAAATCAAACCAATAAAGAGAGCGCCATTTCGAAGTACATTGAGTAAGCGGAAAAACTTCTCGAGAATCGCTCGTTGATCTTGCACAACATCTACGCCAGGTCGCCCTGAGAACGCGCTTTGGATGACTGCAAACTGGGTGGGGTCCTTTAGCTTGACTCGGAAAGATTCGGGTAGTTGATCAGGAGTGACGTTCTGTGCGATGGCTGAATCCTTAAATCGCTCCTGGAATCTGTTGAATGCATCTGCTTGGGACTCGTAATACACATTTTGAACCACAGGAATCGCTTTGAGGTCCGTCTCGATTTGATCACGTTGTGGAATGGTGATCTTTCCTGATGAGCATGATGGGGCCTCTGAGAGATCACCGCAGAGATAAATTGACACTTCGATTTTGTCGTACCAATAATCCTTCATCACACCAACTTGTGCGTTGGAGAGCAGGCCAAAGCCAAGGAGCGAAAGAGAAGTTGCAACAGTCACGATAACGGCGAAAGTCATCGTGAGGTTTCGGCGAAGGCCAATTCCAACCTCCGACAAGACAAATCCTGCTCGCATCAATCGCCTCCTTGCTCGTTCCTTGCTCGTTCCTTGCTCGTTCCTTGCTCGTTCCTTGCTCGTTCCTTGCT
>CAZLOJ010000147.1:0-1049 GCA_964561165.1 uncultured Bifidobacterium sp. | reverse complement strand
GTCAGCTGCACGATCCGCAACCTTCCTAATGGCACGTACAACATCCGTGTGCTTGCCGTAAACAAGGTAAGCAACAACACCACGATCCTCTCTGACCCCCTGATTACCGTCCAGCCGAACCCTGCCGTGGGTGTCGCCTGCGTCAGTAAGGGGGAGGTCACGCAAGTCAAGGGGAAGTACCTCGAGTGTGGTCAGTCAAAACGATGGCAATTAGTGCAGGTTGGACGGGCATGTGTTCTCAATGGTTCTTTAGCGGGAGAGTTGTTCTGTAGAGCAGAGGGCAACCGACGCCAATGGGCAGGGCCAACAGTTGCCAGATGCGCCAATGCTGCAGAGAGCATCAGGGCAGCAGCTTTGAAATGCATGCTCGCAAGATATGCTCAAAATCAACCGAACACTTCGGTGACCGTGACTCTTAAGGCATCACCGACAACTCATAAATCTGCTACGGCCTGGATCAAGAATGTTTTGAATGATTCAATGAGGATGTACGGAGGCTACCCTGGATCAGGAACAGGAACGATCCACGCATACTTCTCACTAGACAAAGAATGGTGCCTAGACGAGCTCCAGCAACTCACTGGAAATCGTGATGAATATCTATGCGAGCAAGATGGTGGATTGAATGCTGGCAGCCTTTATGCTAAGTCTGGATGGAGAAAACGAGAATCAATCCTGTTCGGGCGCCCATATCCTGGCACTCCAAGTTTGCAAGACTTTGAACAGCTAGGAGCCGCAACTCTGCTCAATGACAACGATTGGGCACTTCATTTCATCTATGAAATGGGACACGCAACCCATGGGCTATTGATGAGCAAGATCACTGGAGAAGGACAGACCAGCTTTGTTCCCATCCTGCTCGAGGTCGGAGCCGCTCGGATGGCCGCTTATGCATATGTTGTAGGGGTTCTAGGAGAATCTGAGACTCGCTGGCGCGCGACTGTTTTTGAGCGAAACTCCCCTGCCAGCGGAATCTTGACTCCGTACTCTGATCCACGTTTATCGACCGGAGGCTCGTATCAAGGTGATGCCATTGAATGGCCGCGCGT
>CAZLOJ010000146.1:0-1052 GCA_964561165.1 uncultured Bifidobacterium sp. | reverse complement strand
TGCCTTATGCAATTGCCTGTGCAGCGCTTCCCGCATGTGTTTTCTATGGCTTAGAGCGCACTCCGCCACTTTGGATTCTCGTCACCGGTTCCCTGCTCGGGGTGGCTTTCCATTTCTTAAACGTCCTCAAGGATTTATCGCAAGATCGAGAAAGCAATATTGGCGGGCTGCCTCAGAGAATGGGGAAGAAATATTCACTATTTACAGTGTTCTTCCTTCTCATTTTGATTCTCTTAACGGTAATTGTCCTTCGCTGAAACTACGTAGACTTAAGTCATGGACGGCTCGCTAGCACTGGTTGGCTCAGGTGAGTACTTGCCTGCGATGACGGCCTTCGAGAAGTCACTCCTCGACGATGGAATCAAGAACAGCAAAGCAGCGCACTACATCCAAATCCCAACGGCAGCTGGGCGTGAGAGTGATGATCGCTTGGCGTATTGGAAAGAGCTGGGCCAACGACAAGCCGATGCAATAGGAGTTAAAGCAACATTCCTCCCGATTTTCACGCGTGAAGATGCGTTCAAGCAAGAGCACATCGATGCAATCTCCAACAGCGCGCTGATGTACATGTCCGGTGGTGATCCGCACTATCTCGCTGAGGTTTTGATAGATACGCCTGTCTGGGCTGCGATGGTTGCGAACTGGCAGAGCGGTGCATCACTAGCTGGATGTAGCGCAGGTGCGATGGTTCTTAGCGGACAGATCCCAAACTTCCGATTCCTCAACAGGGCTCCTAGCGTAGGTTTAAACCTGCTCCCTGAGATTCGAGTTATTCCGCACTTCAATAAGTTCTTTAAATGGATTCCAGAGAGCGCTGCGAAGCTCCTCCTTCATGTCCCCAACGATGCGATTTTAATCGGCGTAGATGAATTAACTGCGATCGTGAAACGATCAGGGAGTACGCACTGGGTTGTTGTGGGTGAGGCCAAGGTGCACGTGCTAAAGGGGCTACCAGATCAACAACTCCATGATGGGCAAGAAATACTCCTTGCCCATCATGGAGCGGGTAATTAACTAGCCCTTCTTCTTATATCCAGTCGGGCACTTGGGTG
>CAZLOJ010000145.1:0-1056 GCA_964561165.1 uncultured Bifidobacterium sp. | reverse complement strand
GTCGTGCTTTTAGCGGACGTGCATAGCGTGGGCGTGCAAGGGGATGGACGAACTTATGGACACCCAATAGTGCTGCGCCCGGTTTCGAGTGAAGATGCGATGACCGCTGATTGGTCGCGGTTACCGAACGATGTGCTCGCAAAGATTTCTAATCGAATTACCAATGAAGTTCCAGGAGTAAATCGGGTCGTATTGGACATTACCAGTAAGCCACCCGGAACAATCGAGTGGGAATAATTCGCTAGTTTGTATTGACTACTCGGAACGCTTCGGCAATCCGTCCGGCAGGTAATCCGCCAGCTTCAGCATTTCGTTCGCCCCATTCACGAACCATCTTCTCTAATTCTGCGTTATGTGCAGTTTGGCTCACGTGGGCATGGAGAGCTGCCATTTTATTTGGGAATGTATCGGTGATGTCGACGTAATGATTCGGTGTAATCATGGAAGTAACCCAGACTTCCTTCACGCGCCACGGCTCGAGTCCTTCATCAAGTAGATCCATAAAAGCGAAACGATTGCGCGCATCGGGATAGACAGCTTGGATTGCTGCTTCGCCTGCAGCCATGTGATCGGGGTGGCTGGCACCAAGTCGATCCCAATTTCGCTCCGGACTTTGGATAATCATTCGATCAGGTTTGACGCGACGAATCGCTTTGACAATTTTTTTCCGAAGTTCGATTGTTGGCTCTAACCAGCCATCTCGGTAATTCAAGAATTCAATATCAGTGACGCCGAGAATCTTTCCGGCATCGCGCTGCTCTTTCTGACGAATCACTGGCATTTGGTCGCGAGGTAGATCTGGATCTTCGCCACCTTGGTCACCATTTGTTGCAATGCAATACGAAACTTCGATTCCCTTCGCAGTCCATTGCGCGATGGTGCCACCGGCTCCAAAGTCGACATCGTCTGGATGCGCAGTCACCACGAGGACTCGTGAAATCTCTGAGTCGGCAATCGGCTCCATGGCGCTCCTTATCGGTGGGTCAGGTTAGGCTCGTACATTATGAGTGAAACCGGGGGCAATCACCCACTCCTTGATGGGTTAAACCCAGCACA
>CAZLOJ010000144.1:0-1061 GCA_964561165.1 uncultured Bifidobacterium sp. | reverse complement strand
ACTTCACCAATGATGCGAATACCAAGCCCTGGGCCAGGGAACGGTTGGCGCCAAACAATCTCTTCGGGCAGTCCAAGCTCTAAACCAAGCGCACGAACTTCATCTTTGAAAAGAGTGCGCAGCGGTTCCACTAAATCAAATTGGAGGTCATCAGGGAGTCCACCAACATTGTGATGGCTCTTGATATTCGCAGTTCCGGTTCCGCCACCAGATTCGACAACATCCGGATAAAGAGTTCCTTGCACTAAGAACTTCACATCATGCGCTGCAATCTCGCGCGCAGCCCCCTCGAAAGAGCGAATGAATTCGCGGCCAATAATCTTCCGCTTCTCTTCTGGATCGGTGACACCTTTGAGCGCATTTAAGAATTTTTCCTTCGCATCAACAATCTTCAACTTCACGCCAGTGGCCGCAACAAAGTCTCGCTCTACTTGCTCTGCCTCACCTTGTCGGAGCAACCCATGATCGACGAATACACAAGTAAGTTGCGCACCAACTGCGCGTTGCACAATGGCAGCAGCAACAGCAGAATCAACGCCACCCGAGAGACCACAAATAACCTGATCTAAACCAACTTGCTCTCGAATTCGAGCAATCTGCTCTTCTGCGATATTGGAAGAAGTCCATGAAGGATCGCATCCAACAACTCCGATTAACCATCGTTCTAGAACTTGCTGCCCGTACGTTGAGTGGACTACCTCTGGGTGATACTGGACGCCCGCTAATTTTCCATCAGTTGATTCGAATGAAGCGACAGGAGTCTGTGCTGTGGATCCGGTGACAGTGAAACCTTGCGGGGCGCGAACCACGCTATCCCCATGAGACATCCACACTTGCTGCGCCTTCGGCATACCTTCGAATAATGGCGAATTACTGTGAACTGTAAATTCAGTCCGCCCGTATTCGCGGGCACCAGTCTTTCCTACCTCGCCACCTAGAGTTGCAGCCATAACTTGAAAGCCATAACAAATTCCAAAAACAGGAACCCCAGAGCGGAGTAACTCTTCATCTAACTTCGGCGCACCATTTTCGTAAACGCTTGATGGTCCACCAGAGAGAAT
>CAZLOJ010000143.1:0-1081 GCA_964561165.1 uncultured Bifidobacterium sp. | reverse complement strand
ACCTTAAATTCACCGTTCGCAACGCGCCTGGTCTCTATCCGTCAGGTGGACATATTCAAGGACTTGTGGAATCGACAAGCAGAGAGAGAGTCCGTCGCGCGAGCATCGGTGTAGGAATGCTGAAACGATACGGCTTGGCATAGAAAGGTTTTATTGACTCAACTCGGTGCGAAATTACTTGGGCACGCGAAGATTGAGCATGCCACCGTCAACTGAAATCTCGGTTGCAGTCGTCGAGCCTTGTCGGGGACTTGCCAAATAAGCGATTGAACTTGCCACCTCGTCCGCAGAAACTAAGCGGCCCCATGGTTGACGAGCTTCTAGTCGTTCACGTTCTGCTGCAGGATCATTTGCTTGGCTAAGTAGCCGTTGTACCCAAGGCGTGTCAGCTGTACCCGGGTTTACACAATTGACTCGGATTCGATCTTTCAATAAGTCGCAGGCCATAGAGAAGGTCAACGTACGAATCGCACCTTTGGAAGCGGCGTATATTGCGCGATTAGGGATTCCCGCAACTGCTGCAATGGAGCAGGTATTCACAATTGCAGGAGATTTTGATTTCCGTAATAGGGGAATTGCAAGTTTTGACACTCTTGCCACTCCAAAAACATTGATGTTGAAAACCTTATGCCAATTTTCTTCGGATTCACTCTCGACCGTGCCAGTTGAACCAATGGCCGCGTTGTTAATCAAAACATCAATGACTGGAGTAATTTTCTGAACTTCGGCGAAAGCCTGGGCAACGGAGTCGCTAGAACTGACATCACATTGAATCCATCTGGCGAAGTTTTTGAGCTCACCTTCATTGAGGTCTAAGCCAATGATGGAGGCGCCACGTTGGTGAAGCAGTTTTGCCGTGGCGAGGCCGATTCCGGAGGCCGCGCCGGTGATCACAGCCGTTAGGCCAGCAAATTCCAGCTCAATTCCACGCTCGCTCATGTGCTTAATCTATTACGTCAGGGGTTCCCTCGGAAAACTCTCGGCTGTGCCGAACGGGTGGCGAACAGGCGCCGAATTCGCGAGTAATTGGTTCCGAGCACCCCCTTCGGGTGGGTAGATTTCGGGTATGGCATCCCAGGCA
>CAZLOJ010000142.1:0-1087 GCA_964561165.1 uncultured Bifidobacterium sp. | reverse complement strand
ACAAAGCGCGACGACTTCTCTGGCCCATTAAGAAGAAGTATGGAAATAAAATCAGTTGGGCAGACTTAATGATTCTTGCCGGCAATATCGCATACGAGTCGATGGGCTTAAAGACTTTTGGATTCGGATTTGGCCGGGAGGATGTCTGGGCTCCAGAGATCGACACCTACTGGGGTTCAGAGAAAGAGTGGCTAGCGCCAAGTGATAGTCGTTATGGAGATCTATCAGATGCGAGCACTATGGAAAATCCACTCGCAGCGGTTCAGATGGGATTGATTTACGTAAACCCTGAGGGCGTCAATGGAGTTTCCGATCCAGTTCGAACGGCAGCCCACATTCGTGAGACGTTCGCACGAATGGCGATGAATGATGAAGAAACCGTTGCACTCACTGCAGGTGGCCACACCGTTGGTAAGGCCCATGGAAATGGCAAGGCAGCAAACCTTGGGCCAGAACCTGAAGCTGCAGATATTGCAGAGCAGGGATTGGGATGGAATAACCATGTTTCACGAGGTGTTGGTCGAAACACAGTCACCAGCGGTATCGAAGGTGCATGGACCACTCATCCCACGAAATGGGATAACGGGTATTTCGAGCTCTTGTTCAAATACGAATGGAAGTTAACAAAATCTCCAGCAGGTGCAACGCAGTGGGAGCCGGTGAATATTGCAGAAGAAGATAAGCCAGTTGATGTTGAAGATTCATCAATTCGTTACAACCCGATGATGACTGATGCAGATATGGCCATGATCAAAGACCCTGCCTATCGCGCAATTTCAGAACGTTTCTACAAAGACCCTGCTTATTTCAGTGATGTGTTTGCGCGAGCGTGGTTCAAACTCACCCACCGCGATATGGGGCCCAAAGTCCGTTATTTCGGTCCGGACGTCCCGCAAGAAGACCTCATTTGGCAAGACCCAATTCCACAAGGATCAACGAAATACGATGTCGGGGCGCTCAAGGCGAAGATTGCTGCATCAGGTTTATCGATTGCTGAGTTGGTCACTACCGCTTGGGATAGCGCGCGCACCTTCCGCACCTCAGATAAGCGCGGTGGCGCCAATGGTGCGCGAATTCGCCTCGAACC
>CAZLOJ010000141.1:0-1137 GCA_964561165.1 uncultured Bifidobacterium sp. | reverse complement strand
AGTAGACTAGGTGTGTGAAATCAGCGACGGCAGGCGAAGTAGTCGAGATTTTGCATCGCCGATACCCCCCAGAATCCGCCCAAGAGTGGGATCGGGTCGGGGTAGTGCTCGGCGACCTAAATCAGCCCGTCACTAAAATTTTCTTTGCCGTTGATGTGTTACCAGTAACTGTTTCTGAGGCAATTGAATGGGGCGCAGATTTCTTTATTGCTCACCATCCACTCTTTCTTTTTGAACTCGCAGAGCCAGAGCCTGGAGTTGAACCACAACCAATTGCTCCATGGAAAGAGCGAGTCGCTGATGACCTGAAAGCCTCTGGAATAACTCTGGTAACAGCGCACACCAACGCTGATATCGCTCTCCCTGGTGTTAGCGATGCGCTCGCAGATGCCATTGGTTTAGTGAATGTCATGCCCATGCCCGAGGGATTAGGGCGAGTTGGGGATGTGGTTCGACCAGTGCCGTTGAGTAAATTTGTTGAGCAAATCGCGCGGAGCATCCCCGTCGGCGCTAACGGAGTTCGTGCGACCGGTGATCCAAGTCAGTTAATAAAGCGAGTCGCACTCTGTGGCGGTTCTGGTGATGATCGCTTTGAGATCGTGCAAGAACTTGGCGTAGATGCTTATCTCACCGCAGACCTTAAGCATCACAGGGTCGCCGAAGCCTTAGCTGCGGGTGCGCCCGTGCTTATCGATGGCGGCCATTTTGCAACGGAATGGCCCTGGCTGGCTCAGGCCGCCCGCTTATTGGCGAAGGACCTGGAAGAGGGCGGGTACGCTCGCCCCGAGATGAAAATATCGGAGATTTCTACTGACCCGTGGCGGGTGCGATGAAGGCGACCCCTCTGGATCAGGAGCGGCTTTTAGAGCTTCAAAAGATCGACACCCAAATCTTGCAAGCAGAACACCGCCGAAAGACCCTTCCAGAGTTGGCGGAGATTACTCGACTTAATCACGAGATAGCTGAACTTACCCAAGAGCGAAATGAACTTGCGGTCGAACATAGTGACATCAAACGCGAATTGGCGAAGGCTGAGGAAGATGTCGAGCAGGTACGCGCGCGCAAGAAGAAAGATGAGGCGCGATTAGCTTCTGGAACAGGTAGCGCAAAAGATCTCGAGAATTTGCAACATGAAGT
>CAZLOJ010000140.1:0-1146 GCA_964561165.1 uncultured Bifidobacterium sp. | reverse complement strand
CGATTAAGATACAGGCCCAACCAATCCAAGACCAAGCAAGTGGCATTCTGGTTAAATGCCGCCACAACCCAACTAATGTTGAACATAAAAATGCAATCACAACGATTATAGTTATTATTTCGGAAAATCCATCAGGACCTAATACAAGGATTTTTAAAGGATAAACAAAGAAAATAAAGGCATTAATGTAATAAAAACGATTGGTAATAAAAAAGAAAAATTTAGCCTGCAATATGGACTTACTTGTCAGCATCCTCTTGTTATTCACATAGACGAGGATAAGGGGTTGGACCAGGAAACAACAGGTAATAATTGAAGAAATATAGAACCACAAATTCTTCAGTTTTCCGTAGATAAAGAGGGACTTTAACTGCTGGAGGCATCGGCAAAGCTGATAATGTTTTATGTGACCTGTCTTTCATCCTTCCTGATAGTTTATGAGTTGATCGGGGATGGACTTCTTGGATTGTAAGCATCGATTGCAGTGCAGGGGCATGTGAATGTGATACGAGAGACAAGGGAAGGCTAGTAACTGATTTCCGTGGCGTTCCAATTATGATTCTTGAGCAACAGTTGCTTACATTTTCCCCTCAGTAATCGCACTGTTCTATTTAAAACTTTTGTAATTACTTGGCCTATGGGACAAATTTTCTTTTTCAAAGAAGAGCTGCAAAGACCACTAATAGTCTTTTAGCGGACCTATTTCGCTCAAGGTGTGATTATATTAAGGAAAAGATTATTTAGGAGGATCTTTACAACAACAATAGTGTTTCTGGATTAATTGTTGGAGAGGTGAAAGCCAAAGACAAAGAATAGGAATCACACAAGCGATGGTTCCTAATCCGTAGGCTATCATCCTCGACAAAGCCACCAGTCCTTTGGGTGCTGAGACTGGAAACCCGTTACCAAATCTCATTTACAGAACGACAGAGGAGAGAATAATCCATAATCGCACAGTAATTGCGATCGTACACCGCGTCTCATCTATTCGTCACGTGAATGAACTAATTTGCACTCGTCAAGCTCAGCTTATGGGACTTAACTGAGCTAAATTTTTAGAATAGGATCCCAATTGCCGATTATCCGAGATCCTGCCTCACCAGCATGTCCATCTCCATAGGTCAAGTCTTGCCCAATCTCAAGACG
>CAZLOJ010000139.1:0-1180 GCA_964561165.1 uncultured Bifidobacterium sp. | reverse complement strand
GAAGGTGGTGCACATCAATCGACCATCACACCATCCGTGGGAATTGAACTTCCTGGAGTTGTTCTTATTGAACCGGCGTATGGCCAAGCGCTCGATTGGCTCTTCTGTGATGCGCTTGCGCACGTTGCAGGAAGCAAAATCGACACTACTCCAGATTTGCGTCCGAATGAATTGGCATTTTATTTCCGTCTCACTACGCGTTCAATTGATCAAAGTCCATTCGCGCATGCACGCGAACGCCTTGGCGAAGCAACGCTTCGTTCACAGGTTCTTGCAGGCGCCTATCGTTTAGTAGATGGCAGACAAGCCTTAGCAAAGAGCGATGATTTCAATGCACCAACTGTCCACCTTGTTGGTTGCGGAGCGGTTATGCCAGAAGTCCTCGAAGCAGCAGTAGAACTTGCCAACGAAGGCGTCATCGCGCACGTCGTCGATGTCACATCTCCTGGACGACTTTATGGAAGTTGGCAGCGAACGCTAAAGCAGGGAATTAGAACGGCGAATACGCCATCGTTCCCTGGTGCGATGCGTCCAATCTTCTCTGAGCGCGCACCAATTGTTTCGATTCACGATAGTTCTTCACACGCGCTTGCTTGGTTGGGATCTGCTCTTGGCGCGCCTCAAGTAGCGATGGGCGTAGATAGCTTTGGCCAATCTGGAAATATTCCGGATCTTTACAAGATTCATGATCTTGATTCCGGGTCAATCGTCAATGGCGCGCTCGCAGCGCTCAGCCTCAATAGTTAAAAAGCCCAGCTATTTCCAGGAATTACTGAGGGCAACTCAATCCGGGGTATAGTTTCGCTACTCAATAGCCAATGGCGGGTTGCCCGAGCGGCCAATGGGAGCGGACTGTAAATCCGCCGGCTCTGCCTTCAGAGGTTCAAATCCTCTACCCGCCACCATTGCTATGATGGAAGTCGAACTAGTACAGAAAACCGTTAGAGAAAAGGTCTCGCATGAAAAAAATTGCATTAGTTGTAGCCCCCCTGCTCGCGCTCTCTCTGGTAGTCACCGGTTGCGGTGCTAAGAAAGACGCTGGTAGCGAATCCGCCTCAGAGCAAGTCAATGACACTCAAGCAAATAAGTTGACTGAAGATCAAACTGATGGCGCTCTAGTTTCTCTTAAGGGAGTATTTGGCGAGACCACTGCTATTGAAGGCGGCATCGAGGTCACCGT
>CAZLOJ010000138.1:0-1195 GCA_964561165.1 uncultured Bifidobacterium sp. | reverse complement strand
TTCAACGGCTTTGATGTCAATGGCTTTGATGCCCAAGGTTTCAATGCCGATGGCTTGCACCGTGACACAGCAACACCGTTTGGACCAGATGGGCTCACGCGCGAGGGCGCCGCATTCGTAAATGGTTTTGATGTCAACGGCTTCGATGAAAATGGATTTAACGCTGATGGCATGCATAGAGATACAGCAGCGCCGTGGGGACCAGATGGCTTAACGCGGGAGAGAACTGCCTTCTTTGAAGGTTTTGATGTCAATGGCTTTGATGAGCAAGGATTCGACCGTACTGGTTTCAACGCGGCAGGTTTTGATATTGATGGTTACAGCATTGCCGGATTTGATATTGATGGATACGACCGGGCTGGATTTGATGCCGGCGGATATGATCGAAATGGCTACGACGCAGAAGGTTATGACGTTACTGGATTTGATGTCGCTGGTTTTGATCGCGCTGGATTCGACAATGCCGGTTTTAATGCAGCGGGATTTGATGTCGCTGGTTTTGATCGCGCTGGATTCGACAATGCCGGTTTTAATGCAGCGGGATTTGATGTCGCTGGTTTTGATCGAAATGGATTTGATGCACAAGGCTTCAATGCTGCCGGCTTCAACGAAGCAGGTTTCAATGCCGATGGCTTCGATGTCAATGGATACGATATCGATGGATACGATGCAGCTGGATTCAACGCTGACGGTTTCAATATCAACGGTTTTAATGTCTTGGGCTTCAACGCTGATGGCTTTAATGCGGATGGCTTCAACGAGGCAGGCTTCAACGCAGATGGTTATAACGCAGATGGTTATAACGAGGAAGGTTTCAATGCCGATGGCTTTGATTCTGATGGTTTCAACGCAGATGGTTTCAACGCAGATGGTTATGACGAAGCTGGTTACAACGAGGCCGGTTTCAATGCCGATGGCTTTGATGTCAATGGATATGACGGCAACGGATTTGATGCTGATGGGTACGACATAAATGGTTTTGATGTTAATGGATTCCCGAAGACAAATGAGAGCACCGAAGAAGATGGAAATGACGAAGACGAAGATGATGACGATGATGACGACAACGATAATAATGGCCGCGGGCGCGACGACGATGACGACGATGACGACGATGACGACGATGACGACGATGACGACGATGACCAGGTTGAATTAACCCCTCCGGAGCCGAACTAACATGAGAAATTTTTTT
>CAZLOJ010000137.1:0-1250 GCA_964561165.1 uncultured Bifidobacterium sp. | reverse complement strand
AGGTTATATCGACCAATTCGCGTCATCGGAGAGTTGTGATCGATGATGGCCGCAGTCTCACTTACAACTCGATCGCCAATCTTCCAGGATGCAACCGCGCTCCCCACTTCGACAATTGTCCCGCCGAACTCATGGCCCAGAACGACTGGGTAATTAACTGGCCAGCTATGTGAAGCAGTCCATTGGTGCAGATCGCTCCCACAGACACTTACCGCAGCTACTTCAACGAGCACATCTTCAGCGCCGATAGTCGGGCGCTCTACTTCGCGAAGTTCGACATTATGCGGTTGTGCTCCGAAATTCACTACGCCAAGAGTCCCCATGCGCTCTTACTTCCTCTCCCCTTTTACTGGCACATCTCCATATGCATGCACGCGTTCGCAAATCTTTCGAAGGACCTCTTCGACATTTCCTGCCCCTCGACTAAATGAATCAGCATCAATAGCTAATGGCGCACCGATAACGACAAGTGGCGCTCCATACTCGGGACTCTTGATGGCCTGTTCTAAAGTCAATCCACCAACAGCTTGTACGGGGACTGAAACTGCATCGACAACTTCACGCAACTGGTCGAGTGGATTTGGTGCTCGTTCGCCACGAGCGGCAATGCCACGACGCTCGTCATACCCGATGTGGTGAATAACCATGTCGCAGCCAAGCTCTTCAAGTTCGCGAGCCCCCTGCACCATGTCAGGGCATCCCAAGTTATCCCCCATTACGACGGCCCCAAAATCTCTACCCGCTTG
Source organism: uncultured Bifidobacterium sp. (assembly GCA_964561165.1). Taxonomy (GTDB): domain Bacteria; phylum Actinomycetota; class Actinomycetes; order Nanopelagicales; family Nanopelagicaceae; genus IMCC26077. The sequence goes on along the minus strand of CAZLOJ010000137.1, from coordinate 504 downwards.
CACGACACATTTGATCGTTTCTGGATGCGAGCGCGCCATGACAACAACATGCGTTGCGCCTGCCTTCGCCATCATCTCTGCTTCGAGATAGCCGCCGTCCATCGTTTTCAAGTCAGCGACAATTGGCGTGTTCGGAAACTCTTTGCGCAGCGCTTTCACGCCATGTAAACCTTCCGCGAGAATAAATGGCGTCCCGGCCTCTAGCCAATCAACTCCTGCACGCATCGCGGTATGCGCCATCTCCATCGCTTCATGGATATCGGTGAGATCGAGAGAAACTTGCACCACAGGCCGCATATTGGAACCCTACTACTTGCCTTCTAGACCTTCCATCAGCGCTAGCCACTCCACTTCGAGCTCTTCTTTCTCGCTATTGAGCCGCTGGATTTCCCCATGAATCTGAGCCAACCGGGTGAAATCTGAAGCGACCTCTGCTGCGCCCATCTCTCCCTCTAACTTTGCCAGCTCTTCATCGCGTCGCTTAAGTGATCGCTCTGTCCGCTC
>CAZLOJ010000136.1:0-1313 GCA_964561165.1 uncultured Bifidobacterium sp. | reverse complement strand
CATTTCCCTGCATCAAATCTTTAGAATTTACTTGACTGACATCGAGCGAATTCTGCGGCTCAGCAGCTTGGGACACGTGTGCTGTGAGCAGGGATGCAATCAGGCCAATTATCACTAAAACAGTTCGAGTGACGCTCTGCTTGAACATCGGATCACCTCGAACCATTCACCCAAAATAGCGTGCGAGTTAGATACTGCTCTCACCAAGAATAGAGACTCGATTGTTATTCACTGACAAGAACCCGCCGTTGATCATAAAAGTCGTGCTCTGCCCACTAGTCTCCTTGACGATCACTTCGCCGTCGACCAAGACGCCCAATAGCGGGGTATGACCGGGGAGGATGCCGAGGTCGCCTTCAAGGGTGCGTGCCCGGACCATGCTTGCTTCACCAGAGAAGATTTTCTTCTCTGGTGTCACAACTTCTACACGTAGCGCCATTAGTTCTTCGCCAACTCCGCTGCCTTACGCTCAACATCATCCAAGCCACCGCACATGAAGAATGCCTGCTCAGGAATGTGGTCGTAATCGCCATTTGCCAATGCATCGAATGCTGCAATGGTCTCGGAGAGTGGAACGAATGAACCATCAAGGCCGGTGAAGACCTTAGCAACGAAGGTGTTCTGCGAGAGGAAGCGCTGAATACGGCGAGCGCGGCCTACGAGAATACGATCTTCTTCAGAGAGCTCGTCAATACCGAGAATTGCAATGATATCTTGGAGGTCTTTGTAACGCTGCAAGATCTGCTTTGTTCGGTTCGCAACGCGGAAGTGATTCTCACCAATGTAGCGAGGATCAAGGATGCGCGAAGTGGAATCGAGCGGATCCACTGCAGGATAGATACCCAATTCTGAGATTGGACGAGAGAGCACTGTCGTCGCATCAAGGTGGGCGAATGTGGTGTGTGGTGCTGGGTCAGTGATGTCATCGGCAGGGACGTAGATCGCCTGCATTGATGTAATCGAGTGGCCACGAGTTGAGGTGATGCGCTCTTGGAGCTGGCCCATCTCATCAGCGAGCGTTGGCTGGTAACCCACCGCAGAAGGCATACGGCCAAGGAGCGTGGAAACTTCTGAACCTGCTTGGGTAAAGCGGAAGATGTTATCGATGAAGAGCAACACATCTTGCTTCTGTACATCGCGGAAGTACTCAGCCATGGTGAGCGCAGAGAGTGCAACGCGAAGACGCGTTCCTGGTGGCTCATCCATCTGTCCGAAGACCAATGCGGTCTTATTGATAACGCCAGTCTCAGTCATTTCGAGGAAGAGGTCGTTACCTTCACGGGTACGCTCGCCAACTCCTGCGAATACCGAAA
>CAZLOJ010000135.1:0-1326 GCA_964561165.1 uncultured Bifidobacterium sp. | reverse complement strand
CCGATGGGGGTATTCGAGTTCCCAGCTTTTGCCAATGGCACTCGAGTGATTGCTCAGGCGTTGGCGCAATTGCCAGGGTTAAGCGTTATTGGTGGTGGCGACTCTGCTGCAGCGATTCGACTGTTGGGCTTTGATGAAGAGCAATTTGGTTACATTTCCACCGGCGGGGGAGCATCACTTGAGTTCCTCGAGGGCAAAGAATTACCCGGCATTCAAGTATTGGAGACGTGATGAGTATCCCTGAAGATGTTCGAAAGCCGCTCATTGCTGGAAACTGGAAGATGAATCTCAATCATCTCGAAGCGATTGCCGTGACGCAGAAACTGGCCTTCCTTCTCAATGAGAAAGATTATGAGACCAGTGACATCGCTGTACTACCACCATTCGTTGATATCCGTTCGGTGCAGACGCTAATCGATGGCGATCGACTGCAATTGCTTTTTGGCGCACAAGACTTATCGCCATTTCCTTCCGGCGCGTACACCGGAGATATCTCGGGTGCAATGCTTGCCAAACTCGGATGTACTTTTGTTGTCGTTGGTCACTCTGAACGTCGAGTGCATCATGGTGAGAGCGATGCTCTCGTTAACAGCAAAGTTAAAGCTGCGCTGAGCGTTGGCCTCACTCCCATACTCTGCGTTGGCGAGAGCGATGAAATTCGATCGGCGCAGAGCCATATCGAATACGTCACCGATCAGCTCAATGGCGCTTTAGCGGGAATCACTCCGGGACAAGTGAAGAAGATCGTGATCGCCTATGAGCCAATCTGGGCGATCGGGACTGGGAAGAGCGCAACTGCTGAGGATGCCCAGGAAATGATTCAGGCCCTTCGTGCGCGAATCGCGAAGCTGGCCAATGGCCCCACAGCCTCCCAGGTCAGGATTCTCTATGGGGGTTCGGTCAAAGCCTCGCTCATCAAAGAGATCATGGCCTGCCCTGATGTTGACGGGGTTTTGGTGGGTGGCGCGAGCCTAGACCCAGAGGAGTTCGCCAAAATCGCGAAGTTTCATAAGTTTTAGCAGGTATCCTTAAGGCCTACCCCTACAAGGAGTGACGATGGTTCTGGGTCTTTCAATCTTTCTGTGCATCATCAGTCTCTTGATGATTCTGTTGGTTTTGCTCCATAAGGGCAAAGGCAGCGGCCTCTCCGACCTCTTTGGCGGTGGCGTCTCTTCTACTTACGGTGGCTCTTCGGTCGTAGAGCGAAACCTCGATCGAATCACGATTGTGGTCGGCGGCTTGTGGTTCGCGTCAATTGTGGCGCTGAGCCTCTTGCTCAAGGTGTAATCGCAGCGAAATTATTGTGATAGTAAAGTGCAAAGAGTT
>CAZLOJ010000134.1:0-1326 GCA_964561165.1 uncultured Bifidobacterium sp. | reverse complement strand
GCGCCCTTTCCAAATTCAGAGCGAACCTTCGCTGCAATCTTGATTTCGGCCATCTGATCCCCCGTTGTTGTCTACTCATTACCAGCGAGATTACGAGGCGGGCCCTAGAGCAAGCCGTCGATGACGGGACTTTCATCCCCTCGCCGGAAGGGTTGAAGAGTAACTCAGGAGGGGCGAGTTTGAAAAATCTGGCTTATTAAAGGTTAGGAGTGGCCGTCGAAGAGGCTGGTGACTGAGCCATCTTCGAAGACCTCCCGGATAGCCCGAGCTAGCAGTGGCGCGATGGAGAGAATGGTCAATCGATCGAACTTCGATTCCTCAGGTATTGGCAACGTATTGGTGACGACAACTTCGCTTACTCGAGAGTTCTTCAAACGATCGATTGCAGGACCCGAGAGCACAGCATGCGTGGAGGCAACAATTACTTCGCGCGCACCCTCCTCGAATAACGCATCTACCGCTTTTGTAATCGTGCCAGCGGTGTCGATCATGTCGTCAATGACTACGCAGGTCTGTCCAGTGACATCGCCAACAACGCGCCCAGTCTTTGACTCATTAGGAATCCGAGGATCACGGGTTTTATGGATGAATGCGATTGGGCAGCCGCCAAGGAGATCAGACCAGCGCTCGGCCACTCGCACTCGACCAGAATCTGGGGAGACGATGGTCAAACGGGTGCGGTCGACTTTACTTCCAACGTAGTTCGCCAATAATGGAAGTGCAAATAAATGATCGACTGGTCCATCAAAGAATCCTTGAATCTGCGAGGTATGTAGGTCAACCACCATTAAACGATCTGCACCTGCAGTCTTGAAGAGATCCGCCATCAGACGAGCTGAAATTGGTTCACGTCCACGATGTTTTTTATCTTGTCGTGCGTAACCATAGAACGGTGCGATTACTGTGATTCTTTTTGCGGAAGCTCGCTTAAGCGCATCGACCATGATGAGCTGTTCCATGATGTGCTTATTGACTGGCGTTGCATGGCTCTGCAGAACGAAGGCATCGCAACCGCGAACGCTCTCTTCGAAGCGAACGAAAATCTCACCGTTAGCAAAATCGTATGCAGAAGTTGGAGTGAGTGGAATTCCTAATTCATCACCGACCTCTTGCGCTAGCTCAGGGAAAGCGCGACCAGTGAAAAGTCGCAGCCGCTTCTCAGAGGAAAGTCGGATTTCGCTCACTTCGCTCCTAGTTTTTCTTACTCGCTCGTTCTGCGGCTTTCGCAGAATCGCTCCCTGATCTCTTGCGGGTTACCCAGCCGAGAATATTCCGTTGTTGCCCTCTTCCCACGCCCATTGCCCCGGGTGGCACATTTTCTGTTAT
>CAZLOJ010000133.1:0-1339 GCA_964561165.1 uncultured Bifidobacterium sp. | reverse complement strand
ATCGTTGATTCGTTTTTTAATTCCGGCGAGAACGTTTCCATTCTCACTGCACAAGGAGTGCCGCGAATTAATCCTGATGGCACTCCTAACGCACGCTTGTGTACCGCAATTGGTGTGGATCCATGTAATAAATCAGATCAAACCTATGTTGCAAATCTCCTCTTGCCTGCATGTAAAAGCTCCGCCGAACAGTGGTGTATCGAAAGTGTGAGTATTCGCAAGCAAGATGAGCCTGCGACTAAAAGCGCGAAGTTGATTCGCCAGGTGGATAGCGCATTGGTTGCGAATACCCCTGGTGATGGATTACCTGGCGGCTCCAGTATCAGTCTCTGGCAGGCAGAAGGAATGCAGAACTCTGGTGGCGTTGATACATACGCGGTTTACGTTGTTTTGAAGGCAACGAAGTTTCCTGGTAGTAGTCCGACCTTCGATCAATTTACTGCGATGGTCTTGCCGTACTCTGAAAAGCGCGGCTTTGAATATGAACGTCCGTTCTCGGAAGAGATGATGTTGCCAAACGGTTCGATTCGGATTGCAACGATTGGTTCAGCGGGAGAGTGTGCGTGGACCGAAAATGGAATGTGCGGGTTGATGGAAGATTTCCCAAGTGGGGTTCGCGCTTCGTTAACTTTGCGCGTAAGTAATTTACTCACTGGTTGGTTGATGGGCCGCATGGCAGATCCACTTATTACGGTCGAAACTTTTGATGCAGAACAGAATAAGATTTCTATCGATGCTGAACCGGTGAAAGTACCAAAGTTTTATTCGGTAATAAATCGCTCGCAGGCTACCCCAGCAATATTGCGAGACTTGCCACGCAATTCAGATTTCTCTGGCGTGACAAATAGTTTAGCTAATGAGTTTGGTGCCTTTATAACCATTGAGAATTGGAAAGATGTCGCAAAAGATACCGCTGCTGGGTTGGTTAGCACGTGGTCTGCAACAACAATTCAAAATGGATTTGGCTCACAATGTCTTGCAGATCGGTCAAAACTACTAGGCGTTGTGACGACTAATGCGATGGTGTACGAGGGGACTGCTCCTGCTTTTGATAACTCCACGCTCAATTACAAAGTAGGTGGAATGCACTTCAATCCCGATGGTTCGGTATTCGAAGGCACCTATGACCTTGTGATGCGTAAAGGCACTGCCCAGTGTTTGTATGGATTTACCGACGCGCCAATTACGGCTACGGTGACGGTGGTTGAAGCGGGCAAAGAGCAGCGAATCGAAACTTCTTCGCTACAAGAGTTAGGAAGTGGCACGGATAAGTGGCTCAAACTTTCTGCGCGTGGATTTACTTTCTCGAGTCCCACGTTGAAGATCAAACTTAATCAAG
>CAZLOJ010000132.1:0-1365 GCA_964561165.1 uncultured Bifidobacterium sp. | reverse complement strand
ATCGCTGTCTGCGATGCTGGGGCTGTACCGCTGGTGTTGCTATTCCCGTTGTATGTAACAGTGGAATTCCACTGGGTGTACAAGGTCACATTTCCAGGAGACGAATACGTACTCAGCCCTGCTGAGTAGGAAGTGCCTGTGCCATTCGCTGCAGTGTTCCAACCGCCAAAGGTGTAACCGGTTTTCGTGAGAAGCCCATTGTTCGCAGCTAGTTGTGTGACTGCCGCAGATGAAGTGGCAATTGTTGGTGCAGGAGCAGTCCCGCCTTCATTTCCATTGCCATCATAAGTAATCGTGGAATTCCATTGGGCATACAGAGTTGTGGTACTTGTGACGGAAATATCTGAGCCAGCTGGGTAGTTGGTGCCAGTTCCATTCGCCAGTGTATTCCACCCCGAAAAAGTAAATCCCGTGCGGGTACCTGCGTAGGCCGTCGACGTGGCAACTATTGGTGAAACTACAGTTCGCGAAACGCTAGGTGGGGCGGTTCCAGAACCGGAATTAACGTTGTACGACAAAGTATTTGTTGCGTATGCGCGACATACACCGTAGAGCGAATCGAGCCACGCTCCTGTGTATTTACCCATACCCACTAAGGCTGCATTAGCAGCACACGACCGATCAGTGGGTGTAGTTACGGTCTTGGAGTACTGGTCGTCATCGCTAAGAGAGGGAGGGGTATTACAAATGAGGGCAAAATCGCTCCATCCTCGGTGTCGCACGCCTGTAGCAATTGTCCCGGCGGGGCAGAAACTTACATTTGTCGCTGAGTTGTTGTAGTACACCGTCACTTGCGTGGTGTTACTCGTAGTCGATTGATCGGCAGGGATTGTTCCGTCAGCGTTGAGCGCCCGACAGTAAATCGAGTAAGGAGATGAGGTACTTGTTCCGCCAGACCAGCGAAATCCAACCACGACGCTGTTGGTCGCGCATTGCGATGAACCAGAATCAGTTCCACCACCTGGGTTGATTAATGCCGTAGTCGTCGCTGTTGTGCTCAATAATGATGCGTTCGCAGGAGATGCAAACGCCGAAATTAAAATTATTGAAGCAAGAACTGCACCGAAGGCAGATAGGAAAAAACGCGAAAGTTCTCGAACTTTCTTATTTTTTCTCATGCCTGGATTCTAATTAGTGCGCACATCGCTTGATACGTTTCATGCGGGAAAACCCCATCAGAGGCGCAGGATTCCGGGTATTCTTGTTACATTGTCCTACGAATTTAGGACGAGTTTTATTGGGTTTTCTGCTCTACTTCAAAGTAAACCTGAACGATTAATGTGTGATCATCGACGACTTCGCCGACTCTTTTCCAGTACGCCAAATGGCTCTTTCGAAAATCTTCTGCAGAGAGATCCCCTTCAT
>CAZLOJ010000131.1:0-1372 GCA_964561165.1 uncultured Bifidobacterium sp. | reverse complement strand
ATCATTCGCGTCCTCGAGTATTGGGATATTGAGCGAAAGCGGTATCCGAACTATGAACACACCGCTGTGATCATTGCTGAGGACATCACCAGCAGGTTCATGAATGTCATTAGTCTCTTCCACGGCTCTGTTCCAATTGTGGCCATCAAGATGGAAGCACTTGAGGTCAACGGAGAACTAGGACTGCATTTCACCAAGGTTCTCGAGCCAATCTCCCTGGGGCCGGATGATGCCGATGGAAGCTATTCAGCAACCGATCGTGCCTATTGGGAGGCGCGTGGGACAAAGAAGACGGTCCAGATTGCGGACGAAGTCATGGCGATCGCGAGAGGCTCAGGGATACCTATTGAGCCCAAGTACAACAAGTACTACATCGGGGTCACGATTGATGGGTCTCCTGAGAACTTCATCACCTTCCGGCCGAAGCGGACTTTCACTCGATTAGAGGCGCGGCTGCCGTACTCGGACGCTCTCCAAAAAAAGTATGAAGATGCAGGACTCAGCCTCATGAGTTACGACCAGCGTTGGGGCTATTACCGTATCGAGTTGCGCCCGGGAGATGTTGACGCAAAGAAAGCCATCATTTCGGAGATCATCAAAGAGGCATACGACAATCACTTTAAGGAGTAAGGCAGGGATACGGGAGCTCCCCTAAAAAGGGCCAGTATCCACGGGTCTGCGCGTGTTGAGTTGCGTGCCGGGACAAGCGCCCCACAGCCCGCGTCCCGCAGCCTTCGCCTTGCGCGCCGCGTTGAGGAGTCGCTGATCAAACGCACCACGTGCGCCGTCTGGCAAGTAAGGAACTGCAGCACCTCGTTTAACCATTGCAAGGTTCACTAGGAACTCTGAGTTCCACACCCACGCCTGCAAGATGCCGTCTGCGTCTTCTTCTGGAAGATTTGGATCCGTGGTGATGCTCACGGAAATCCCTTCAAGAAGCATTGTTGCAAGCTCTAGTTCAGCTTCTTCTCCATAGCAGTCGATTCCAGGTTCGGGTGCATCAATCTGTGCAAGCCGGACGGGGATGATGTCTTCGTATTCCACGCACTCATAGCCTCGCGAGATGCAGAGCTCGAAGACATCCGAACCGTTCAGATCAAACGCAATCCCATCGATGAAGACCGGCCCGTCAATGATCGTCGTGCCGTCTTCGTACTCGTAGGCGGGGATCAGCAAACTTCCGGATGACTCTTTCGGAAAGATCGGTGAAGGGAAAGCGCTTGGCGTCTCCCATGAGGTTGGCTCTGGCGGAGGGCTAGGTGTTGGTGTTGCGCTCGGAAGCTGCGCACGCTCTGGTGCGGCACACGCCTGGCCAGCGAGCGCAAAGGCCAGCAGGGAGATCGCTAGTACGCGCACAGTACTTGGGGGATGC
>CAZLOJ010000130.1:0-1386 GCA_964561165.1 uncultured Bifidobacterium sp. | reverse complement strand
AATCGCTCTGGACTCATCGCTAGCCAGCCCCTGTGTTATCTGCTTTAGTTTTATGACCTTGATTCACGACTGCTAAAACCACTAACGGATCGCCCTCCTGGATGACGTCACCAGGGACGACTCCTACATCAACTACTTCACCATCAAATTCGGCGAGCACAGGAATTTCCATTTTCATCGATTCAAGCAAGAGCAAGGTTTCACCAACCGAGACTGAATCTCCAACTACAACGGAGACTTCCAAGACGTTAGCCACCATCTCGGCGCGAATAGTCTGATTCACGTTCTACAACTTAGCCCAATGGCGCGCTACTGGGGGGTATTTCCACGAGTCAATTAGCTCGACTAGCTCGACTAGCTCACTCAGTACTGATCGTCATCGCTTCCAAAGCGCTCATGAATCTCTACATGAGTATGGATGAAAGTATCTGTGGTGATTTCGGTATAAGTGATGGACTGATGCCATTCAAATTGCGGTTGCCGAATCATAGCGCCGACATTTCTGCGTAATTGTTCTGATGCCTCCTCGCGACAGGAGCGATTGAGGAGCGCTTTCAATTGTTGATTGATAATTGCCTCCTGTGCAGTTCGAGCTGCACATGGCGGACATTCTTGAATGTGCAATTCGATTGCGTGGACGCTTTCGTTATCCTCAATTTCATGATCGATATAGAGGACTATTGCATGCAGCACGTCGGTGCAGGGCAGGTTGTGATGATTGCCGCAACTCATACACCCTCACCTGCCCTGAGATAACCGCGCTCGCGGGCATAATCGGCCAATGATTCACGTAACAGCTTTCGACCACGATGTAACCGGGACATCACAGTCCCAGGTGGGATATTGAGAATCTCGGCAACTTCCTTATACGAGAAACCTTCGACATCAGCGAAATAGACTGCCAGACGAAACTCTTCTGGCAACTCTTGAAGCGCAATCTTTATATCGCTATCAGGCAATTGCTCCAACGCCTCTACCTCTGCTGACTTTCCTTGATCGCTGGTATGAGTTGCCGCTTCAGCTATCTGCCACTCTTCTATTTCACCATCAGAAATCAGAGGTTGGCGCTGCTCTTTTCGGTAAATATTGATAAAAGTTGTTGTCAGAATTCGATAGAGCCATGCTCGTAGATTTGTTCCCTCGGTGAATTGATGAAATGAGGTGAAGGCTTTTGCAAATGTCTCTTGGACGAGATCCTCGGCGCTCTCTGGATTTTTAGTCATCCGAAGCGCCGCGCTGTAGAGCGCATCGAGATACGGCAGCGCATCTCGTTCAAACCTCGAATTCAATTCTGCGCGCGCGACTACCCCTTGGCTCGCGCCAGGTGTACCGCTGGTACTACTCGAACTCTCCGAACTCTCCGAACTCCCCGCAATGTCAGCACTC
>CAZLOJ010000129.1:0-1389 GCA_964561165.1 uncultured Bifidobacterium sp. | reverse complement strand
TTAAATCCTTGGGAATTAAATCCTTGCGCATTAAAGCCGGCTACGTCATAACCTCGCGCATTAAATCCTTCGGCGTTAAACCCAGCTGCATCGAATCCCTGCGCATTGAAGCCTTGGGCATTAAAGCCTTGTGCATCAAAACCATTGCGATCGAACCCTTCGGCGTTAAAGCCTTGTTCGTTGAATCCTTCAGCATTAAAGCCTTGGTTGTTTAGGCCATTGCGATCAAAACCTTGCGCATTGAAACCAGCTGCATTAAAGCCATCAATATCAAAGCCTTGAACGTTAAATCCGTTGACATCAAATCCTGCTTCGTTAAAGCCTTGAGCGTTAAACCCTTGCGCGTTGAAGCCGGCCGCATTAAAGCCTGCAGCGTCATAACCTCGAGCATTAAAGCCTTGTGCATTGAAGCCTTGGGCATCAAATCCCTGCGCGTTAAATCCTTGTGCGTTGAAACCTTGTGCATCAAAACCGTTGCGATCGAATCCCGCTTCATCAAATCCTTGTTCGTTAAATCCTTGGGCATCAAATCCTTGCGCATTGAACCCTTGAGCGTTGAAACCATTTCGGTTGAAGCCATCAGCATTGAAGCCTTGCGCATCAAATCCATCAACATCAAATCCGGCTTCGTTGAAGCCTTGGGCGTTGAAGCCCGCGGCATTAAATCCTTGTGCATTGAATCCTTCGGCGTTAAAGCCAGCTGCGTCATAACCTCGGGCATTAAAGCCAGCGGCATTGAAACCTTGGGCATCAAAGCCTTGTGCATTAAAACCTTCAGCATTAAATCCTTGAACATTAAAACCGTTTCGATTAAATCCATCAGCATTGAAACCTTGAGCGTTGAACCCTTGAGCATCAAAGCCCTGCGCGTTAAATCCTTGACGGTTCCATCCTTCAATGTTGAATCCTGCGCGATTAAATCCTTCTGCATCAACACCAAAGGCGTTGAATCCATCCTCACCAAATTCATTTGGATCAACAAACTCGACTTGAGGTGCCTGCGGTTCTTCTACAGGAGGCTCAGGAGCTGGCGGTTGGGGAGCTGGTTGTTGCCCATCCCCTTGTGGGTCTGGCGGAAGGTTTGGAGCTGGCGCTTGCGGAGCTGGTGGTTGAGGCGCTGGAGGATTTTCTGCATTTGGTCCACCTCGTCCTCTACCCGGATTATCTTCATCGACACCATCTTCATCATTGCCGTGCCCGCGATTTCGATCTCCACCGCGTTCGTCGTCTTGTTCGTCGTCTTGTTCGTCATCTTGTTCGTCATCTTGTTCGTCATCTTGTTCGTCGTCCGCAGGTGGTTCGGGTGCAACAGGAACTTCAGGTTCTGGTTCTGGTGCAGGCGGAGCAGGTGGTTGCGGTGCAACAGGAACTTCAGGTTCTGGTTCTGGT
>CAZLOJ010000128.1:0-1411 GCA_964561165.1 uncultured Bifidobacterium sp. | reverse complement strand
GTTGGCATTCAGGTGACCCAGTCTCTACGACAAATAGTTGGGCCGATTATCAGCGCGGCATGAAAGCTGCCGATATCTCCATAGTTTTTAACATTCATGTGCCAGATGTAGAGAAATACACCGGTACTGCCGGGGATGCAACGCGCATCAATGATTCCACCGCAGATTTTGTGGCGGCGGATAACTCTCGAATTGGATTTATGTCGGTCGACCCTAATCTTGCCGATTACTTGGATGAGTATGAGCGTGCGAAATCATTAGGGCTCAAGGGAATCAAGTTGGGCGCTAATTACCAACGATTTGAACCGCTAGGTAAGGAAGCGCTCGAGTTGTTTCGGCGGGCCGAGAGAGATGGGTTGCCGATTCTCTTCCACATCGGAGCGTCACCAATTTCTTTTGCGCCACTTAAAAATGCACATCCGCTCACAGTGGACGAGATAGCGATTGCCTTTCCTAACTTGAAAATTGTCATGGCACACATCGGACACCCTTGGGTGAGAGAAACTGTTGCAGTGATTAGAAAGCATCCCAATGTGTATTCAGATGTTTCGGCAATCTATACCCGACCATGGATGACCTATGAGGCATTGGTGATGGCGCATGAATGGGGCGCGATGCATAAATTGCTCTTTGGCAGTGATTTCCCAGTCACCACACCGCAATATGCGATGGAGCGTCTGCGCGCCGTTAATGATGTAGTCGCCGGTACTTCGATGCCAAAGATTCCAACCGAGAAGATTGAAGCCATCATCAACGCCGATGCGCTATCTGCCCTCCACTTAGAAGATCCACGAAAGTAGTCGCGAGCTCATGAATCTCATCAAGTGGTTATTTGAAACCAATCTTCAGTTTGGGAGTAGGTCAATCCCACTTCGCGAAGTCCTTGGCGGTGCAATGGGCATAACGAGCGCTTTTTTAGGAATGAAAAGAAAAGTCGCTGCATGGCCAGTAGGCATTTTTGCTGATGCAATGCTCTTTACTGTCTTCTTAGGAGCGGTCTTCGCATACAGCGAAAATGATGCCAACTTTTACGGGCAGGCTAGTCGCAACTTGCTACTAATAATGGTCAGTATCTATGGCTGGATCCGCTGGACGCATCACCGGCGAAGTGGCGGTGGTAACCGGCCTGCTGTTTCTCCACGGTGGACCACAACAAAAGAGAAGCTACTCCTCATTCCGGCAATTGCTGTCTTCTTTTTAGCCTCGATGCAGATCTTCAAAGCGTTGGGCGAAACCGGTAATTGGCTGATTGTAGATACCTGGATTTTCACTGGCACTGCGCTCGCAACTTTTGGCATGAGTCGTGGTTACATCGAATTCTGGTTGGTCTGGGTCGCAGTAGATCTTGTTGGTGTACCTTTTGCATTTGCTAACGGGTACTACCCAACAGGAACGCTATATGCCCTGTATT
>CAZLOJ010000127.1:0-1439 GCA_964561165.1 uncultured Bifidobacterium sp. | reverse complement strand
CTCCATGTTTGGAATGGTTCAATGAACAAAGCGCCCAATATCGAGAGAGCGTTCTCCCAACTTCTATCAAAGCTCGGGTGAGCGTCGAGGCAGGCGTTGGCGCGGGTTGGCGCGAGTATGTTGGTAGTACCGGCTCGGTTCTCTCCATTGAACACTTTGGGGCATCAGCCTCAGGCCCAGAGCTCTTCGCAGCCTACGGATATACCCCCGAGAACATTCTTGTGCGCATGAAGGAATCGTTGGCATTAGCGCAATGAATCGCGATCTGAGTAACCCGCTTACCCAAATCTCTCAAATAGGAACCTCCATCTGGCTCGATGATCTCTCTCGCTCTCGATTAGTGAGCAACTCCAGCAGCCCCGAGAAATCATTACTCCACTTAACACGAACTGCACAGGTAGTAGGGGTCACCACGAATCCAGCGATATTTGCTAATGCTCTGAAGGATGCTGATACCTATCAAGAAGCCATTACAGCACTTCGTGGCAAGAGCGCCGACGAAGCGATTCGCTTAATCACAACTGCCGATGTGCGAACTGCCTGCGAACAATTGCAGGATATTTTCGAAGCGACGTCGGGAGTTGATGGCAGAGTGAGTATCGAGGTTGATCCGCGTTTAGCTCATGAAGAGAATGCAACCGTCGAACAAGCAAAAGAGTTGTGGAGTGAGGTCGCTCGAGAAAATCTCTTCATCAAAGTTCCAGCAACTCGTGCAGGTCTTCCTGCAATTACGGCACTTATCCGTGAAGGTATCTCAGTAAACGTCACCCTGATCTTTTCGCTCGAACGTTATCGAGAAGTCCTGCTGGCGTACCTCGCTGGACTGGAGGCGCGACTGGCAGATGGTCGCCCCCTCGCTGGAATCCAATCGGTCGCCTCGTTCTTTGTTAGCCGAGTCGATTCAGCAATCGATCCAATTCTCGATGCCATGGATACTTCGCAAGCAAAGAAGTTACGTGGTGCAGCTGCTGTGGCCAATGCGCGACTTGCCTATCAAATCTTTGAAGAAGTCACCGCCACAGATCGTTGGCGAAGAATCGCACATGCGGGGGGTGCCGTGCAGCGGCCGCTATGGGCCTCAACCGGAGTCAAAGATAAGGCGTATGACCCAGCAAAATATGTCGTAGAACTTCTTGCACCAGATACAGTCAACACGATGCCCGAGACAACAATTCATGCAGCACGTGCATACTCCGGAGCGATTGCAAATTCGATTTCTGATAGCTACATACATTCACATCAGGTGTTCGCTGAGCTCGCTGAGCTAGGAATTTCCTACGATGAGGTGGTGAATGAACTAGAGCGCGATGGGATAGCAAAGTTTAATGATGCATGGGAAGCGCTCATCAAGACAATCGCGGCACAGTTATGAACGATGCAACAAGCACGCAAAGCTTGACGTTAGCCAACAGAAGGCTTACTGAAAAAGATAGCTCTCT
>CAZLOJ010000126.1:0-1452 GCA_964561165.1 uncultured Bifidobacterium sp. | reverse complement strand
CCTCGGCTACCGCCGTCACATACCCCGATTTGGCGGAGCGGTGGTGGGTGGCATTGATATCTACTCCCACAATCCGTCGATGCAACCCAGCATGTAGGTGGGTTCCGATAGAGCCAAGGCTCTCCGCAAGAACCACGCTCGCGCCCCCATGAAGTAATCCAAAAGGTTGGGTGTTTCCAGTAACTGGCATTCTGCCTACAAGTCGTTGTGGGCTAGCCTCCAGAATTTCAATCCCCATCTTCTCGTCGAGCGCCCCTCGACCTCGAGAATTCAACTGTGCAAGTGCGTCGCTATTTAACGGTTGATGCTCTCCAGTAGTGGAGGAACTGTCAGCGTGCGACTGGATATTTTCTGCCATGAGGTAAGCATATTCCGAAAGCGAGTCTTTGGCTCCATAGAGGTCTTACTCTTGCCTCATGTCGCAGAACTTGCTCTTACTTGATGGCCACTCTTTGGCGTACCGAGCATTTCACGCGCTACCAATTGAGAATTTCACGACTTCGGGTGGTCAACCTACCAACGCGCTCTATGGTTTTACGTCCATGCTTCTCAATTTACTTCGCGACATCAATCCTTCTCATGTCGCTGTTGCGTTCGATGTTTCCAGAAAAACATTTCGTACTGAGAAATTTCCAGAGTACAAAGCAACTCGAAGCAAAACACCAGATGAGTTTCGTAGTCAAATGGATTTACTACACGAAATAATCGAAGCATTAGGAATCACACATATCGAGCGTGCAGGGTATGAAGCTGATGACGTGATAGCCACTTTGACTAAGCGAGCCATTGCCAAAGATTTCACAGTTGAAATCTGCTCAGGCGATCGAGATTCTTTTCAATTAGTGAGTGCCGGAGTAACCGTGCTCTACCCCAAAAAAGGCGTGAGCGAACTGGCCCGAATGACTCCTGGTGCGGTTGAAGAAAAATACGGCTTAACTCCAGAGCAGTATCCAGATTTTGCAGCTTTGCGTGGTGATCCAAGCGATAACTTGCCTTCGATTCCGGGGGTAGGAGAGAAAACGGCGACTAAATGGATTGCCGAATACGGGTCGCTCTCGCAGTTAATTGCCAAGGTTGACCAAGTGCCGGGCAAGGTGGGCGAGTCCTTGCGGGCGCATATCCCGCAAGTGCTTCTAAATCGAGAGCTCACACAACTAGATCATGACGTCCCTATTGCAGAGCAGCCAGAAGATTTGCGTCGACAACCAATTAATTACCGAAGGATAAATGAGCTCTTTGATCTGTTGGAATTTCGCACGCTCAAGAGCCGACTACCAAAAGATGAATTAGGACTCAGCCAGGGCGCGAATGATGAAAATAAAGATACACCCTTGCAAAATAAGCCCACCATATTTAAGAGCGTTGGAAAACTTTCAGATCTAGATGAAACTAGTCTTGTTGCTATCAGCGCTAGCGGAGATTTACTTCGAATTGGAATTGCGCAAGGTGCTC
>CAZLOJ010000125.1:0-1473 GCA_964561165.1 uncultured Bifidobacterium sp. | reverse complement strand
CCGTCGGTGATGACATTGAATTACTCCATGATGTCCATGAGCGCTTAGCGCCGATTGAAGCGGTGCGACTATCGAAGAATCTTGAGCCCTATCGACTCTTCTTTCTCGAAGATGCGCTCTCTCCTGAGGCGGTGGATTGGTTTGCGTTGATGCGTCAACAGAGCGCAACACCGATTGCCATGGGTGAGCTCTTTACCCATCCGCAAGAGTGGTTGCCTCTGATTCAAAATCGTCTCATTGATTTCATTCGCTGCCATATCAGCACCATTGGTGGCATTACTCCTGCTAAGAAGCTTGCCCATCTCTGTGAAGCATTTGGTATTCGAACTGCTTGGCATGGACCAGGAGATGTCTCCCCCGTTGGCCATGCAGCGAACCTGCATATCGATCTGAGCTCCTATAACTTCGGTGTTCAAGAGTGGTGGGGACCATCGGATCTCATTAAAGAGGTCTTCCCAGGAACGCCAGAACTTCGCGGTGGATATCTCTATGCCAACGACAAGCCAGGGTTGGGTATCGATATCGATGAGAAGCTCGCTGCGAAATATCCCCCTGATAACAAAAATGCCATCCGGCCTGCGATCTGGACAACAGCGCGCACTCCTGATGGTGGGTCGTGGAGGCCGTAACTAACTCACGAGCAACGAAGGCGCAGGGCAATGTCCAAACCAATTACCATCACCAATGTTCGGACGATTCTTACTGCGCCTGAAGTTACTCCGCTTGTCGTCGTTAAAATCGAAACGTCAGAGCCAGGACTTTATGGCTTAGGTTGTGCAACCTTCACTCAGAGGTACCTCGCCGTTGCCACTGCTATCGATATGTATCTCAAAGATTTCCTTATCGGGAAAAATGTTGCGAACATAGAAGACATCTGGCAAACATCATTTGTGCACTCTTCCTGGCGCAATGATGCAGTCCTGAGTAATTCAGTATCGGGAATCGACATGGCGCTCTGGGATATCAAGGGCAAGGTGGCCGGGATGCCGGTCTATGACTTACTGGGTGGAAAGGCGCGCGCAGGAGCTGCCGTCTATCGCCATGCTGATGGAAAGTCTCTAACCGAAGTAGAAGAGAATGTTCGTAAATATATGGAGCAAGGTCTGCTCTATATCCGCTGCCAATGGGGCGGTTATGGCGGACGGATCGATCAGATCAAAGCGCCAGAGGGCGCTCCCGAAGGGGCATATTTCGATCCCCATGGATATGCGCGCAATACCATCAAGCTCTTTGATCACATCCGTAACGCCGTCGGTGATGACATTGAATTACTCCATGATGTCCATGAGCGCTTAGCGCCGATTGAAGCGGTGCGACTATCGAAGAATCTTGAGCCCTATCGACTCTTCTTTCTCGAAGATGCGCTCTCTCCTGAGGCGGTGGATTGGTTTGCGTTGATGCGTCAACAGAGCGCAACACCGATTGCCATGGGTGAGCTCTTTACCCATCCGCAAGAGTGGTTGCCTCTGATTC
>CAZLOJ010000124.1:0-1518 GCA_964561165.1 uncultured Bifidobacterium sp. | reverse complement strand
GGAAGGAAATGTGGAGCAGCTACTTTGTAATCAAGAGTTTGCGTTGCAGAGTTGAAGACTGGCGGCCCACTTATGTAGTTAGTGGCATTTGTCATCACAATCCCGCTGACAGACTTATTGTTTTGATAACAACTCAGGTCAAGACCACCACCATCACTGATGGTACGAATACTCCATTGTGTAGGCGCGGCAATAGCTTTCTCTTTCATCATCGCTAACCAGAGGAGAAATTCCTTCATACCTTCGCTGCCAAATGAGGTTTGTTGGCGCAGGCATTGCGGCGTCTCATTGAACTCTTTGCAAAGCCCTGTTCCACCTAGTGGCTTAGGAAGATTCGTATAGTAAGTATTTAAATCTGCTGTTAACTCGCTCTTTTTTGAAAAGAGACCAACCATCGGAACAATTACAGGCTTTGCGCTCACTTCAAAGCGGGTCGATCCATCCGCATCGGTAGCGAGCGTGGCACCAGCGTTACTTACGCGCCCGTGGAGCCAGCCATTGATTTTCGAAGAGAGCTTCAGTGTGATGGCAAAAGTTGCATCCAGTGGGAGTGGGTGGGGGATCGCACATTGCGTTCTACTTTGTTGAATGCACTGCTCTAAATGAGGATGATTCCTGCCAATCGCTAATACCGCAGGTTCGCCATTTGGCCCTCGACCACCAGGTGTGAGATCCGAGGGAGTGGTATTTGGGTTGAAGGTGCCATTGACCAACGAGACAGCGAAGATTCCCATCTGCAGATTGGGCTCGGAGAATTTTGCTGCAGTTCGCTCTTTTCGACCATCAAGTTGCGCAACAACTAAGTATTTAGTGCCACCTTGGTGCGGAAGACCCGGCACATCGTAAAGAAAGGAACTTCCGCTGGTCGGCAAATTGATTGCCGGATCACCCTGAAATCCTTGAGGGTTGAAACTTGAGAATTCAGTTGATGGCGTCCCGGTGAGGATGGTTCCATCGGCTTTTGTGATTTTAAGAGAACTTACGCAATCGACAGTGATAGTTGTCGAACACGAACTCAGGAGTGAGTTATACAGACCAGTCAAACCATTCTTTACCATTTGGTCATTTGGTACACATTGTGAATTTGGCTTCCCACATTCATAAATCGCATCAATGGCGCGCAACTGTTCTGCTTGTGGGACATCTTTGAATTTCACTTGGATATAAGAAGAGTTGGACATACGTAATTCAAAAGAATTAGAGGAGGCGTACCCGATGTATTCAGGTCCTGGAGGATTGATCTTAAAATAGAATTGTTCATCTGGAGCCGTGTTCGAGTGGCTGATTGGAACTCCTGCGAGCAGAAGAGCAACCGTTAGCAGCGCAATTTTAATTTTCATAGCCAACTCCAAGTGAGAATTACTCCTATAGAAAAACCGGCGCTACCTATGCAGCGCCGGTTTTTCGCATAACCGATAAAGGGTCTTGCTATTTACTTCTTTTTGTAGCCAGCTGGGCAAGCTTTGGTCGTTACTTTTTTGGTGACTTTGCCCTTAACGCATGTGATGCTCTTCTTGG
>CAZLOJ010000123.1:0-1526 GCA_964561165.1 uncultured Bifidobacterium sp. | reverse complement strand
TTCACGCTCGTCTGCGGCTCTTCGAGGGCGATCTGGAACGTGATCGTCTCGCCGTCACTCTCCACCACGTGGTCTGGACTGAGCGGCTTGGCGCGATCCCCCAGGATCCCTTCGTGCACCCAGGGGAAGTGACTGAAGTCGATGAAGTTTTCGATGCGTCGCGCCGGTGAACTCTTCCAGTCGTACGTGTTGATGGGAATCGTGCGCAGCTTTGCATCTCCCCACCACGGCACCTGCGGTAGCGGGAAGAGCGGCCAAGGGTTCTCCCATCCGTTGGGTCCAGGATCCATCAGCACCCAGATCAGCCCCGCATGTTCCGTTGCGGCGTAGCGTTCGATCCTTGCGCGTCGCGGAATTGCACGACCGTGGACTGCGGGAATGCGTCGCACCGTGCCGCTCTTGTCGTATGTCCAACCGTGATACGGACAGACGAGACACGGCTCACCAGTCGCCGGTGATCCATCTGGCGCGGGCGATGTTCCCTGATCCACCCAACCGAGTGAGAGCGCCGTGCCGCGATGTACGCAGAGATCTGGAAACGCGGCCAGCTCACCACCCAGGCGCACCACCACCAGCGCTTCGTCGTTGAGTCGCACCGCCTTCGGCGCATCCGTCAGCTCATCCGCCTGGCAGACTGGCGCCCACGCACGCCTGAGCGCACGCTCCAGCGCCACCTCTCCCGCCGCATCCAGCTGGTTGCCTACTAACTCGCTCATCTGCGCGAGTGTATGGCGAAATCTCTTGACGCAACGCGTCACGCACCTGGCACAACCCACCTGCTATACTGCAAAAGTCACTCAGATAGTGACGCGCATCGAGAGCACCTGAGAGATTCAGCTCTAAGAAGGTGCGGCAACCAACGGATCCCCAACCCGGGGGCCGGAACGGTGCCAACGCTGATATGGCGATGCGGACGGGTCCGACGCGGACCAGCGCCACGCTGTGGCGTCCTGCGTTGCGTCGTGCCCCAGGCGCCGGCCCAAGCCGGTCGAACTGGGAGGTACTGGAGATGGCAGCTCCAAAGAGGGGTGCAGGTGCACCGAAGTTCACGCTCGACGAGAGCCTTCTGCTCACGGAGAGCGAAGGGAAGTCGCTGCTAAAGCGGCGCGATCAGAAGACCGATGCACGAGAGATCACCGTGCAGCCGGCGGCAAATCCTGGGCTCTGGGCGGTCGGCGACTACACACAGCAGAACGCGTTTGATGTGACGTTGAGCTCGGGCTACACGTCGCGCGAAGAGGCGCTCAACGCCGCACAAGCGTGGCTGCTCACAGGAAAAGAGAGCACGCCAACGAGTGAGCCAGCACCGATCTGGTTGGACCCAGAAGGCAACTGGCAGTTGCTCGACGGCATCGGTCTCTGGCCGTTGGCGCCGAATCACACGCTGCTCTCGCTCGGCTGGGTGGGCGATGGTCCGGCACCGGACGGGCGTGGACTCTTGCTCCGACTCAATGAACTTGATCTTCCGCTCGCGCGGAAGGTGAAGCGCACATATGAGAGTGGCCTTCAGCCGCGCGTCTCTATTG
>CAZLOJ010000122.1:0-1528 GCA_964561165.1 uncultured Bifidobacterium sp. | reverse complement strand
AATTCCCAAGGATTTAATGCCGCCGGGTTCAACGCTCAAGGCTTTAATGAAGCAGGGCTTGATGTTGATGGCTTTAATGCCCAAGGTTTCGATGCAGATGGCTTCAACCGAAATGGTTTCAATGTTCAGGGATTCGATGCACAGGGCTTTGATGCTCAAGGGTTCAACGCACAAGGTTTCAATGCTGATGGATTTAATGCTCAAGGGTTCGACGTAGCTGGATTCGATGCAGCTGGGTTTAATGCCCGAGGTTATGACGCAGCTGGCTTTAACGCCGAAGGATTCAATGCACAAGGATTTAATGCCGCTGGCTTCAACGCCCAAGGCTTCAACGAAGCCGGATTTGATGTTAACGGCTTTAATGTCCAAGGCTTTGATATAGATGGCTTCAATGCCCAGGGATTTAACGCCGCAGGATTTGATCGCAATGGTCTAAATAACCAAGGGTTTGGAGCGGATGGCTTCAATGCCCAGGGATTTAATGCTGAAGGATTTGATCGACAAGGGTTTGATGCCCAGGGCTTTGACGTCAACGGATTTAACGCTCAAGGCTTTGATGCTGCCGGCTTCAATGCGCAAGGTTTCAACGCACAAGGATTTGACCAGAACGGATTCGATGCGCAGGGCTTCGATATTAATGGATTCGATGCCCAAGGTTTCAACGCAGCCGGCTTCGATGCCCAGGGCTTCGATATAAATGGGTTCAACGCACAAGGTTTCAACGCACAAGGTTTCAACGCACAAGGATTTGATCAGAACGGATTCGATGCTCAGGGCTTCGACATCAATGGATTCGATGCCCAAGGCCTTAATGCAGCTGGATTTAACGCGCAAGGCTTTAACGCGCAAGGATTCGACATCAATGGATTCGATGCCCAGGGCTTTGACGTCAATGGCTTTGATGTGACTGGCTATAACGCTGAAGGATTTGACGCTCAAGGCTTCGATATCAACGGTTTTAATGCTCAAGGCTTCGATATCAACGGTTTTAATGCTCAAGGCTTCGATCAAAATGGTTATGACGTTGATGGCTATGACGTTGCTGGCTGGAACGAGCAAGGACTAAATCGGTTCACTGCAAATGCACCATTTGATATCAATGGCAATACCAAAGATGGCACTGGATTCTGGCAAGGCTTTGATGTCAATGGCTTTGATGTCAATGGCTTTGATGTCAATGGTTACAACATCAACGGGTTTGACGCTCAAGGTTTTGATGTCAATGGCTTTGATGCCCAAGGTTTCAATGCCGATGGCTATGACGCGCAAGGTCTTGATATCAACGGATGGAGCGCTGAAGGTCTCTATCGCCATTTGGGTCCTTTTGATGACAATGGCAATACCAAAGATGGCACCGGATATTGGCAAGGATTTAACCAGAGAGGATTTGATCCGCAAGGGATCCATCAAGCGACCAATACTCCATTCGGTCTCGATGGACTTACCGCCGATGGCGGCACCTTCTTCAACGGCTTTGATGTCAATGGCTTTGATGCCCAAGGTTTCAATGCCGATGGCTATGACGCGC
>CAZLOJ010000121.1:0-1566 GCA_964561165.1 uncultured Bifidobacterium sp. | reverse complement strand
CGCCTCGCGCACCCTACGTGCGATGAGCTGTGCGTACTGCGCGCCGAAATCTACGACGAGCACTAGATCACGGGCGATGGATAACCACCTCTACTCGCTGGAATTCCTTAACATCCGAATAACCAGTCGTTGCCATTGCACGACGTAGCGCACCGAATAAATTCATCGTGCCATCAGCGTTATGCGAAGGGCCATGCAAAATCTCAGCAATCGTGCCAACGGTGCCCACATGGACGCGTTGACCACGTGGTAACTCAGGATGCACTGCTTCCACGCCCCAGTGCCAACCCTTACCGGGTGACTCAACAGCGCGAGCAAGTGGGGAACCCATCATCACTGCATCAGCGCCGCATGCAATTGCTTTTGCGATATCGCCACTACGACCCACTGAACCATCAGCGATTACATGGACATAACGGCCACCCGATTCATCAAGGTACTCACGTCGCGCAGCAGCAACTTCAGCAACCGCAGTCGCCATCGGCACTGCAACACCAAGCACCTGGCGCGTAGTGTGCGCAGCGCCACCACCAAAGCCAACCAAAATGCCAGCAGCACCAGCGCGCATCAAGTGGAGCGCAGCAGTAGCAGTAGCAACGCCACCCACGATGACTGGCACATCTAATTCGTAAATGAACTTCTTCAAATTAAGCGCGCTATCTTTCGGCGAAACATGCTCCGCACTGACCGTCGTGCCGCGAATCACGAAAATATCTACACCAGAATCCAAAACTACTTTGTGGAACTCAGCAGCGCGCTTAGGTGAGAGCGCCGCAGCAACAGTCACTCCCCCAGCACGCACCTCAGCAATCCGCTCCTTGATCAACTCAGGCTTAATCGGCGCGGCATACAACTCTTGCATCCTGCGTGTGACTTGATGATCAGGAATAGAGGCGATCTCACCCAACGGAATCCGTGGATTCTCATAGCGAGTCCAGAGCCCCTCAAGATTAAGTACGCCAATTCCGCCTTGCTTCCCAATCTCGATAGCAGTCTCCGGTGAGACAACTGAATCCATTGGAGCAGCAAGCATCGGAATCTCACACTTATACGCATCAATCTGCCACGCAGTCGACACCTCTTCTGGGTTTCGCGTACGGCGACTTGGCACAATCGCAATGTCATCAAACGAATATGTCTGACGCGCGCGCTTACCAGGAGCAATTTCGATCTCGCTCATACTCACCGTCCCTTGTAATTCGGTGCCGCAACAGTCTGATCAATGCTGTGTGGATGGCTCTCGCGAAGTCCCGCTGCAGTGATCTGAACGAAGCGTCCGTTGCGCTGCAACTCCGAGATATCTCGCGCACCGGCATAACCCATCCCCGATCGCAAACCACCGGCTAATTGATGGACCACTTGCGCGACAGTGCCTCGATAGGAAACGCGACCTTCGATTCCCTCTGGAACCAATTTATCTTCAGAGAGAATGTCATCTTGCATGTAACGATCTTTTGAATACGAAGGGGTGGAACCACGAGATTGCATCGCTCCAAGAGAACCCATTCCACGATAAGACTTAAACTTCGCGCCATTTTCTTCATGCCACTCGCCAGGTGACTCTTC
>CAZLOJ010000120.1:0-1579 GCA_964561165.1 uncultured Bifidobacterium sp. | reverse complement strand
TCAATCCGACATCTAGGGCGCGATCCATGATCGCGTGCGAAGTGGGTTCATCTGTCTCAGGTCCGAAATTCATCGTTCCTAAGCAGAGGCGGCTGACAGAGAGTCCGGATCGTCCGAGATTTGTATATTCCATAGCGGCAGAGTACTCCTCGCCCTGAAAAGTCCGAATAATCACGGTTATTGCGGATGGTTGATGGTTGCCTGCGCTAGAAAATGCGGAGCCACTCATGCCTGCCTACACTCGTGGAGTGAAGTCAGTATTGCGCGCACGTAAAGCGCTCCTCGTTCTTGCGTTTGTCTTCAGTTCGCTTGCATCCGCTCCTGTTGCTCAGGCTGAAACGTGCCAGGAGGCGATCACTCTTTGGTCGGGAACGCCATGGGAACGTTCATTCCCGCGTGTTTGCGGTGAGGAAGCTCGCCTTGCGCTCTGGAATACCCAACTTGGTCCTTACTTGGATGCGAACTCAGCGGCGGTGGCAGCGTGGAGCGCGCAGCAAGCTGCGGAGCAAGCTGCGCAACAGGCTGCAGCGCAAGCAGCAGAAGCTGCGAGACAAGCGGAAGAACAAGCAGCGCGTGATGCCGCTGCCGCAGCAGCGGATGCTGCGAATTGTGCAGATGCCGCCACTGTTTATCCAGGAACACAATGGGCCAGAACGTTTCCGGCTGTCTGTACAGCTGCAGCGATTCAAGCTCGTTCAGAGGAGATCAGAATCTACTCAGAGAACGTCTCCAGTCTGCAGGCAAGTCAAAGTCCAAATGAACAACCAAACCCAGCAAACTTTGATTGCAACCTCACTCTCTGGCAAAACACAGCATTCTGTATCAATCAAACAAATACACCGCCCCCTGCTGCTGGAACACCACCTGCCTCTCTAGATTGTGGATTACCACAAAATGTTGCTCTTCCTATCTGCACCAACAATCAGCCGCTAACGAATCCAGATGCCACAATTAATTGTGCAAATCCAACAAATGCGATCACGACTACATGTATGGATCTCTTTCAGAATTCCAGCGCTGGGGGACTTGATTGTTCACGCTCCGAGCTTCGAAATATGCCCGCCTGCCTAACCGGCACAGCAATTGGTGGACCAAATGCGCCAACAGCTCCAACGAATAATCCCATTCAGGGTGCGATCAATACGGCGACTTCTTCGAGCGCTGCTGCGCAGCCAGTGGCGCCAATTAACAGTGTCAACTCTGCAGCGCAGAATAATTCGCAGAGCAGCGCTATGAAAGCCAGCGAGAAAGTCTCAACAAATAAAGAAGAGCTATTCGCCGAAGAAGATGGCGAAGAGGAGCCTCCCGCTGGTGAATTATCAGTCACGTTCAACTCTGAGCTTGCTCGCTACGTGGTGAAAATTGAATGCAATCTCGCTGGTGAGAGGCTAACCGTTCGAGGTGTAAAGAAAGGTGCGAAGGGCGTCCGTTACACCATTTCAATAGATGAAGATGGAATTGGCGGAGTGCGCACAAAGACAAAGCTATCGGGATACACGCTGACTCTTTATTACGGAAGCACAAAACTAGATCAGGTTCGCGTTAAGTAGCGTTAGCGCTTTTTACCCATCGAAATCTG
>CAZLOJ010000119.1:0-1586 GCA_964561165.1 uncultured Bifidobacterium sp. | reverse complement strand
TTCTTTAGATATCCCACGTGCGACGAGGTAGGCTATGGCCTCTGCGCTTAGCGCCGCGTGATACTCCTTCGCCACCTTGGCCAGCGATTCCAACTGCGATTTTGTAAGCATCCTTTTTATCCACCCCCTCTTTTATCATCACGATATTGATTGCATTACCACCCTGAGCGCAGGTATGGCAGTAATAGACCTGCTTTACAGTATCTATCACTGCGCTTCTACGCTTATCCGGATGAAGAAAGCAGCGAACAGAAACGTTCTTGCCCTCTCGCACTTCCCCTCCGTAGTGTGCCACTATGGGTGCGATGAGCAGGTCATCGACAGAGCGAGACCCTACTGGTCTAACCCTGCGATATCCTTCAGACATTATTCCTCTTCGTTCAACTCTTCTACTTCGACTTCGATTCCGGATGTAAAGAAGGTATAAGTTGCCTTATCCCCACTCTTGAGTGCAGTAAGAAACTTCTGTACTGCCTCGTCTTTAGAGTTTGCTAGGAGCATCTCCGTCCGGTACGCCACTCTCTCCGTCCCCGTCACTTGGTACTTGTTCAGCATCAGCCACCTCCTCCGGTACTAGGTTGTTCATAATATCGGTAGTGGTGATATCACCCTGTGGTACTGGCATCATCTGTCCTTTCATCCATTGTATCGCTGCATCCCAACCTAACTTATATCCTGCTTCAAATCCATAATCACCAGGCGGTTGATATTGACTTACTCGCTTGGCAACACCTTGCCTCATTTGCGTTCCTCCAACCACGATTGTAAATCTTGGACCACCCAAGACTTCTCGATGCCGTGATTGCGTCGCTTGACCACAACAAATCCTGGCGGTACCGCTTCTAATCCTCTGGCCTTGGCATAGTTCTGTGCCTCCACCATTACCTCTTCCCAGAAAGCAGGCAGGTCTATCTTCTGTCTGTTCTTCAACTCCAGGATGTAGGTCTGACCTGCGACAATAACCACTAGGTCACCCTCATCTTTGGCTCCCGCTTTAGTGAGGCGCTCCGCAATAATCCCCTTATCACGGAGCCACTTCATCACACCGGTCTCAAAGGCAGAACCTTTGCGTCCGTTCTTATTCGCCATCTACTTCGTCCAGTATCTTATGAGTTTTCTTCTCAATTCGATACCACCAAATAGACTCACGAATAAACTTGAAGATTCCTATTGTTGCTAAGACAGCAAGCGCTGTCAGGTATAGTTCTAAATCCATTATGACACTCCTCGTATTGCGTTGTTTCTATAGGCTCGACCTTGTGCATCCTGGTCACCTATCTGACAGGTTGAATAGTCCACAAATAGTTGTGAATACAAAGTACCATCTGCAGAGTGTGGACCAAAGCGGTTCTTTACCGCCGCCACTTTGAGTACAGAATCTGATGGGTTGAAACCCAGAGTCAGAATCATACTAGGCAGTTGTGAGATTTTGCCGTGAATAGAACGCCTTGGAGGTGGGTCGTTCTGTTTCCCGAACTCGCTCTGTTCTGACGTATGGTGTAGAACAAGTACGCACGCCTCAGTGGTACGGGCAAGGTGATGAAACTCAGTCATAATCGCACGTAGACCAGACCATTCATTCTCTT
>CAZLOJ010000118.1:0-1644 GCA_964561165.1 uncultured Bifidobacterium sp. | reverse complement strand
AGCTTTCCAGCGGTAGAGCTTTCCAGCGGTAGAGCTTTCCAGCGGTCGATTGCTTGCCGGAGTTTTGCGTTAATTCACTCGATTCGTGCGGCGCATCACTTAACGTACAGATTCATTACTGCGTCGAATCCGAAAGAGAACTCGACCGAGAATCTCCTCGCCCGCTATCGCTCCCCATGTTCTAGAGTCTTGTGAGAGCGCCTTGTTATCTCCTTCAACCCAATAGGTCGGGTAATGGCGATTAGGTGAATCGCTCCGGATATCGGCGATGCGCTTGATGAAGAGCACCCCAGGTTGTAACTCACGTTCGATCACCACGATGTGCCCGACTTTTATCCCCCGAGGAGTTCGCCTGCGTCCAGTGAAACGAACCAGGAGCCAATCTCCATGGCGATAGGTGGGCGCCATGGACTCTCCCTCTACACGTACTGTTTTTATGGAAGGCGCCGATGAGGGCGATGGTGCCGATGATGCTGAAAATGATGAGAATGGCCAGCCCATGCGCGCGAGCGTATCGAGAAGTGGCGGCCAATGGCCACCCCTCTCGAAATTCAACAGTCGAATTTCGGATTTCGCTGAAATCAACCGCAAGGTAGGCTCTGACTAAAGAGTTCACAATAACTAACTCAAAGTCGAGAAGTTATGACACTTTCTGAGGAGTTTCGATGAAAAATATTTTTACACCAAAAATTACCGTCCATGCCCATTGCGATTTGCCATGCGGAGTTTACGACCCAGCACAGGCAAAAATTGAAGCGCAATCTGTAAAAGCTGCGATGGAAAAGTACAACGCAAGCAGCGACCCAGATTTCAAAGCGCGAGCAGTGGCAATCAAAGAAGAGCGCTCACATCAAGTCAAGGAACATCTCTGGGTACTCTGGACTGATTACTTCAAGCCAAATCACTTCGAGGCATATCCAAATTTGCACTCACTCTTCAACGAGGCAACTAAGCTTGCTGGAGCCGCTGGCACCAAGGGATCAAATGACGTTGCAGTTGCGGAGAAGTTGCTCGCCAAGATTGATGAGATTGCCGATATTTTTTGGGCGACCAAGAAGTAATTATGAAGTAGGAAACGCGCAACTATCGAGGATTAATTCATCCTGAAGTCGCCTGAGGCCAGTGAGTTGAGAACTCAATTCACTGGCCTCTGCGCATTACTACAGATGGAAGTAGCTGAGATGTTCGGGGTAAAGAGTTAATTCCCACGCGTGAGCGCTTCTGCAGCTGCTCTAGCAATAAATGAAACACGGTCAACGAGCACGCGAGTGATCGTTCCTCGCGCTACCAAACGTGTACCGCTGTGACATTCCACTTCAAAGACAATTCTCTTACCCTCGACCGATGAGACTTTCGCTGTCGCTACGACCTCATCACCTACGCTGGCCGTTGCGCTATGGTCGATCTCTATTCGGACACCAACTGTTGTCTCGCTCTGTTCAAGAAACTCGGCGAGCGCAGCAATGGTGGCGTTTTCAGCGAGTGCAATCACCGCTGGGGTGCCAAGCACGGGGACATCACCACTGCCAAGCGCAATCGCTGTATCTCCATGGCGCACCGTCATTCGCGATAGACCAATCGCACTAATGAATCGCTCTGGACTCATCGCTAGCCAGCCCCTGTGTTATCTGCTTTAGTTTTATG
>CAZLOJ010000117.1:0-1683 GCA_964561165.1 uncultured Bifidobacterium sp. | reverse complement strand
TTGTCGTGCGCTTTCTTTCCTCGAGCCAACGCCAACTCAACTTTCACTTTTCCATTGCTGAAGTAGAGCGAGAGCGGCACAAGCGTAACTCCACCCTCTTTCACGCGCCCAAGTAAACGTGTGAGTTCGCGTTTATGCATCAGAAGCTTTCGATTACGTCGAGGTGGGTGGTTATTCCACGTTCCCTCGAAGTACTCAGGGATGTGAACACCCTGCAACCACAGCTCACCTTCATCGAACATCGCAAACCCATCGACAAGTGAAGCTCGTCCCGCACGTAGTGATTTCACTTCCGTTCCAGAGAGCACAACTCCGCATTCAAAGACATCCTCGATTGAATAGTCATGCCGAGCTTTCTTATTCGACGCAATTAATTTTTTTCCAGACTCTTTCATGATCAACTCCCCTTAACTGGGTCGTTGATTGCATTGAGCGCTTGAAGAATTTCTAAGCTGCGCTTTACTGATTCCCGCTCTGAAGCGATGACATCCGGGGTAATCCCCTTCTTATCAATAAAACGCCCCGAGGGGGTACGGAATTTTCCAACCGTAGTCTCCAGACTCGCACCATTACTTAATGTGATGCTCTCCTGAACTGAACCCTTGCCGAAGGTCTTCACTCCAATAACTACGCCGCGATTTCTATCTTGGAGCGCGCCCGCAACAACCTCCGCCGAACTTGCCGTGTTCTCATTAACGATAATTGTTATAGGGACGGCTATCGGGTTCTTATTATCTGCCTCTAACGCTATTCGCTTTCCGCTGCCACGGTCATACGAAACAATTAATCCAGAGCGGATAAAGAGTTGAACAAAGTCGGTAGCGCTGGTCAGGACGCCACCCGGATTATCGCGCAAATCGATAACAAGGCCTTTTCCATACTTCACTTGCGAGAGGCCAGTCAGTGTGTCGACAACAACCCGCTCGCTAAACGCCTCCACTCTGATTAACGCAACGTTGTCATCGACGCTACTCACTACGACATCAGAGGTTATGTAATTCTCACGAACTAATTCAAAATCATTCTCCAGGCCATTGCGCAATATCTTCAGTGCAAGTTTTGTTCCTGGTGCACCGCGAAGAGCGTCAATCGTGCTAGGCACATCAGCTGAAGAGAAATCTTTACCATCGATTAGCGCGATTACATCATCAACCTTCAAACCACCACGAGCTGCAATCGAACCTGATTTGATGCCTGCGATCTCGGTACCACCACCAATGCCTGGACGAAGCCAAATTCCAATCCCGCTGTACCGTCCCTCGAGTTCATCACGTTCTGCAGAAACCTCGGAATTGTCGCGATAGATGGACCAACGATCACCTGAAGCTCGGAGCATTCCCTCGATTGCAGCCCGCTCCAATTCGGCTTGTGAAATCTTTTGATCCGCTGCAATTTGTTGTAAAGCTTGATCGACTGAAGAATCCTGTGAGTTCAAGAAAAAGCCCATGCCAAATGAGACGATCATCAACGCAAGAACGATCGCCACCAATTGTTGAATGTGCGGCTTTTTCACCACTCAATTCTACGCGTTATTAAGGAGAGCCATTTATGGGGATAGTAAGCCAAATACGCGAGGAAACTAGCGGATTTTCTCGACCTTTCTGCATTAAAAGGACCGAAGCCTGAATCCGCCGAAACGCGAGAAGATTTCTCTCAGTCGTCACATAACGTGCTGGAGCGGAG
>CAZLOJ010000116.1:0-1704 GCA_964561165.1 uncultured Bifidobacterium sp. | reverse complement strand
GTTCTTCTCGTCGACGGCGGCATGTCCGCGCGTTTCTAGCACTCACAAGTCTTACAACAAAAAAGGGATAGGAAGAGAATGAAATCACTCGCAGCCTTACTACGTACTAGTGGTCAACCAATGCCTTACGAGAAGACCAGACCACTTGAACTTGTCGAGATTGATCTTGATAAGCCGGGCGAGGGTGAAGTGTTGGTGAAGATCACCGCAGCAGGTATCTGTCACTCTGATTTATCGGTGGTCAACGGTTCGCGGCCTCGTCCTACCCCACTCATCGGCGGGCATGAAGGAGCGGGAATCGTCGAAGAGGTTGGCCCAGGCGTGAAAGATCTCAAACCCGGTGATGCCGTTGCGATTGTCTTCTTACCAAGTTGCGGTGAATGCGAGCAATGTCGTGAGGGAGTTCCAGCGTTCTGCTCAGTCGGTTCAGCAGCGAATGTAAAGGGCGAATTGATTCGAGGTGGATCACGAATTAGCTATAAAGGCGAGAAGATTCATCACTACAACGGAGTCTCTTGCTATAGCCAATACATGGTGCTTGATCGACGTTCTTTGATTCACGTGCCTTCAGATCTGCCAATAGAGATCGCTGCGATATTTGGCTGCGCATTCTTGACTGGTGTTGGCGCTGTTAGAAATGGAGCGAAGGTTCCAGCAGGAGCATCGGTTGGAATTTGGGGATTAGGCGGAGTGGGAATGGCAGCCTTACTTGGCGCGGTAGTCGCGAAAGCTTCGCCAATAATCGCAATTGACCCAGTACCGATGAAGCGTGCGTTGGCACTTGAGCTTGGCGCAGACATTGCAATCGATCCAAAGGAAGATATCCGCGACCATATTAAAGGCGGCGTCGAATTCGCAATCGAAGCAGTGGGTAAAGCCAGCGCTTTGAAGCATGCGTATGAGAGCACTGCTCGAGCCGGAACGACCGTCACGGTTGGATTACCGGCACCTGCAGATCAGCTCTCGTTCTCAGCCGTCTCGCTAGTCACCGATGTGAAAACTCTCAAAGGTTCTTACCTTGGCTCGGGAGATCCTCGAAAAGATATTCCAGAGTTCGTTCAATTATGGCGCGATGGAAAATTGCCTGCTGAAAAGTTGATCACAAAGACTCGGCCATTAACAGAAGTCAATGAATCGATGGACGAACTTGATGATGCGCAGAAGGTTGTCCGACAAATCGTTGAACCTCACTAGTAGGAGAACTTCTTTTGATTATCCGTCAGTTTGAGGCAGATGATCTGCCGAAGATTCATGCATTCTTCGATCAGATGGGCGTAGAGAGCACGAAATTCTTCAATACAAATGATGTTAATCGAAAGTTTGCCGTTAAATTTGTAACTGAGAAAAATAAATCAATCATCAGGTGGTTAGCCGAAGTCGATGGGCAAATGATTGGTTATGTATTCCTCTGGGATATTGACACAACCCTGCCTTGGTTAGGTATTGCCGTCCATGATTCTTATAAAGGTAAAGGTATTGGCAAGCAGTTGATCGACCATGCCAACAAATGGGCAGAGGAGAATGGAAAAGGCGGTGTAATTCTCATCACCGCGAAAGATAATGAGCGTGGCCAGAAGTTATATGAAGGTATGGGCTATCAGTACTACGGAATCCACCCCTCGGGTGAACTCCTTTATATCAAGCGTTTTATTGCCTTCCATGATCCGGAGACCGAGGGACGTCTTCCGGTAATCCCAGGCTTCT
>CAZLOJ010000115.1:0-1705 GCA_964561165.1 uncultured Bifidobacterium sp. | reverse complement strand
ATCTGTTCGTTCGCTGCAACTATCGTCGCGAATATCGCGACATAGAGGGCGAGGTGACCAATAGGAGTCTGCACTCGCAAGTAACCAAAGAGCGCAACCAACGTTCCCGCTAAGAATGCAATCGAGTACGGCCCATCATTTCCAAAGATCGTTCCAATAGCTGCAGTGGTGGCAAGTGCGCTCGCCGGGAAGAGCAAACCAGCGACTCTGCGCTGTGCATCTTTTAGATAATTTAATTTGTACGCAAGTGCAAAGAGCAGAACCGCACTCACTGCGAAGATGGATATCTGCCCGGCTTTAGTCAATCGATCCCATTGCGAATTAAGGAGTATCGCAGCAGCGATAGCGGTAAATGCCCCACCAAGATATCCACCGATTTCAGCAAGGATAGAGCGACGCGAACCAGACTCATCCGCCGTCGTCGACGTACCAGAGCGATAACGCTCTCGAATTTGATTGGCAGTTACCGAGGAGATTTCTCCCTCGTTAATTAACGCATTGAGCGCGCGATCTAATCGATCGCTCACTTAATCGACCACCGCACATCTACTGTGACAGTGACATCTTGCTCGCCCAAGTCGATCTCTGTTGGTGGCGCAGCTGCATCGGCGACGCTTGCCTTAGTCATCGCATAGATAGGCGGATTGTATGCAGAAGAACTCTCGCTAACCCAGAGAATCTTTCCTAAATCAAAATCAAAGAGCTTGGCGTATGCAGTGGCTTTCTTCTTTGCCTTCGCAACTGCTTTTTCACGCGCAGCATCTTGTGCATCATCAATATCAAGCACGATTGGTGTTACGCCAGTGACCTGAATGTTGTCGCCCGCAGCATCAACAGATGCATCGATGATTGCACCGGCGTTAGCTTCATCGCGAACGAGCACGGTGAAGCTCTGGCTTGCTCGGTACCCCTTGAGTTCCTGACCCTTCTCTTGGGTCCAGGTGTATTCGGGGTAGATAGTGAGATTCTGCGACTGAATATCTTTGGTCGCCACCTTCTTATCTTTTAGCGCAGCACGGAAGGCCGCGGCGCTCGTGCTCACCGCCTTTGAAGCAGCGGAGTTTGTTGCGCCCACGAATGAGATCGTCGCATTTAAGCGAACGGTGTCGGGAACGACCTTGACTGTGCCCGTGCCTTGGACGCTCACACCAGAAGTGGCGGCGCTGGCGCTCTGCACCCCAACGCCCAATGGAATCAGGGCAAGCGCGGTGGCAAAAACAGTGGCGGGAATCAATCGTCGTGTATTCATCATGGCGCTATCTTCCCCTACTTTCCTTAAAGTTTCCTCATAGTGCGACAATATATATATGTGTGCTCAAGCAGCGATTCTCTCGAATTGCTCAGCCGATGCGATTGCGCTCGCCGCAGCGAAGTTACGTGCGGGGGGATTGGTCGCATTTCCTACCGAGACGGTCTACGGACTTGGCGCAGATGCGACAAATCCGGCTGCAGTCGCGCGCATCTATGAAGTAAAAGGGCGACCACAGGATCACCCAGTCATCGTCCATTTATATGACATTAATCAATTGGATCAATGGGCGCGTGAGATTCCTGAGTATGCAATAGCACTGGCCCGAAATTTCTGGCCCGGACCGATGACATTGATTCTGCCGAGGAAAAGTTCAGTTGGTGATTTCATCACCGGCGGGCAAGAGAGCGTCGGCGTACGCATCCCCAATAATCCGATTGCGCTAGAGCTACTCAA
>CAZLOJ010000114.1:0-1743 GCA_964561165.1 uncultured Bifidobacterium sp. | reverse complement strand
TTCGCCAGGGCATCACGAATCTCCTCGGGGCGGATCGTGAGTTCGGCCATCTTCTTCTCCTTCTATTCGTTCTTCTAGTTCTTCTGGCCCGCCTCGCTTTCACGAAACGGTACAACTTGTTTTGTTTAGTTAGCTTGCGAGCTTTCGACCTGCTTCAGCAAGGCGTCGGGCAATGGTGCCGTCAACCATGTCGTCATCGAATTTCACTTCGATACCACCAATGACGGAGGCATCAACCGTTAGATCGAGTGAGACTTCTCGTCCCAACTCTTTTCCGAGCGAAGCTCGAAGCCGCTCACTTTGCGCTGGAGTTAGTGAGACTGCGCTACGAACGTGAACAACTGTCTTCTTACGTCGAGCGCCAGCAACGTTCGCACTCTCTTCGAGAGCAGAGATGAAGTGGCGACCACGTAGGTTTCGAGCAATCGCAAGAGCAATCCGGAGAGTTGCCGCTGAGACTTTTTGGGAGAAGAGATCTGAGACGAGGGAATCGATTGCCCGTCCACCCATAAGCGCGCTGGATAATTCCTTGGCGCCACTTAATGCGTGGGCAATTCCCATCAATTCGACATCTACTCCGTCTGCTGCACCAGCTTCAACTTCGATTGCGATGATTTCAAGCGCCGCTGGAAGATTTGACGGGCTCGACCATCGCTCGCTCGCACCACTCTTGATGATGCTCAGCGATTGCGCTGACATGCTCTTAGCAAATAGATCTTCGACTAAAGCGCTCTTGCTGGCGCTCTCCCGGGTGGGATCAGTGAGGGCGCGGCGAAGTGGCAGCGAGGAATCAAGAACTTGAATTGCTACGAACAAGTCCTGTGAGATTCTCCCTGCATCTTGCGCCGAAGGATTGCCGGCAACGCCACGAAGCGCTGATAGCGCTTGGCGACTTGCACCCTTCATATCTACTGCCATCTCAATTCACTCCCAGGTTCTGAAATGCTTCGTTACTTCTTTTGGCTTTCGAGCTCATCGAGGAATCGATCGACCACGCGAGATTGACGCGCGTGATCGTCGAGTGATTCTCCGACGATTCGATTAGCTAATTCGATTGCAAGAGCACCCACTTCATTGCGAAGGGATGCGACAGCAGCGGTCCGTTCAGCTTCGATTGCAGCAGAGGCGGCAGAGGTAATTCGTGCTGCTTCCTCTTGCGCCTTAGCACGCATCTGCTCAAGTAGAGCTGCACCTTCGACACGAGCGCTTTCGCGGATTACTTGCGCTTCGCCACGAGCTGAGCTCAATTGAGATTGATACTCCTGCAACGCGGCTTGCGCTTCACGCTGTGCACGCTCTGCCTTTTCGATTCCACCCTGAATAGCCTCAGTTCGTGCGGCGAAAGCTCGCTCGAACATTGGGACTACCTTCGAGCGCAATACCAAGTAAAGCAGGGTGAACGCGATGAACCCGACGATGATTTCCGCGGTATGCGGAACCAGAGGGTTGATTTCCTCTCCTGCAGCTAATGTGATCATGAGTTATGAGTTCTCTCTCTGTAGTGGATTGGTTTAGAGAACGAACGCAAGAACCAGACCGAATAGCGCGAGCGCTTCAGCAAGAGCGAAGCCAAGGAATGCAATTGGCTGGAGGACGCTACGCGCCTCAGGTTGACGTGCTACACCATTGATGTAAGCAGCGAAGATAAGTCCGGTTGCGATACCAGGACCGATTGCTGCAAGGCCGAAACCGACCAGGTTGAGTGTGCCTTCCATGTTGTTACCTTTTCTACCTTTCGTTCTT
>CAZLOJ010000113.1:0-1753 GCA_964561165.1 uncultured Bifidobacterium sp. | reverse complement strand
CAGGATACAAAAGATGTCACCACGCTTGGTCGCGGTGGTTCAGATACGACTGCAGTTGCGCTCGCCGCAGCGCTTGATGCAGATGTTTGCGAGATCTACACAGATGTCGATGGCGTGTTCTCTGCAGATCCACGCGTTGTGCCATCTGCGCGAAAGTTAAAGAGCATCACATACGAAGAGATGTTGGAGTTGGCAGCAAGTGGCGCAAAGGTGCTCCATCTTCGCTGTGTCGAATATGCACGTCGTTTTGATTTACCGATTCATGTTCGCTCTTCGTTTAGTGGGAATGAAGGAACATGGGTTGTTAAGGATCGACCAGAAGGAGATGGCATGGAGCAAGCAATCATTTCAGGAATCGCACACGATCGAAGTGAAGCGAAGATAACTATCGTTGGAGTTCCTGATCGCACAGGCGTTGCTGCGCGTATCTTCCAGACAATCGCAGATGTCGATATCAATATCGACATGATTGTGCAGAATGTCTCTGCTGCTGCAACAGGTTTGACCGACATCTCATTTACGCTGCCAAAAGCTGAGGGTGAAAAGGCGATTGCAGTGCTCAATAAGATTCAAGGAGAAGTTGGATTTGCTTCCATCCAATATGACGATCAGATCGGCAAACTTTCATTGATTGGCGCAGGTATGCGTTCGCATCCTGGCGTGACTGCAACTTTCTTTGCAGCGCTCTCTGAGGCGGGTGTGAACATCGAGATGATTTCCACCTCAGAAATTCGTATTTCTATCGTATGTCGCGCGTCAGATCTCGATAAAGCGGTACGTGCATCGCACACTGCATTTGAGCTCGATTCTGATGCAGTAGAAGCTGTTGTATACGGCGGTACTGGCCGATGAGCAAACCAACACTTGCAGTCGTAGGTGCCACCGGTGCGGTTGGCACCGTCATGCTCGACATCTTGAGCACTCGCGAGAATGTTTGGGGCGAGATTCGCCTGATCGCATCTGCGCGCAGCGCGGGAAAGAAGTTGATGTGTAGGGGAGAAGAGCTCACAGTTATTGCGCTCACTCCGGAAGCATTTGATGGCGTTGATGTAGCGATGTTCGATGTACCTGATGAGATTTCTGCAGAGTGGGGCCCGATTGCGGCAGCGCGTGGCGCAGTCGTCGTAGATAACTCTGGTGCATTTCGCATGGATAAGGATGTGCCGCTTGTCGTTCCTGAAGTTAATCCAGGAGATATCAAAAAGCGCCCGAAAGGCATCATCTCTAATCCCAATTGCACGACGCTTTCGATGATCGTTGCCATCGGCGCGCTCCATCGTGAGTACACAGTGAAAGAACTAGTCGTTGCCTCTTATCAAGCAGCATCTGGTGCCGGTCAATCAGGTATCGACACCTTGCATGCACAACTTAGCGAAGTTGCTGGCAAAGATTTGGGCTCCGTTGCTGGTGATGTCCGCACGGCAGTCTCTGATCTTGGACCATTCCCAGCACCCCTTGCGATGAATGTAATTCCATGGGCTGGTTCGTTGAAAGAAGAGGGTTACACCAGCGAGGAATTGAAGGTTCGCAACGAGTCTCGGAAGATTCTTGGCATCTCAGATCTTCGCGTTTCGGCAACTTGTGTGCGCGTACCTGTCATCACCACACACTCACTCGCTGTGCACGCAGTTTTCGAGAAAAAAGTTACGCGTGATGGTGCGCAAGCGATCTTGAAGAGTGCGCCTGGAGTAAATCTCGTCGATAACCCAGAGAAGAAGGAGTTCCCAACCCCTGCTGATGTAGTGGGAACTGA
>CAZLOJ010000112.1:0-1769 GCA_964561165.1 uncultured Bifidobacterium sp. | reverse complement strand
AAGGGAGTGAAACGATGAGTGGAAGCGCAATTAGAGGTAGCCGCGTTGGCGCTGGCCCGATGGGTGAGGCAGAGCGTGGCGAAGCGATCGCGCGTTTTCGCATTTCGTATTGGTGCGCCAATGGCCACGAAACTCGACCATCTTTTGCCGATGATGGTTCGGTTACACCCCCGGATGAGTGGGATTGCCCGCGCTGTGGTTTTCCCGCCGGTCGCGATAAAGCAAATCCACCTAAACCGGTAAAGAACGAGCCGTATAAAACTCATCTTGCTTATGTGAAAGAGCGACGTTCGGCAACAGAAGGTGCAGCTATTTTAGAAGAGGCGCTTAAGAAACTTCGCGGAGAGCTCGACTAAGTCTCTTAACTTCATCCCACGGTAAATGCACGTGGAGTACATCTCGTCCTGCTTCTCGAAGCGCAGCAACGTCTCCTAACGCTTGCGCAGAAATCAGATCTGCGAAGGAATAGCTCTCGCCCGGAATTGGATAGTCGTCGGTTGAATCAATTGTCAGAACGAGAAATGCGCCAATATTTGCTCCACCTTTGTGGCATTGCCCCGTTGAATGTAGATAGCGCGGCCCAAAGCCCAGCGTGACGCGTTGATGGTTGGCCGCCATTAATGCCTCGCGCATTTGGTAGATAGCATCACGAGCGCTGTCATCGCGAAGGGGAGTGAATGAAAGGAGTGCTAAGTAGTGGCCGTCGCGCTGGCTTACTTTCATCAAAAGATCTCGGATAGCCGCCTCGGCGTCAACTGCGGTGCGTGGTACATCTTTTCCAAGGGCGGCTGCATTCTGTAGCGCGTTACTCGTAGCCTCCTTCGCGCTAGCGACATTTGGTTGATCAAATGGATTAACACCTAAGGCATAGCCCAGAAGCGCAGTTGACCATTCCCATAGATAAAAGAGTCCGCCTAGTCGAGCGCCGTGTAGCGCATGTGTTATCTCGCTTGGCAGTTCCTCGTGCGCAATGTTCGTGGTGACGGGAATAACTCCGCGACCATCTTTACCGGTGGACTCTGCAACCAATTGCTCAATCCACTCGCTCAATGGTTCGGCAGGTAATGGCAAATACGGTCCACCTTTGATGATGCCCTGCGTAAGAGCTATCGCTGGGTTCACTGCCCCTGTTGCAGCTGGTGCAGTAAGCGCCGCCTTCATATCCGCCGCGTCGTCGAGTAGCTCTGCGCAATCAACGCCAAGTAGGGCGCTTGGCAATAATCCAAATATCGAGAGCGCGCTAAAACGCCCGCCCACCTCGGGTACGCCCGGGAAGAATTTGATATCACGCTCCATTGCCCAATTTTCTAATGGCGATCCAGGGTCAGAGATGATGATGAGGTGCTCTTTGAGCTGTAGCTGCGCGATTTCCAAGCGTGCACATATCGCTTTGAGATGAGAGAGCGTCTCGAGCGTTGTTCCTGATTTCGACGAGAGCACAAAGATGCTCTGCTTAGGATCTGGCTCTAGCGCTAACCGCACATCAACCGGATGGGTTGAATCAAGAAGCGTCAACTCTTTTTTATTGGCTGCGGCAATCACTTCAGGTGCGAGTGAAGAGCCACCCATTCCCGAGAGCACCACTCGCGTTAGCCCGGAACTTCGCGCCCACGCGGATAGGGCGTCGAGCGCTGGTAGTAACTCGCGCGAGCGTTCTGGAAGATCTACCCAACCTAATCGTTCACGCGCAACTGGTTGCGCGAGTTCGCCCCACAGAGAGCTATCTTTTTCAGTAAGCCTTCTGTTGGCTAACGTCAAGCTTTGCGTGC
>CAZLOJ010000111.1:0-1820 GCA_964561165.1 uncultured Bifidobacterium sp. | reverse complement strand
TACCTGCGTGGGTAGTGGCGGAGTAAATCTTCGATTGTGGAGTATCCGAATGCTGTGTTGAGAGCTTTAGCGGTTCTATCACCCAGCGCAGCTGAAAGTTTGGCGTTGAGTGCAACCATTTATTCGATGCCAATCAACAGTGGATACCAGGCTTGCCCGCCTGAGTAGTCGGTCACCTCGAGCGCCGGATATGCGCCCTCTATCCGCGCAATTAGCTCTTGCACAATTGTGCTATCAACATCTGCACCAGTGACTAACGTAATCAACTCAGCAGTCGGCGTGATTACTTTTGCGATTGCCTCAGTTGCAACATTAATGAGATTGCTGCCGTGAGCAATGACAGCGCGATCTCGCAGAGCGATAACTGCGCCTGATTTCACCACTTCGCCATCGCAGGTCATCTCTCGAGGGGCGTAAGCAATTGTCACGGAGAGCGTTCCCGCTGCGGCCGCTTCCATCGTTTCGACCTCTTGTGCGAAATCGCTCTCTACACCCTCTGAATGGCTTGATATAGCCGCAAGAGCTTGTAAGGGAGAGCGCGAATTAATTACCGCCACGCTTTTCCCTTGCGATGTCATTACCTGCGCTGCATCGAGCGCGCTTACATAGCCATGGAGATCATGGGGAATGAGGATGATCTCGCTACTTTCGCCTGCAGCGACTACCCATTCCTGTGGAGCAACGCGGCGAGAATCAATCGCGATAATTACGTTGACTCCAGAATCACGCATCAACTCTGCGAATCCGGAACCGTTTGCCACAGTGATGAGGGTTCGCTTGCTCTCACATCCCGAGAGTTCGAGCGCTGTGATACGGATATTCTCAGGATTGCCAATCTCTTTTGCGAACTCCACTGACTTTTCGACGAAGTCGGTATGTACATGTACTTTCCAATATTTAGCGTCGCCCACGACTAACAAGCTTTGGCCGATACTCGCGAGTTTGGTTCGCAACTGCTCAATCTTCATCTCAGAGATGTTTGAGAGCTCATACATCACCTCGTACGCGCCATCACTCTTTGCTAGCGCCTGATTTTGGATAGCGCTTCGAGTTTGCTGTGGAATGTCAGTGATGGCATCTGATGATCCATCAAGTACTGCAACGAGAGAGCGATATATAAGTTCGATGCCATGTGCCCCAGCATCGATAGTGCCGCGCGCGGCTTCACTTGGTGGATTGTTAGCGCTATCCAGCGTTGAGGCACGCGCTGCTCTCCATGCGGCGAGCGCAACTTCGCCATCGCGCCGCACCTCACTTCCCCACGCGCCTACATTTGTTACTGCATCACGCGCTGCGCGAGCGACGGAGAGAATTGTTCCTTCTTTTGGATCGGCGACTGCTTTCAATGCGCGCTCATGTGCCAGTGCAAATGCTTTCGGTAAATTTTCGCGCAAACCATCGGCGAAGCCTTGAAAGATTTGACTCAGCAAAACGCCAGAGTTTCCCTGAGCGCCATGGAGCGCACCCTCGGCTGCCGCATCTGCCACTACCTGAAGATCATCGGAACTTTCACTCTCAACCGCCTCGGCCGCGGCGCGGATAGTGGCCTCAAGATTTGATCCGGTATCGGCATCGGCCACCGGGTAGAGGTTCTCCGCGTTGAGCCGTTCACGCGAGCGGGCAATCTCATCCCGAGCGCGAGCGAGCCAGGCGCGAAATCGCGCGACATCTAGCTCGGGGTGGACCATAGCCGATGAGGCTACCGGCTGATTAGACCGAAATGGCGGGTCCGCGCTACCCTTCGGTGCTCGATTTCATTAGCGGGCGCAAGACCTGAGATACCGCGAATACCAACCGGAGGCGAACATGGCAGCCAAGTG
>CAZLOJ010000110.1:0-1829 GCA_964561165.1 uncultured Bifidobacterium sp. | reverse complement strand
CGAATTTCGAGCGGAGCAAAGAGCCAAGGCAGCACTACAAATACAACCACCATTCTAGAAGTGAAGAATCTTAAAAATTATGGCCAGATTCAAGATGTAAATCTCACTGTGAAATCAGGAGAAGTTGTTGGCGTTGCTGGCCTAATTGGTTCGGGAGCAGACGAATTGCTTGAAACGTTATTTGGAGCAAAGCCAAAATCTGGTGGCGTAATTTATTTAGAGGGAAAAGAGCGCGCGAGCCTTTCTCCGCAAAACTCGGTCCGCGACAAGGTCGCACTGGTGCCTGCCGATAGAAAACGGGTAGGGCTCATGATGGAGCGGAGCGTCTCGGATAATTTCTCCCATGTAGCGGTGGGTGGACATAAGCATGGCACCGCCATCGTGACCAGAGGCGGATTGGCAACTCGTGCGAAACGACTTGTTGAAAGATTTGGCGTGAAGACCGAGCATGTCGATATAAGGGTTGGCAACCTGTCGGGTGGAAATCAGCAGAAGGTTGTTATCGGAAAATGGCTAGAGATCAATCCCAAGCTCGTCCTTCTTGATGATCCCACTCGGGGAGTCGACATTGGTGCAAAATCTGAGCTTTTCCGGTTGATTCGGGAGATTGCTGACTCTGGAAAAGGCGTGCTATTTCGCTCGACGGAAATCGCAGAATTAACTAATCTCTGTGACCGGATATATGTCATCAAGAACGGCGTAACTCGGCGAGAAGTGAGTGAAGTAGACGAGGCAGAGTTAATCAAGTTAATAAACGAATAAAAAAACAATCACAACATCAGGGGGAGAAATGATCAAGAGAGCATTTACTATGAAATTGAAGCCAGGCGGATTGGCTGAGTACAAGCGCCATCATGATGAAATCTGGCCTGAGCTCGTTGCCGAAATCGAGCGACAGGGAATTGCACAAATCACCATCTTTGAGAATGATCCTGTGCTCTTCCTTTACTCCGAAATCTCTGATCCAGATGCTTGGGATCGGCTATGGCATACAGAGATCCACGACAAGTGGGGCGAATACATGGCGCCACTGATGGAATTCAATGCCGAGGGCATCGTGGACTCCAGTGAGGTACGTGAGGTATTCAACCTACGTACCAACGCTGGCAACAAGTAGAAAAAACTCAGATGTCACAACATGTTCTTGCTCTTGTAACAGGCGCCAGTCGTGGACTCGGTCGCGAAATAGCGCTGGGATTAGCCAAGTCAGGTCATCACGTTATTGCGGTGGCTCGAAGCAAGTCAGCGCTTGCATCGCTTGCGCAAGAGATGCCTAATGCAATCTCGTCGTATGAGTGCGATGTCAGTGACTACAAAGATGTCGAAGCTCTTGCAGAGAAAGTAAAGAAGGAACATGGTGATGTACAGATTCTTGTAAACGCTGCTGGTGTTTTTGGTCCGATTGATTTAATTCATAAGACCGATCCTGATCAGTGGGCGAAGACAATTCTGATTGACACGTTGGCGCCATATTTCACAACTCGGGTTTTCCTCCCCGGCATGTTGGCGAAGAAGTGGGGACGCGTTATCAACGTGAGTTCTGCTGCAGCGCTCCATCCCCCTGGAGCGCTCAACAGCGCATACGGCACGTCTAAAGTTGCGCTTAATCAATTCACACGTCATTTAGCTGCAGAAATTTCAGGCTCCGGCGTAACTGCAAATGTCATTCACCCCGGCGATGTTAAGACTGAAATGTGGGCGGATATAAAAGAGAAAGCGCTGGCGTTGGGGGAAGTTGGCAAGGATTACACCGGTTGGGTCAACTGGGTTGCTGAGACTGGTGGCGATGATCCGAAGAAAGCCATGGAACTGGTCCTTGAAATAGTTTC
>CAZLOJ010000109.1:0-1861 GCA_964561165.1 uncultured Bifidobacterium sp. | reverse complement strand
GGCTTACCAAAGTTATTCCACTCACCAAATTCCTGGTTCGCATTAAATTGCTCATCTTGACGAAGCTCCTCGGCTTGCGCAAATGCCTCTGCTTCTCGAAAACTTTGAACAAGTTCTGCTGCGCTCTCCGGGATTACGTTAGAAACCGTTCCTTCTGGAGTAATGCGCTGCATGTTCGCACCATTTTCATTTAAGGAGAGAAAAGATTTCTCGCCAGTAGATGAAATCGATGCAAGAGTTACCTGCCCTACACCCATACTTAAATCCGATTGAATGCGAGCGCCATCCGCAAGAGTCGTAATCATGCGACCTTCCCCGTCGGCGCCTGGGATTAGCTCTCGAACTGAGCCGTCAGGGTAAGAAACGCGCATTGAACCATTTGCTAATTCTTGAATCGAGAGATCGGCAGGAAGTGGGCGCATCGAGCCGTCTAGAGGGGAGATGGAGAGAATCATGCGAATGCCCGGGTCAGATAGTGAGCCCTCGCCCATCCCGGGGTTATTGCCGGCTAGAGGCTGTTGCGGGTAATTCGTCATAGTTTTCTCAGCTCTCCCAGTTCTCTTGATTAATATGTCGCGCTCAGTACGTACTGAAAGAGTAACGGCCAGCATGAAACCTGGGCAAGAAATCGGCAGAAACGAAAGGGTTTTCCCCACGAAAATCCAAATATTTCCTAAATTAAATGCCCT
This sequence comes from uncultured Bifidobacterium sp., assembly GCA_964561165.1. GTDB lineage: Bacteria > Actinomycetota > Actinomycetes > Nanopelagicales > Nanopelagicaceae > IMCC26077. The sequence continues at coordinate 1,172 of CAZLOJ010000109.1, read as the reverse complement.
GAAGAGTATGGGCGATTCTCCTATTGGCCGGTAGCCTGACCTCCACAAATCCTTTCGAAAGGTACATCTATGAGCACTCCAACCGGTTCCGATCGTTCGTACGGAGCTCAATCTGCAGGAAGCACAATTGCTTCTGCCCAGAAAAATACTTTTGCGCGCAAGCTGCGCTATCGCTTCGACAATACGTTAGCCCGTGGGCCGGTAGTTCTCATCGGGTGGCTACTCTTCGCGGCCGCGGTGCTTAGCGTCCCGTTTTGGCTCTATCTTGAATTAGATCCTGATGGTGTGGGTGGAGGAGAAAACGCAAAGCCAGCGCCAGAGAACCTCTTTAACTCATTTTGGGCAGTTCTTGGTAAAGGTGGCTTTAGCCAACTTACCTGGGAAGGTCGCTCGTTCAGCATTCTTATCACCATCGCCAGCCTTGTCACTGGTGGTGCAATGTTTGCATTCATCACCGCAACCACTAGCAAGAAGCTCACAGATCTAAAACGAGGCAAAGGACCAGTTGTCGAAAACAATCACGTGATGATTCTTGGTTGGGGACCTCAGGTGTACTCAATCTTGCAACAACTCGATGTTGCAAATGAGAACAATCCAGGCACTGCAGTCATTCTTGCGCCAACGCCACAAGAGACTATGGTCGATGAAATTAAAAACCGTGTGGGCAAGTTAAAGCATACGAAAATCATCACTCGATCAGTCGAACCTTCTAACCCAAAGATTCTCGCCGACATGTCTGTTGCAACTGCAAAGAGCATCATTGTGCTTGGCACAAAAGGAACACCAGGAGCAGTTACCGGAGTACTTTCAGCGCTTGCAAATCTTGCGCCTGATTCCAAGACCGTTGTTATTGCTGACGTAAATGACACATCTGCTGCCAATGCATTGCTTCAGAGTGGTCAAGGACGAGTCGTAACTGTGGAATCACAAGAGCTCATTGCACAAGTAACTGCACATGCGTGCCGTCAACCAGGTCTCGCTGCTATCTATTTAGATTTGCTAGATTTTGAAGGTAACGAAATGTATTACCAACCAGCTGGAGCAGCTGCAGGAAAGATGTTTGGCGAAGCCCTTTTGGCTTATCCAAATGCATCGCTAATTGGTATACGTCGACCTGATGGTGCAGTTTGGCTCTATCCACCTATGAATACGGTTATCAATAGTGATGACTC
>CAZLOJ010000108.1:0-1914 GCA_964561165.1 uncultured Bifidobacterium sp. | reverse complement strand
CCCAGTGTTCCTTCACTTTTCGCTTGAGAAATTCTGCACTTTCATGCATTTGTTCCATTCCATCCACGCCATCTTCAATACTGACCCAACCGTCAAAACCCACACTCTTAAGCGTTGTGAAAATAGCATCGTAATCATTGAGGCCTTTGCCAATTACGCCATGTTTGAAAAACGAAACATAACCAGCTGTACCGCCTTCTTGAGCGCGCAGATCTTCAATAGTTCCATTGGCTAAGTACCGATCACTTGCATGCATAGTTACCACTCGGTGCTTCACTTTTTCCAGAAGCTCGAGCGGTTCTTCACCTGCTGCGATTGCATTGCTGGGATCAAAGTTAACTCCGAACCAGGGTGAATCAATTCGACCGACTAATTCAACGAACACATCCATCATCTGAGCGAATTCGGGCTCAGTCCAGAAGTCATCTTTGTAATGATTCTCGAGTATCAATGTAATACCTAGTCGTTCCGCTTCGGGTAGGCAGGCCTCAATGGATTCAACGACATAGCCAAGTCCCTCTTCGCGAGTAATAGTCTTTCGTCGCTGGCCAGAAAGGACTCGGCAATACTGAGCTCCGAGCTCTGCGCTCATTCGAATGGAGGCAATCTCCTTCTCCACTTCCTTTTTGCGGCCTGCCGCATCCGGAATAGTGAAATCTGGCGATGCGCACATCATAGGAATCACCATTCCCGTTGCCTCTACTGCACGTCGAATCTTTGGCCAATTCGCAGGATCTTTGACATCAGCAAAATCGTTGTAGAACTCAAGCCCATCGATCTTTAGTTCAGCCGCAAGGTCAATCCACTCGTAGATACTCATCTCACCTGAGACGAGCTGTTTGATAAACCCCTTTGGAAAGGCTGCGATTTTTGGCATCTAGAGCTTCTCCGGATTTCTGCCAATGATGGAAAACTGCTCAAGCTCGACTACTGAACCTGTGAATGGATAGGACTCATCGCTGAGCCAATAGATTGCAGCATGTGCAAGATTTTCTGGAGTCGACATCTCCCCAAGCGGTATCGCACTTCGATCCAACTTCTGATGCCACCCCACTTCTAGCCCGCGAGCAACCTGATCTCGATCCTCGCGCTCGGTGAGAATCCATCCTGGGTTAATCAGATTAATTCGCACGCCAGTAACTCCTAGCGCATTGGCGAGGTTGCGAGTCATAGTTTGCAGCGCACCCTTGCTCATACTGTAGGCAAGTAGCGTTGATTCGCCAGCGTAAGCATTGATTGATCCAATATTGAGAACACTGCCCTTGGTTTTTACTAAGTGCGGATGCGCGGCCTGGATAAGAAATAGCGGCGCCTTGGTATTCACTGCAATCGTCTGATCAAAGCCGTTAGGAGAGATAGCGCCGAGATTTGATCGCTCAATGATGGCAGCGTTATTCACCAATCCATCTATCTTTCCGAAGGCGGCGAGCGCAGCGTCAACAATCACTCGTGGTGCATCAGAATGCGCAAGATCAGAGATGCAAAGAACTGCATTCGCACCAAGTGAGGCAACGAGCGCCGCACCTTCGTCGCGATTGACGCCATGAACGAGAACTTGACCACCCTCATGAACAATGGCGCGGGCGATGGCAGCACCGATGCCAGAGGTGCCACCGGTAACGATTATTGATTTGCCACTCAAGCGTCCTGTCGATGGTTGCGTCATGGCTTAAGCACCGCTTTCAGTATCTTCCCTGAATGCATTGCTTCAAAAGCCTCTTCCCAATTCTCAAGTGGATAGATGCCGCCAAGGACGGGAGTGATATCGAGTTGCCCAGTGCTCATCATGCGTAGCACGCGCTCCCACATTGGCCAGTTATGGCTAAAACTTCCCTGCAACGTCACGTTCTTCTGTACGAGTTGATCAAGCGAGAAATCAAGTGGTTGTGGACCCCAACCAACTTTTGCCACCCA
>CAZLOJ010000107.1:0-1924 GCA_964561165.1 uncultured Bifidobacterium sp. | reverse complement strand
AAGAGGACCTTGCCACGGGTGAGGCGGACCTCATCCATCGAGGCGCGGAGCGCACGTGAGGACTCATCATCGAGTGCGATGAAGAGTGGCGCTTTCCTAACCTCGGTATCTATGGCGTCCATAAGGGCAAACTTACCGCGAATCAACCAGGCGCGCGACTTCGCGTACCCTGAAGCGCATGGCAAGCGCAGGTGCGATCTACCGAATCTTGAGCAAGGAATACCCTGATGCCTGCTGTGAACTCGATTTCGCAACTCCCTATCAACTTCTCGTCGCCACAGTTTTATCTGCGCAATGCACCGATAAACGCGTCAACGCGGTAACACCAAAACTTTTCGCCAAATATCCACGTGCGAAAGAGATGGCCAGCGCACGTATCTCTGATATCGAACGAATCATCAAATCAACGGGATTCTTTCGTGCAAAGGCACGAAATATCAAAGCGCTCTCTCAAGAGTTGATGGCGCGGTTTGATGGTGATGTCCCAGCACATCTCGATGAACTCGTGACGCTTCCTGGTGTTGGGCGAAAGACAGCAAATGTTGTTCTAGGGAATGCTTTTGATATCCCAGGGTTAACTGTCGATACCCATTTCGGTCGTCTATCGCGCCGCTTTGGTTGGACGAGCGAAGATGACCCAGTCAAAGTCGAGCGGGATGTCGCAAAGTTGATTCCGAAAAAAGAGTGGACCCATCTTTCGCATCGTTTGATCTGGCATGGACGAAGAATCTGTCATTCACGCAAACCCGCCTGTGGCGCATGTCCACTGGCGAAGCTATGCCCCTCATTTGGAATAGGTGAGCGTGATCCACAGTTGGCGCAAGGATTAGTGAAGAGTAAGGAGCGCTGGTAGTGGCTGCGCACTGGTTGAGCAACTTCATGAGTCGGGTCGATGAACTTCGTAACGATGCCTTCCTCTACAACATCCGTCCCAAAGCAACAGATGTCGAAGCTACAAAACAGGGTGCAGTCTTGATCCTGTTACATGATGGGGTAAGTGGACCGGAGGTGTTGATCACTTTGCGTTCAGAAGGGCTCCGCGCACATAGCGGACAGCCATCGTTCCCAGGCGGTGCGTTAGAAGAGAGTGAAAGTGCGCGCGATGCGGCGCTTCGTGAGAGCTCAGAAGAAGTTGGACTTGTGCGTGAGAGCGTTGATGTTCTCGCCGAACTTCCGCAGCTTTTTATTCCGCCATCGAATTTTCACGTCACACCAATTCTTGGCTTCTGGCGCGAGCCACATCCGCTCACACCCGAACGAAGCGAAGAGGTAGTCCGCGCCGAGATGATTTCCCTCGATGAGTTAGCGAACCCAGCGAATCGGATCATGCTCCGCCACCGCAGCGGCTATCGCGGCCCTGCTTTCGATGTCGCGGGGATGCGAATCTGGGGATTTACCGGAGGAATCCTCGACCGACTTCTCCATCACGGGGGATTTGAACGCGAGTGGAACCAGGAGCGCACCGTAGAGTTGGAGTTATGAACCTGGTTGATATCGCGCTCGCCGCGCTCCTTGCCTACTCCATCTATAGCGGTTATCGCACTGGATTAATCACGGGGATTTTTTCTTTTATCGGTTTAGTCGGCGGTGGCTTACTCGGCTTGAAGTACGGCGCTGAGATCGTCGCGAACTTCGCCAGCACCTCCTCGCGGATCCAGAGCACGGCGCTCGCCGTCGCAATCGGTGCCTTCGCAGGTCATTTCATACTGGGACGGATCGCGAAGTGGTTCCGGAAGAACTTCTTATGGAAACCGCTAAAAGCAGTGGACTCCGCGTTAGGCGTCGTTTTACATCTAGCAAAGACGTTGGTGCTGATCTGGATCTTCGGCGAACTCGCGCTTATCCTCCCGAGCGAGGGAATCTCGAAAGCGGCAGACCAGAGCGTGATCATCACGCAAGTCTCTACCCATGGCCCGAGCGTGCT
>CAZLOJ010000106.1:0-1929 GCA_964561165.1 uncultured Bifidobacterium sp. | reverse complement strand
ATTGCCTTCCATGATCCGGAGACCGAGGGACGTCTTCCGGTAATCCCAGGCTTCTGACATTTTCAACCCCCGGGTATGATGAATTTAAGGTCATCGAGAAGGAGAGTCTCGTGGACGTAACCATTTTGACCCGCGAAATTACGCCATTTGAGCATCTTGTGGCTAAACACCTGTGCGAAGGTTTATCGAATTCCGCAATCGCTGAAGCAACTGCGCACACGGAAAAAGTAGTTGAGAATACTGTCTCGCGATTAGCCAAGGCTTTCTCGCTCAAGTCTGGCCCGGACATCAATATTCGAGTGTTGCTTGCTTTGGCCTATAGATCTCATTTTGGTGACGCTGCGTTTGATCAATTGGGTGTCCCATGTAAGCATTTAGAAAAGGATTCTGAGGGGCGCATGATTTGCTCCCGTCACGTTGATTAATTGCATGATTAATTACACGAGGTATGTTCATAAATTTGTGATGTAAATCTAAGTGCTAGCTCTCATTCTTCTCGCAAAGTGCTGGCACTCGCTGTTTCACTTCACTTCTCCAATAAATAGGCGTATTTATGTATCGAAGACGCAAATCGTCTTCCATCGCAAAGGAGAGGTGTTATGGAAAGAAGAAAGTTTGACGGAATTGTTAGCGCAGTAGGCGCTGGTTTGACAGTTTTCTTACTAGTCGCTGCAGCACTTTTGAACTGGGGTTATTCATTTGCAAATCAAAGCGTTACTGACCAATTGAGTGCGCAGAAGATTTCATTTCCTGCTGTGGATAGTGAAAGTTTAAAGGCGTTACCAGAAGTAGATCGTAAAGCCATCGAACCGTTTGCAGGATTGCAGTTAACAACCGGCGAACAGGCTAAGGCTTATGCGATGCATTACATCGGCTCACATGTAAAAAATGTGGCTGGTGGCAAGACCTACTCAGAAGTAAGCGGTGAAGCGTTAGCTAAGAACGCCCAGGCAAAGGCGAACCCAAACGACACTGCACTTGCTGCTGAGGCAGCGACGCTGATGGGTCAACGTCAAACACTCTTTATGGGAGAGACTCTGAAGGGTTTGCTCCTTAACGCCTTTGCTTTTTGGCAGGTTGGTCAAATTGCCATGTATGCAGCAATTGCGTGTCTAGCTGGAGGAATTCTGATGCTGATTCTGACATTGATGGGATACGCGCACCTTCGTCGCACTCCAAAGGAGGCGACGATTTAATTCCTCAACTCTCCATGGGGAATTAGCTAGCGATCCTAGGCAACGCCTAGGGTCGCTTTATATTTCTGGGGAAAAGAGATTAGCCTGACCCCTGTGCCAATAGATCTTCGTTCAGACACTGTAACTAAGCCATCACAAGCGATGCGCGAAGCTATGGCACAAGCGCCTGTTGGTGATGATGTCTATGGTGAAGATGCGACTATCAATTCACTTGAAGAGCGAGTGGCCAATCTATTTGGGAAGGAAGCTGGGCTCTTCACGCCATCGGGTTCGATGGCAAATCAACTCGGCATCCGATTGCTTGTTAATCCTGGCGAGGAACTTCTCCTCGAAGAGGATGCGCACATCGTGCGAGCTGAATTGGGAGCTGGCGCTGCACATGGCGGCATCACGACTCGAACGTGGTGTGCAGTCCGTGGCGTACTCGAAGCGCAAACTGCACTTGCAATGGCTCGACCTAACGCTGGGCCGTATTTGGTTTCTACAAAAGCTATTGCAATTGAAAATACACACAACTTTGGTGGTGGAACAATTCAACAAATCTCTGAAATTAAGAGTCTCTATGAGGGCGCTAGCGAATCAGGTATTGCGCTCCATCTGGATGGTGCGCGGATTTGGAATGCACATATTGCTAGTGGTGTTGCGCTTAGCGAGTATGGCAAATATTTCGAAACCATCAGCGTCTGTTTATCTAAAGGACTAGGTGCGCCGGTCGGTTCTGTCCTGCTCAGCA
>CAZLOJ010000105.1:0-2007 GCA_964561165.1 uncultured Bifidobacterium sp. | reverse complement strand
AGAACCAACAACCTGGGGGAGTTGGCTACCTTCACGAAGAGGTTCGAGAGTGATTTCATGCCAGGAATTTTGCCCTTTAGGAGTCGGTCTGTCCACGTAATTACGAACTTTCTTGAAGATTGACAAAAAAAAAGGTGAATCGTAGGGTCTGAGTGTGCTTCGGCGAATGTTTGTATCTCTTTGTTCACTACTTGTTTTTACAGGTTTGGTAATTTCCCCAGCTGCTGAGGGCAACGTAATTGAGGACGAGCAATGGATAACACCTAATAGGTATGAACCGGGCTTCCAAGGAATTGTTGTCTCAGATTTAGTCAATTCTTTTCAGCTTTATTCAAGGTTAGAAGGAAACTCAACTGCTAAGAATCAAGCTGACTCATTTCTATGTTCTGAAACCGAATCTGCACCTTGCTCAGAAGTGTCGAATTTCATGTACAACGCGGTTCTTCCAAGGTGCTTGGAGCTAGACCAGAGTGATTGCATCGTTGATGTAATTGCAAAACAAAAAAGTGGAGAAACTTTTAAAGCTAAGTTCAAAAATATTGTATATCCAAATCATGTGAATTTTTTCAAAGGCAATGAAAAATTGAGAATTCCAAACCCATCGCAACCCAGTATTTGGTCAATTCCCGAGGTTCCTCATAAAGGGGGCATAGAGTACGCCGTTGTTGCAGGATTGAAAGGAGCTACGTCAAGAACTAATCTTCAAGATCCAAGTGAATTTTATGCTTATATTATTCCGGTACAAAAAATACAAACCAATCTCGCGCCTTCGAAAAATCCTGATGGTTTTCTAGCCTACTACCCACATTGCATTCCCAAAAATCCTGGGGCAAATGGGGAGGCGCGCATTGGATGTATGGGTATGAACGATACGGGGCTCGGCAACCCACCTCGTAAGTGTGTTTTGATGGTCGACGAAGGAACAGATTGTTACGTTCAGCGCCCCTTCCCAGAGGATTTTTCTTTTCAACTAGTGTTGAACTTTTCAAGTTCACTAAATGGATGGCTGCACGGGAGAATGCAAGATCCAAAGATAGACATTAAGGTGCTAGATAATGGCTTGACGAACTTATCAATTGAAGCTAAACCTATACGAGTTCCTATTTTTTATCACGGTGATTTATACAAGAATTTACCCGTAAAACTGCAAGAGGCATACTCGAAAACACCTTCTTTATCGCGAGGTAATGGCTATGGACGCATCTGTTGCGAGTTAGAAGCCGATCCTTTGAAACGCAATTTCACATCGACACCTTGGTCATTTGGTGATGACTCTATTTCAGAACTAAATTTATGGTTGGAAGTCGCAGGAGACAAAGCAGTAGCAAACCCTTCTGCATGGTCGGTGCGAACGTTGACCGGAAACAATAAAAGTAATTCATTTTGTTTCACATCAGGTGAGGGATTGAAGGGAATAGTTACTACTAACTCAACTACTTACTCAGATGGTCCTCCGGATTTCAACGGTGCTTTTTTGGAGTATCGAGTCGCGTCGCCGCATTTGGCTGCTGATGGGCAAGTTTTTAAAGGTACCTACAATTTAGTTATGAAAAGCTCCGTTGCTAGGTGCTTCTATGGCTTTTCGTCAGCTCCCATATACGCAGTCATAGAGGTGATTTCTGAGTCAAATGCGGAGAGCCTGGCAACAACTACCGTTGAAGAGAAGTCCGGCTGGCTGTCACTGAGTGCCTCGAATTTCACTTTTTCTTCCCCAACTTTGCGGGTAAAACTTAGTCAAAATGTCGAGACACCTGGAACCTCGAGCGAGAGCAAAACTAAGGCGGTTGTTGAAGAGCGCAGGAGCTCGCGCAAAGGGAAGTTAACAATCTCCTGTTCCAGCAAGGGCAAAATCAAAAAGATAACGGCGAGCTCACCGAAATGCCCCAAGGGTTACAAGCGAATATAGGTTTAGTCCTCGTATTAAGGTCGGGTCGAGATAAAAAGCAGAGAAATCCACCGGTATGCTTCGGGTATGGCGAATAAGTTGGCGAAGACGAAAGTGAAGCG
>CAZLOJ010000104.1:0-2079 GCA_964561165.1 uncultured Bifidobacterium sp. | reverse complement strand
TTTACTCTCGAAACTTCACCTTTATCCTTGGGTAATGCGGAAAAAGTTCACATTAGGTAGGGCAATCCTCTCCGTGGTGATGTCCGCGACGAGCCTCTCGCTTTTCACTGCTACCACTGCTCAAGCGGCGTGCCAGCCGCTCGATGGCCACTCAGTTGTTGAAACCACCTTGCCTGGTGGCGGCACACAGTGCGACTACACGCGTTTAACCCCTCTACCGACCTATACACCTAATCCAAGTTACGACCCATACGCATCGCAGTATGCTCCAACTAGCACTTCGACCACGCCAACAGCTCCTATTGCTGTACCAGTTGATACGAGTGCAACGCAGATTGCAACGCTTAATAAGCAAATCCTCGATCTTCAAGCGGAGATTGCTACGTTGAAAGCAGAGATTGCAAAAAAGAGCGAAGAGACAAAATCTGCTTCAGCGCAAAGTAAGGTATTTGAACAACAAGTACAAGAACAGAACACACGCTTAGCGGAGGCGAATAAACGAATCACAGAATTAGCGGTAGAAGCTGACTCAGCGACGGTTGCTAAACAACAATTAATTGAAGCAGAGGCCAAGATTGCTTCAATTGCGACAGTCGCTAAGACAGCAACTGAAGGACAAGAGGTAGTCGATGCAAAAGGAAATAAAGTTGCAACGGTAGTCGCGAAAGATGAAGCTGGAACAGACCTCACAGATGAGAATGGAAAAGCGCTCATCTTGCAACCAATTTTGGGTTCATCTGGAAAAGCAGTTGTCGACGATAAAGGTGAAGTTGTGCGAGCTCAGGTAGCAAAGAGCGAAGGCGGCCAGATCATCTACGTAGATCGGATTGTTCCAGGTAGTCCGAGCAAGAAAAAAGCACCAGTTGTGCTTCTAAATGTGCTTGGTAGCGATGACAAAGTCTTAACCGGCCCCGATGGAAAACCTCTCACTACTGCACCAGTAATTAAAGAAGGAAACTCAGTCTTTGTAGATAAGAATGGTCTGCCAATTATGGTCCGCCCTGTTCTCAATAGTTCAGGCGAACCAGTTCTTGATGGCGATAAAGTGCTGATGACAAAGTTGATTACCTTTGGAAAGAGCGAGCCAATCTACGACAGCTCTGGTAGCCCTGTGCTCGCACTTCCGCTGTTAGATTCTTCTGGTCGCGCAGTAAAGGCCGGTAACGGTGAAGTTGTGTACGTTCCGCCAGTTCTGAACTCAAAGGGTGTCGTTCTTAGGAATGCAGCTGGTGAACCAGTTTTAGCGGAAGTGTTAGCGGATTCTGTTGGCAGCGTTGCACTTGCTGCTGATGGCAAACCTTTGGTCGGACAACCATATTTGGCTAACAATGGAGCGAAGGTTCTGGTAAGTAATGCACCAATATATGTAGGTGCAGTTGGGGTGCAAGCCTCCACGATTGACGGCAAGCAGATTAAGAGCGCAGATGGCGTCGCTCTTCAATTCGGTTACAACGGTTTATTAACTCTGCCAAGTGGCAAGACTGTCCCGGGCACTGATGGTCGTCCAATCACACTTAGTTCCCGAGGAGTTTTACTCGCCCCCAATGGAGAGTTCCTTTTAGATCGCGCTGGAAAACCTTGTCGGCTAAATGAGAACGGGCAGGTTATCGACTCATCAAATAAGCCGGTCCTTAACCTTTCAGGTAAACCAATCGCAATAAGCGCTACTACTAGCCAATTGACCATTAAAGTGAAAAAGCAGAACGTGGTTGGCCCCGATGGTAAATCAATTCGAATTGCGCCTAATGGCCAAGTATTTGATGGAAACGCCAACCCGATTCTCACTACGAGCGGTGCACCTATTTATGTCGATGGCAAAAAGAAGGCTCTTGTGGATCTAGCGGGCAAGCCAATCAAATTCGGCGAAGGAAATAATGCCAATCAAATAGTAGGAAAAGTCGGAAAGGCAACCCTCACGACCGCCTGATTCCTCACGATTATGACCGTGCGTTGCGGGTATAACGATTACGGAATTATCTATTAGACTACGAGCGCTTCAATGCCGACCTGGCGCAATTGGTAGCGCACCCGACTTGTAATCGGGTGGTTAGGGGTTCAAGTCCCCTGGTCGGCCCCAAT
>CAZLOJ010000103.1:0-2089 GCA_964561165.1 uncultured Bifidobacterium sp. | reverse complement strand
AATCTGAAAGAGCTCGGAATAACTTCTGCAGACCTTGCCACACAAGCAAAGCAGGAGGGCGTTCTTGTGAGCGCACTTGGCCCGTTTTATGCGCGCCTCGTGACGCACTTAGATGTAATAACATCAGAGATTGATACCGCTGCAGACGTGTTATGTTCGATTCTCCGGGTCAAGAAATAGCGAAGGAAGCGTTATGAAGATTCTTTCGATAGACGGTGGTGGAGTTCGTGGACTCATCCCTGGCATGGTTGTTGTCGAAATCGAAAAGCGAATGGGAAAACCAGTAAGCGAACTCTTTGATTTGATCGCAGGGACCTCGGCTGGTGGCCATATCGCGCTAGCGCTCACCGCACCTGGCCCAGATGGCAAACCTCGGTGGAAAGCTGAGGATTTGGCGGTCTTCTATCGAGAGGCTTACGGGCGGATTTTTGAGAATTCTGGCTTGAAAATTCTAGACACTCTCAAGGGGTTAAGCCACGAGCGGTATTCCGCAGAGGGGATCGAAAGAGTCCTCGATGAGATTTTTGGTGATACCAAAATAAGTGAAGCGCTCTGTGAAGTGTTGGTAACTGCCTATGAGGTTGAAAGTGGTGCACCACACTTCTTTGTTCGCAGTGAAGCGCGCGAGAATCCTGAGAAAGATTATTTAATGCGATTTGTTGCTCGAGCAACTAGCGCTGCGCCCACATATTTCGAACCAGCAGCAAAAATCGGAAGTGATGAGAAATTGGCATTCATTGATGGCGCAGTCTTCGCAAACAATCCCACGATGTGCGCCTTCGCACATGCAATGTCCATTGGCTATGACGAAGATGATATGACCATCATTTCAATTGGCACCGGTGCGGTAGCGCGAGAACTGGAATACGAAGAGGTTCGTCATTGGGGCCTAGCGAATTGGGCGAGACCAATTCTTGATATCACCTCACAAGCAGGTAATCATGCGATTGACTGGCAGCTCAATCACATCCTCAGACGTGGCCATTATTTCCGGGTTCAACCTTTGATGTCTGGGATGCGATCTGCAATCGATGATGCGCGTCCGGAAACTATTTCCGCGCTGGAAGAGGTCGCAGCAGAGGTAATCAGTCGACATTCGAAAGATTTAGATACGCTATGCTCAAAGTTGTAAAAGTCAAAGAAATGCGAGATGCGCTATGTCTGCAGAGTTACTAAAAGAATATAAAGACGGAACAGATAATTTCATTGCGGCAGCAAAAGCAGTTCCTGCGGATAAATTACATAAAACTCCGGCAAATGATGAGTGGTCGCCGGCAAATATCATTCACCACCTTGCAGACACTGAAGCTCATTTCTACATTAGATATTTGAAGATTCTCACTGAAGAGATCCCTGAGACTGATTTTTTTGATGAAAACGTTTATCCAGCTCGCCTCAAGTATGGCAAACGTGATGTGGAGAAATCGTTACTCCTTCTTCAGTCGCTCCGTGAGTCTTTTTACAACATCATGAGTAACTTCACTCCCGACGAGTGGGAGCGCAAGGGCAAGAACGCTAACGTTGGCGAATATCCAATAATCGCGCTGATTAAAAAATCACGAACTCATATCAAGGACCACTTAAACCAACTTAATGAAGCGGTAGCGAACGTTTAATTTCCGTCCATGATGTGGCGATTTCCTCGGTCATAGGTGAGGTAGTTCCAGGTCCAATCGGCCATCGTGCCGATTTTGTTCCGCCCGCCCAGCAAATAAATAAGGTGTAACCAGAGCCAGGCGTACCAAGCAGGGATACCAGCGATTCGAATGGGGCCAACTTCGACCACCGCTTTATGCCGCCCGATTGTTGCCATCGATCCTTTATCTTTGTAACGGAACGGCTTGAGTGGTTTTGATTCAGTGAGCGCGACGATTTGTTTGGCGACATGTCGGGCCTGCTGCATAGCAACAGGTGCAACCATCGGATAAAGATTCCCATTCTTATCAACGACGCCCGCGTTATCACCAATAGCCCAGATATTTGGATGGCTCTTCACCTGCAACGTATCGAGACAATCAAGGCGCTTTCGCGAAATCGGCAGGTTGAGTTTTTCGATTGTTGGTTCACCTTGGACGCCAGCGGCCCAGAT
>CAZLOJ010000102.1:0-2111 GCA_964561165.1 uncultured Bifidobacterium sp. | reverse complement strand
TAGTTGCAGCGTGGCGACGGGAACGACCTGACTTAGATGTTGCACCGCTGGAAGTTTTAAGTCGCATTACTCGACTTGCCCGCCAATTGGATATTGCACGGCGTGCAGCCTTCGCCAAGCATGGACTTGAGACGTGGGGTTTTGATGTACTCGCTGCGTTGCGAAGGGCTGGCACACCGTATCAACTCACGCCAGGGCAATTGATCCATGAGAACCTCGTGACCAGTGGCACGATTACCAATCGCCTTGATCGATTGGAGAGCGATGGATTACTCGCGCGCCATCCTGATCCATCTGACGGACGTGGCACGTTGGTGCGAATCACGAGCAAAGGTATTTCGGTAGTTGATGCAGCGCTAGTTGATCTACTTAATCGTGAGAAGGAATTATTACAATCAATTAGAAGTAGTGAACGCGACGAACTAGCGCGTTACTTGAGTCGAATCCTCTCTGCAATAGAAGAAGAAAGCACATGAAAAGAATTTCTCTCCTGTTCCTTAGTTTCGCGTTGTTTCTCTCCTGTATTGCACCCGCAAGTGCCGAAGAGAAGCGATTGCTCTGGGATATGGGGAAATTGAGCACACTCCCTCCGGATAAAACACGAGGGTTGTTTGGTTTCGATGCTCTTGCTTCTATTCAAGATGACTACAGTTGGAAAATTGAAAATTCCTCACAGAATTCATACCAGTCAGTCTTAATGCCATGCAGTTTCATCAAGGAGGTTGATCGAAATTTCGCCGCATGTATTGAATCTGTAGCCTCTCGAAAGCGGGGAACAAAAACTTGGGTGGAAGCCAAACTGGGAGATACTCAATTGGGAGAGCCCGTAACGACAATTCGTAAAGGCAATCTTTATGTTGGAAAATTAGATTTTGATTCAAAAAATCTAACACCTACCGGTGACAAAGCAACTCTCTGGACATTAATAGGCAGGCGCCACTCGAGTGGAGAAGATTATCTAGTTCGCGCCAGATTTTTTGGAGGAACAAATTCATTCGGAAAAACTACATTGAAGGTTGAACTGATTCCAGTATTTTTCGAGCGAACGTCTGCAACGGTGACACAAGATAAGTTGTTTGTTGAAGAATTCCCCAAGGATTCTGAATATCGTGTTCGGATTCGGACTGGTGTCTTTATTAAAACGCTGACGGGGTGGTTTTTTGGGCGTATGACTGCGCCAACGGTAGATCGAAATGGGCCAGCAGGTTATCTCGAAATTAGTGGTGAGCCAGCGCGCATTCCAATTGGTCTAACGAACATCGTTGATACGAGTGAAGCATGTAAGTACTTCGACCCCCTTCGAAAAACTAAGGTCTCAAATCCAAGTGCTCAATTAAAATGTGGTGAAGAGAAACTCTTTGATAAGGCCGTAACTTTTACAAATTCTGAAGGATGGAGTCCAGATGCCCTAAGCCGTTGGGAGGAAGCCCCGGGAGGAGTAAAGAGCGTAGCCACTATTTCTAAATGGTCACTCGACTCCACTGGGTGGTCAGGCCTCTCAATGGATGCCGCAGCGGATACATGTGTAACTGCTCTTTATGGCGTCAATGCTCGAGTTTTTCAAGGCGCCGTTTTTTCAAACGCTACTCTCTTTCAAATTGAGCCACCGAATTGGAATGAACAAAACCAATCTTTTGAATTCCAAGTAGCTTCTCCACATCTAGATGAAAACGGTGCCCGTAATCAGGGTTTCTACACGTTGTACATACCGAAGGAGTTTGCAAAATGCCGCTGGGGTGAATTAGCGGCCAGTCCACGAGCCGAAGTCCAAGTCACTAATTCAAACGGTCAGTCAACTGCAATTACTGTTGTTGCTACAACCGAAAATGACAATCTTCGATTCAATATTGAGGGCTTTGGCTATTCTTCCCCGATAATAAAGATTCGGCTCGTAAATTCAATTGCGACAGAAATTTCTCCGATTAATTCAAAAGTTGCAAGTACAAAAAAAGTACTAACCATTCACTGTACAAAAGGGAAACTAACGCGGAAAATCACTAATCAAAAGCCCACATGTCCATCTGGATTCAAGATTAAGAAGTAATCATTCAATAATTCGAGGGCCACCCACTGGACTATGCGCTCGACCCAATTGTGAAACCGCACCAGTC
>CAZLOJ010000101.1:0-2132 GCA_964561165.1 uncultured Bifidobacterium sp. | reverse complement strand
TACATTTAATTGTGGCTACTTGGTTTACAACTCCACCTGCAGCGCCAGTGCTTTTACAAGCCTTTGTTCCTTCGTCAAAGAAGAAACCTGCACCACAATTGATCCAATTATTAGTGGTAGTTCCTGCGTTAGGAGTTTGAACTGCAATCGTTCCTCCGCAAGAGGTTGTCACTTTATTCGCAGCTGCAGAGCAATCAATCTGTCCAGTGTTCGAAACAACTGGAGCGATGCACGATCCATTTGCATCGCGAATCATGCCATTCATGCATCCCGTTGCATTCATTGTATTTCCACCGACAGAGCAGGTATTTGCACCTTGGTTGTACGTTCCACCGATCGTTGCGCAATTTCCTGCGATTTGGCTACTACTAGCTCCAGTGCCACCGCCGATAAAAGCTGGGTTGTTACATTGTTCTACGGTGTAAACACCGCCTTTGCAATTCATCATTGTTGAGCCAGAGCTGGCAGTTTGCCCGCCATTGCAGACCGGGGTATTTGCATACGCTGGAGATTTGCAATCAATTGTTGCTCCGCCAATGGTGTTTCCGGTATTAGGCATGGTGATCATGCCACCACATGCCGCAAGTGCTTGGTTTGCTGGGACCGTGCAATCTAATGAACCCTGTGCATTAGTACTGCCAACAACAGGTGCGATACATGCGGTGCCTTGCGGATTCGGAACCATGCCATTCATGCAATTCAAACCACCGGCAGTGCCAGCCGCAGTGCCAGCCGCAGTGCCAGCTGTTGTATTACTTTTACATCCCTGAATTCCCTGATCATAGAAAGAGCCAGCGGGGCAGGTGATTCCAGGATTCTGAGTTTGGGTGTTGATGGGTGTCGCTGGCGGACAGTACGAGCCAACAGGTATTTGTGCACCGTTACAGTTGAATGTGCCGGTGCCAGCAGTTTGCGGTGCTGTTGTTGCTGGCGGCGTCACAACTGGCGCTACAACAGGCGCGATGCAAGCGGTGCCGCTCTCGTTAGGAACAAAACCGGCCTGGCAAGTAATTGCAGAAGCCGGAAGAGCGGTAGGCGCAACTAATCCAAGAGTTGTGATGGCGAGCGCAGCTATGAAAGTGGCAAGGGATCGTAAACGCTTCATCCCGACCTCCTGAGAACACAATTAATGAGGAATAGGATTTAAGGATACTCCCGCGCCTATATATAAGGAAAAGCCCCCGAGGGGTTTTCCCTTGGGGGCTTTCTGAGAGTTACTTTAAGGGGCTACTCCATCGGTCCAATAACGATTGCCTGGTCGCTTGGTTTTGCGATGAAGGTTGAATCCTTCGATGGATTGAGGTGAATACCTGCTGTGAGGCCCGCACCAGCCTCATTGTCGCGGTAGCCGATGATGACTTCGCCACGCGCTCGACCTGCAGCAACAAGTTGGGCATACGTGGTTTCACCGGATGCGACGTAGTAATTGATCGGCTTCGCGCTGAGGTAGACACCACCAGGGCCAAAGAGCTGCTGGAAGATTGGGGAAAGATGTGGTGACTGAGAAAGCTGAGTCATCATCAAACTTGTCAAGCGGTCGCTGACAACGAGATCTTCTACCGCAACCACGCGAGCTAATTCGACGTTGTTGCTATCGAGAATCTCAGCAATGATGCGCGCACGTCCGTAACCAAATGCTCCCCATTGCTTGAGCGTGTTCACTGCGAGGAGTGAGAGCAGAGTTTGTGCATCTGCATCTGCTGGTTGAGTCTTTCCTCGGTATCCGAAGATGATGACTTGATCAAACTGCGAACCAGGTAGCGCTGCAGCCAATTCATTGAAGCTGCCATCGTATGCCCGAGTAATGACTTGCATATTTTGTGTGCTTAGGTCTTTGAGCTCATCTGACGTTACTCGCGCAGCTTGAGCCATTACTAGTGCAGCAGATCCGGGAGTTGCGTAATCGCCAATCTCACGAAGCACTTTCTTCGCCATGGAGTTCCAACCGATGACGAGCGTCTGTGATGGCGCTGATTTTGGTGCAGCAAACAGGGCTGTTTGCGGGCCGAAGGAATCGAGCTCTGGACGTGGTGCATTCCATACGATGCGATCATCATCTTCGGCAATTGCGATGATGGAGTCATCACTATTGATAACCGTATTCATAGGTGGATAGAGCCAAACTGCACCAT
>CAZLOJ010000100.1:0-2178 GCA_964561165.1 uncultured Bifidobacterium sp. | reverse complement strand
TAGTAATCAGCTTCCTTGCCACTTGAAAGGATCACTTTGCCGTGGACTACAGCTTTTGCTTTGATTTCTTGTAATAGATCTTCGCGAGCGCTCATAGTGAGTAATCCTATTGATTTTCAGGGCGATAAATGACGAGCGACTTCGGTGGGTTTTCCGCAAGCAGGGCATCGACTTCATGACGAAGTTTGGCTACTTCGCTATCAAGGCGCGCGACCGTCTCTTCTAGCTCCATAATTCGAGCGATTCCTGCCAGGTTGATTCCATCGTTAGTGAGCTTGGCAATACTCCGCAAAAGAACAATGTCGCGGAGCGAATACCGACGTCCTCGTCCACTTGACCGCCCTGGTGAAACTAAACCTAATCGATCGTATTGACGAAGCGTCTGTGGATGCATTCCCGCCAATTCGGCAGCAACAGAAATGACATAAACAGGAGTCTCATCACCAAGCTCTTTGCCAGGATTGCTCATGATTGCGCTCGCTTCCGGAAGTCACTTCGCGGATCGGCGTCTTCAGTCTCTTTTTGATAGCTCTCGAGCGCTTTCTTCGCTTTACCATCAACTCGTTGTGGGACTGTCACTTCAATGGTGACTAATAAATCGCCGTGTGAACCATCTTTACGTGTGATACCTCGACCTTTGATGCGAAGCACCTTTCCGTTTGCGGTTCCTGCAGGTAAACGCAGCGTCACCTCTTCCCCCGAGAGGGTAGGAACTGGCACATCCGCGCCAAGAGCTGCTTCCGGAAATGTCACCGGAAGCGTCAGAAGAATATTGTCGTCTCGGCGAGCAAAGATGGAGTGGCCAGAGACATTTACAGTGATGTACAAATCTCCCGGTCCTGCTTCACCCTTTGCACCTTTACCGCGCACACGAATTCGTGTGCCATCACTTACACCTGCTGGAATTTTCGTTGTTACTGGACCACTTGGTGAATTAAATGTCAGTTGCGTGCCATTGATAGATTCACGAAAAGAAATTGTCGCGTTCGCCTGCATATCTGCGCCACGTCGCGGGCCACGCGCCTGTCCACCAAAAAGATTTCCGAAGATATCGCCAAGATCTCCAAAGCCACCTGCGGAGAAATTTCCTTGGAAGCCACCGTTTGGAATACCACCCTGTTGGTACAGGGTGCGCGCTTGATCGTATTCGGCGCGTTTCTTATCATCAGAGAGAATGTCGTAAGCCTCAGAAACCGCCTTAAATCGCTCTTCTAAAGTTTTATCGCCTTTGGTCTTATCGGGATGAAGTTCGCGAGCAAGCTTCCGATAGCGCTTTTTAATGCTCTCGCCATCTGCGTTCTTTTCCACGCCAAGAATGGCGTAGTAATCCTTCTCGTATAAGTCCTTGGCAGCCATTGGATTCTTCTTACTCCGGATCTGTTACTGCAACCCGCGCTGGACGTAGCACGCGCTCTTTTAACTTATAGCCAGGTTGCAAGATCTGCGTCGCAGTTGACTCCCCCACATCAGTAGAGGTCAGATGCATCAGCGCTTCGTGGATCTGCGGATCAAATGGCGTTCCCGCTTCACCGAATTTGGTTAAGCCAAGTTTCTCAACAGTCCGCTCAATCTGTTCAGCAACGGATTTAAATCCACCTTCTAATTCACCATGTTCACGAGCGCGATCAAGATCATCCAGTACTGGAAGTAGCTCAACTAGAATCGCGGCGAGCGCTAATTCGCTAGCAAGTGCGCGATCTCGATCTACACGTTTCCGGTAATTTTGATACTCCGCTTGTAAGCGCTGCAGATCATTGGTTAGCGCTGCGACTGGATCAACTGGTGTCGTTTCAGATACAGGGCTAGCGCCCTCGGAATTTTCTTCCGGGGCGCTTTGCTCTGCTACTACTGAACTACTCTCGTCGCTCATTTCTCTTCGACGATCTCTGCATCTTCCACGCCATCTTCCGCTGGCTTATCCGATGAAGCTGTTGCAGCATTTGCTTCATAGAGCGCTGCACCTAGCGTTTGGCTAATAGTTGCAACCTTCTCAGTTGCGCTCTTGATAGCAGGAAAATCTGCACCCTTAAGCGCTTCTTTGAGTTCGGCTAATGCGTTCTCGACCTCACTCTTCTTTGTAGCGAGTTCGCCTTGGCTTAGCTTCTCGGTGTTATCCGCAATGAATTTCTCGGTCTGGTAGACGAGTGAATCACCATTGTTACGGATCTCAGCCTCTTC
>CAZLOJ010000099.1:0-2196 GCA_964561165.1 uncultured Bifidobacterium sp. | reverse complement strand
GCTCGCTCTGCAGGAGCTGCTGTGCAGCTTGTTGCAAAAGAGGGAAGCTGGGCGCAACTTCGTATGCCATCTGGTGAAGTACGAAATGTCGATGTCCGTTGCCGCGCAACGATTGGTTCAGTAGGAAATGCTGAGCAATCCAATATCAATTATGGAAAAGCTGGTCGCATGCGTTGGAAGGGCCGTCGCCCAACCGTTCGTGGTGTTGTTATGAACCCAGTAGATCACCCACATGGTGGTGGTGAAGGTCGTACCTCGGGTGGCCGTCACCCAGTTTCACCATGGGGACAACCTGAAGGTCGCACCCGAAAGAAGAAGGCAAGCGATGCACAAATTGTCCGCCGTCGTCCAAAGAACAAGAAGCGATAGGAGCCCTCAATGCCGCGTAGTCTGAAAAAGGGTCCTTTTGTGGATTCACATTTGACGAAGAAGGTTGATCTTCAAAATGAGAAGAACACCAAGAATGTGATTAAGACATGGTCACGCCGTTCCATGATCACTCCAGACATGATCGGTCACACCATCGCTGTTCATGATGGACGTAAGCACATTCCAGTATTTGTTACTGAGGCAATGATTGGTCACAAGTTGGGCGAATTCGCGCCAACTCGTACCTTCAAGGGCCACGTTAAGAGCGATGGAAAGGCGAAAAATGGCTAATCAACATGCAGTCAGCGCGCGCGCTGTACTCCGTGATGTTCGCATCACGCCACAGAAAGCTCGCCGCGTCATCGATCTCATTCGTGGTCAAAAGGCCGACGAAGCGCTAACCATCTTGAAGTTCGCACCACAAGCAGCGGGTGAGGTTTTCCATAAGCTCCTCGCATCTGCCGTGGCAAATGCAAAGCAGCAAGATCCAGCAATTCGCGATGCTTCCGAGCTTTTCGTCACAGAGGCGTATGTCAATGATGGCGTCACTCTAAAGCGCTTTCGTCCACGTGCTCAGGGTCGTGCCTATCGAATCGATAAGCGCACTAGCCACATCACGATTGTTGTGTCAGAGATTGCTCACGGAGCAGAAGGGAGCGCCAAGTAATGGGACAGAAAATCAATCCACATGGTTTCCGTCTAGGCGTAACCACTGAATTCAAGTCACGTTGGTATACCGACAAGCTTTACAAGGATTATGTGAAGGAAGATATCGCGATTCGTCGCATGCTCGATAAGGGCATGGAGCGCGCTGGTATTTCTCGCGTGGAAATCGAGCGCACTCGTGAGCGAGTACGCGTTGATATCTACACTGCCCGTCCAGGAATTGTCATCGGACGTCGCGGCGCAGAGGCTGATCGTCTTCGTCAAGATCTCGAGAAGTTAACTGGCAAGCAAGTCCAGCTCAACATTCTTGAAGTCAAGAGCCCAGAGACTGATGCGCAACTTGTTGCGCAAGGCGTTGCTGAGCAGCTCGCAAGTCGCGTCTCATTCCGTCGCGCAATGCGTAAGTCGATGCAAACCGCTCTGAAGTCTGGCGCGAAGGGTATTCGCGTACAGTGCAACGGCCGTCTTGGTGGCGCCGAAATGTCACGTTCTGAGTTCTATCGCGAGGGTCGAGTACCACTTCACACCCTTCGCGCTGATATCGACTATGGCTTCTATGAAGCAAAGACCACCTTCGGACGTATTGGTGTGAAGGTCTGGATCTACAAGGGCGATATCGTCGAATCTCGCTCCGAGCGCGAAGCTGCTGCACTTGCTGGTGCAACAACTCGTAGCCATCGCCGCGCTACTCAAAATGCTGCACCAGTAGCAACACTTGGTGCGCCTGCTGAGGCTGCTGCGACGAGCGCAACTGAAGGAGGGCAGGCCTAATGTTGGTGCCTCGTAAAGTTAAGTTCCGTAAGCCACACCATCCATCGCGCTCAGGTGCGTCTAAGGGTGGCACCACCGTTAATTTCGGTGACTTCGGAATCCAAGCTCTTGCTCCTGCTTATGTCACTAACCGACAGATTGAGGCAGCGCGTATTGCGATGACTCGTTACGTCAAGCGTGGTGGCAAGGTATGGATCAACATCTACCCAGATATTCCATTAACTAAGAAGCCTGCGGAAACACGTATGGGTTCTGGTAAGGGATCACCTGAATGGTGGATCGCAAACGTCAAGCCTGGTCGCGTGATGTTTGAGATCTCTGGCGTAACTGAAGAAATTGCAACACAAGCGATGACTCGTGCGATGCACAAGTTGCCGATGAAGTGTCGCA
>CAZLOJ010000098.1:0-2258 GCA_964561165.1 uncultured Bifidobacterium sp. | reverse complement strand
TTCATCAAGCATGGTCTCTTCGATGGTCTTGAGTTGCTCTAGTCGCTCCTGAGCTTCATCCTCTCGACCGAGTTTGGTGAGCACATCGGCGAGCGCCCGATTAGCCTCGATGATGTCCTCCCAATCCTTATTCTCTTCGGCGGTGTAGATCTCCAAAGCTTCGACAAGGCGGGTTTCTGCATCGTCGTACTCACCAGAAAGAGCCAGCGCCTTGCCTAGGGAGAGGAGCGCATAACCCTGCAAACTGATGTCTTCAGCAATCTTCGCGTAGTTATAGACATGTTTGGCATAGAACTTCGCCTCAGGGCCATTACCTAATTTGATGAACGAGATAGCTAGGTGATTATCAACATGGCTGACGTTAAGTGGAGACTTCGCTTTTTGAAAATGCTTGCGCGAATCGAGGAAGTTGGGAATAGCCTCTTCATAGCGCTCAAGTTTGTTTAGGCACATGCCGATATTGATGGAGTCGATACCCATCGACATATCGGAGGACTCTGGATCGACTGCATCTTGCGCTGCCTTATGACCTTCGAGGCTCTTTTGCCACTCCTTAGCCGCATACCACTCACAAGCAGCGGCGCGGATTGCTTGGATGTATCCGGAAACTTCGTCGCTCTCCTTTTGGAGCTTGGCGATCTCTTCAAAAGTTTCCGCAGCTTCTGCGTGCTGCTCGAGATTGCGAAGTGAGAGCGCTTTACCTTCATGGAGGTGAATCAGTTCATGTAAGTGTGAGTTAGGAGCGCTCTTCTTATAGAGATCAATGGAGGTCTCACAGAGTTGAATGCACTCGGCGTAGTCATCACGCTTGTAGGCGAAGTGGCTGAGCTCGGCGAGAACTTCGGCGCGCTCGACTCCATCGGTTGTTGAGATGCGTTCCCAAAGTTCGCTCTCTTGCACTTCACCGTTTGAGTTATTGCCTGACTCACTGCTGTGTTCTTCGCTCACTCGCTCCTCTTTCATGGCCCGCTTGGCCCGTATGGGGCGCCGCTCTTCCAGGGATAACTTATTGGAGGGGAGAAGTTACACGCTGTGACCGACAGCGCGCGAGATGTGTATTTTGCGTGTTTTGAGAGGGAGAAAGCCGGCCTGGGGCGACGAACCTCCAGGCCGGCTTAGGTACACGTGTGGTTGATAGGATTCAAAACTACAACCTCCCGTGTCGTCAACAGGGTGCTCTATCCAATTGAGCTACAACTATTTGTTTATTTCCGATTGCGCGCTTTGAGTATCCAATGAGCGATTCGCACTAGTGAGCTGTGGCGATGAGATGCGATCCATTTGTATCCGGTTCGCCCAATAGGTCCGCTAAACCTGAGTAAGAAAGCAACCGTCTTGTAACCGCAGAAATGTAATAACTTCGCAACTGCATCGGCGCCACCAAAAACTTTCCCATTGATGATGGCTACTACCTCTTTGCTACATCGCTCATACGTAACTCCGTAGCGCGCAAGATCTGCTGATTGAAATGGGAGCGCAGTAATAACAGTTCTTTTCTCAACCCATCGGACGCATTCTTTGCAGAAACCACATTCACCGTCGTAGATAACAGTCAATTCATGGGAGGGTTGTTGCTGTGTCACATCACTAATCGTGACATTAAATTGAGTTTTTTGCGCGAGGAGTTACAGAAGGTAATTTTATTGTGAGCAAAAATAAAAAGTGGTCCTGGGTAACGACTCCAGGACCACAATTGGCGCGTATGGCTGGTAGGATTTGAACCTACGACCCCCAAGTTCGTTAGGTTGGTGCTCTATCCGCTGAGCTACAGCCACACGCGAGCGGAAATGTATGCGTGTGGTGTGAGTAGATACATTGACATGAGTTAGCTTGCTGACAAGAAATTGTTGTGGAAAAGAACTACTTTTTAGTGGTTCTGTTGATCTCTTTCGCTAACGCCCAACACCAATAGAAAAGACCAAGTTGAATCGGTAGGCGCGCAAATGCAAAGAGTGGTGCTGGAAATTCTCGCGAACTCCACTCCATGGCCATATAGATATTTGCTGGAAATACTGCAATGAATAGCGCAAAGGCTGCATAGACACCCCACAACCGAATGGGTTTACCAGCAAACTTTTTATCAAGTGAAACAAATAGGAGCGCGGCAATAACAAGTTCGGCAAGACCACTTAAGTAAGTCCAGAACCGTGGATCGCCGGGCAGAAATGGCGGCACAATCGTGTCGAACGGTTTAGGAAATATGAAGTGCGTAAGGCCGGTGCCAATTAGCATCAAACCCATGCCGCGACCGACTTTTT
>CAZLOJ010000097.1:0-2261 GCA_964561165.1 uncultured Bifidobacterium sp. | reverse complement strand
CGCCTAAGACTGTTGATTCCTTGATGCGCCTCGACCTCCCCGCTGGCGTCGACATTGAGATTAAGTTGTAGGAGCTGAATACATATGACTAATACGAACTCAACTCTGACAACCAACTCAACGCATGCCAATCGCAAAGGCATTCTTGGCACCAAGCTAGGAATGACACAGATTTTCGATGCGAACAATCAAATTGTTCCTGTCACCGTGATCCAAGCTGGACCATGCGTAGTCACTCAAGTCCGCACCCTTGAGAAGGATGGCTATAGCGCAATCCAACTTGCGTTCGGTGCCATCGACCCACGCAAAGTGTCGAAGCCACTTACTGGCCACTTCGCTAAAGCCAATGCGACGCCTCGCCGTTCAATCGCCGAGATTCGTACCGATAAGGCGAGCGAATACACCGTAGGCGATGAAGTCACTGCAGAGCTTTTCGCCGAAGGTGAAATCGTCGATGTAACAGGCACTTCAATCGGTAAGGGCCATGCTGGTGTTATGAAGCGCCATGGTTTCGGTGGTATCGGAGCATCGCACGGTGTTGATCGCAAACACCGCATGCCTGGTTCGATCGGAGCATGCGCAACTCCAGGTCGCGTATTCAAAGGTCTTCGTATGTCCGGTCGAATGGGATTCGATCGCGTGACAACGATGAACCTCACCGTTGCCCGTATTGATGCAGCGAAAGGCCTTATCTTGATCAAGGGTTCAGTTCCTGGTCCAGATGGTGGCCTAGTCATGATTCGTTCTGGCGCTAAATCAGCTGTGGCAGGTGCATAACCATGTCATTAACTGTCGCAATTAAAGATGCATCAGGTAAGGCAGCGGGATCAATTGATCTACCTGCAGATATCTTCGATGTTCAAACCAACGTGCCACTTATTCATCAAGTCGTTACTGCTCAACTTGCAGCAGCTCGCCAAGGAACACATAAGGCGAAGAACCGCGGCGAGGTAAGCGGTGGCGGTAAGAAACCTTTTAAGCAGAAGGGAACAGGTCGCGCACGTCAAGGTTCGACTCGTTCACCAAACCAGCGTCACGGTGGTGTTGCACACGGTCCAGTGCCACGTACATACGAGCAACGGACTCCAAAGAAGATGATTGCCGCAGCGCTTCGAGGTCTGCTTTCAGACCGTGCTCGCAATGCGCGTATTCACGTCGTCTCTGAAGTTCTCCCAGGGGAGAGCCCAACGACTAAGGGTGCAATTGCAGCTGTACGTCAATTTTCTGATCGTAAGCGACTTCTTGTCGTCGTCGCACGACACGAAGAAGATGCATGGAGATCACTTCGCAATGCGACCGATCTTCACCTCATCGTCTGGGATCAACTCAATGCATACGACGTAGTTGTTGCCGACGACGTTGTATTCACCAAAGCTGCAATCGAAGATTTCATCGCAGCTCGCGCAGGGAAGGTCGAGGTCAACGCATGAGTCGCGACTACCGTTCAGTTCTCCTCTCGCCAGTTGTATCTGAGAAGTCATACAGCTTGCTAGATCAGAACAAATACACATTCCTTGTTGCCCTTGATGCAAACAAGACCGAAATCAAAATTGCTGTCGAGAAGGTTTTTGGTGTGCGCGTGCTTCGCGTTAATACCTTGAATCGAACTGGCAAGAGCTTACGTAATCGTTTAGGAACCGGGAAGCGAAGCGACACCAAGCGTGCGATTGTTCAAGTTGCACCAGGGGATCGCATCGACATCTTCGGCGGACCGGTCAACTAGGACGAGTGAGGAACTAACATGGGTATCCGTAAGTATAAGCCGACCACACCAGGTCGTCGCGGAGCGAGCGTCTCTGACTTTGTCGAGATCACACGCACCGAGCCTGAGAAGTCACTCATCCGTCCGATCAATAGCAAAGGTGGCCGCAATAACCAAGGTCGCGTAACTGCTCGCCATCAAGGTGGCGGACATAAGCGCGCATACCGAGTTATTGACTTCCTGCGTAACGATAAAGATGGCGTTCCCGCAACCGTTGCTCACATCGAATACGATCCAAACCGAAGTGCGCGTATCGCGCTACTTCACTTTGCTGATGGCGAGAAGCGTTACATCATCGCTCCAGTAAATCTCGAGCAAGGTGCAACGATTGAGAACGGCCCAAGCGCCGACATCAAGCCTGGTAACAACTTGCCGCTTCGCAATATTCCAGTCGGTACCGTTGTGCATGCAATCGAAATTCGCCCTGGTGGTGGCGCAAAGATCGCTCGCTCTGCAGGAGCTGCTGTGCAGCTTGTTGCAAAAGAGGGAAGCTGGGCGC
>CAZLOJ010000096.1:0-2292 GCA_964561165.1 uncultured Bifidobacterium sp. | reverse complement strand
ATGGAGCGGGTAATTAACTAGCCCTTCTTCTTATATCCAGTCGGGCACTTGGGTGACACTGCTGAGACCTTTTTGGTCATTGTGCCTTTAATGCATGTTATTGATTTCTTGGCAGCGCCAGCACTCTTAGTTTCTGCATTCGCGGCAGATGTCTGCGCTTTTACAAGTCCTAATACTTTGTCAGGGTAGTTAGGTAGTGGCGTTGCAAGTTTTACAGTAAGGATCTGGGTAGCTACGGATCCTGGAACGGCTAGGCCTGTAGTTTTGTCGTAAGTGAAGTTGAAATCATTATCATTGATGAATGCGACAGTTCGATCATCCAAAACAGTGAGTCCTTCAACCTTGTTAGGCATCGCAGGGATAGTCAGCGAATCAAAGATCACCTTCTTCTCCATCTGAGCAATTAACTCAGTCACGCCTTCTGGTTTCTGAACAGGCCAAGTCTCAAGACTTGGCGTGGTGGAATCTAATCCCCACTTGCTGTTGAGAATATTCCCGCTCTCTTTGATTTTGATTGTTGAGAGTAAGAACGAGAGATCAGTACGCTCTTGGACGAGTAAGGTTTCTTTATCTAAAGCAACTAGTGCTGAGAGTTTTAAATCTGAAGCCTTTGTTGACCGTGGATCGACAAGATTAGGGGCTTCAAATGGGAAGATGAATTCACCGGTGAACCTCTTGGTTGCGATATCAAAACGTAAGATTCGAGTCATCTGGCTAGCATCACCCTCGGTCTTTGTTGGGTTCAATAGCGGGCTCTGTAATCCAATAAAGAGTGTCGACTCGTCGGGAGTGATTGCGAGTGCTTCGAATCCGCGATTGGCTTTACGTTTGAGATAAATCTTCGGGATTGTCTTATTCACAACATAACTTGTTGGTGCCCCGGTCCATCCTTCAGGGACCCAGCGCTCAAGAAGCACTCCCTTGGAATCAACAAGCGCCAGGCTTGGCGCGTATTCATCAACAATCCAGAAGTTTCCATTAGCCGTTCGCACAAGCCCTTCAACATCGAGGCCATTGAGATTGTAGAGCGAGTTTGCAGTAATACCTTTCAGATCTGATGGAATAGCGTCATACCCCAAAATATTGGGGAGACCGGAGACTCCTTGTCCTGCAGCAGTCTTGATAGCAATTGTCTCTTGAATTGCAACTTTCGCGCCTTCAACCTTAATTGACATGATTAATGGCGAAAACGAGGGAACCATAAATCCTGTAGCACCACCGCCTGTAGGCAAAGTAGTGTCCACATTCGGTCCGCGATCGGTGACAACCCAATACTCACCAGACTTCGCACCAGGGGTACGGAACATGTCTGAACCCATTCCGCCCAGTTGCACGCCAAAATCGTCCGCTACTGATCCGGCAAGAGCTTTGTTTGAGGCTTCTTTGAGCGCGACGGCATCAAATTTTGCTATCTCTACTAATTCGGGGCGTGGCGCGGGGCCAGCAGCAATAGCCCCTGACGCTACTGATGTGAATAATAAGAAAATTGCTAAGAAATATCCCATAAGTTTTTTCATATATTGTCTCTCCCGTTAATAATCGGTCTTCGGAAAAGTAACTTTCGCCAGTTAACTGTGTAGGGCACTTAGATGGCCGTAACGTAAATAATCCGTGAAGAGTGTTGGCGCGCTAGAGAGCCCGATACCCCTTATCGTGGAGGAATGAGGAGCGCTAGCTTCTCATTCCAACAGCACTAGCCGCACTCTTAAGGAGCGCTCATGGATGAGAAAGACCTACTAAACCTCTGGAATAAGCAGCGCACACAAGTGGTGATGGCGCAGATAGCACCTGCGCTGGTACTCATTGCCATCATGGTGCTTGCAGCACAAGGAACATTTACCTCGGCATCGGATGCCGCTAAATACCTCGCAATTGCCGTTGCTGCAGTTACGGGTTTTCTTGCAATCGTCTCCCAGTACGCTGCGATTCGCGAAGCGCAAGCATTGATGAAAGATCTAGAGAAGGTATCGAAGCCCTCTGCAGTTGCTAAGAAAGTTGGAACATCGCATCAGCTTCTCACACTCACCGCAGTCGCGATGGTCGGCTTTGGTTTGGCCATCTTCGCGCTGGTCATCTGGAGCGTTCTGGGGTAGCGATGGAAGTTGGACTTGTTATCTTCGTACTCTTTGGGTTATTGGTCGTGACTGCTTTGTATCGCTATGAGAATCCCAAAAACCCTCGCGGCAAAATGACTGGTCGCGGGGGCGACTTTCAAGACAGCTAAACTCGCACCACAAGAAGAATGAGCCAGGTGGAAACATCTAGGAAGTGATGCACTATGGCCCAAAAAGA
>CAZLOJ010000095.1:0-2315 GCA_964561165.1 uncultured Bifidobacterium sp. | reverse complement strand
GAATTCGTGAATGCCATCAAAGCCACCCTCGCGACCTAAGCCACTCTCTTTATAACCACCAAATGGCGCTGCTGGATCGGAAATAACACCTCGATTAATTGCGACCATTCCAGACTCCATCGCTTCTGCCACGCGAATAGCTCTATCTAGAGCCCCAGAATAAACATAACTAATCAGCCCATAAGCGGTGTCATTAGCAAGGCGAATCGCTTCTTCATCTGAATCTACGGTGACGACAACTGCAACAGGACCAAAGATTTCTTCTTTTAATATGTCATTGTCTGCATCAACAGTAATCACAGTTGCGGGGTAGAACGCACCTTCGCCGGCGGGTTTTGCGCCCCCAAGAGTGACTTTGCCACCTTGTTTTACAGATGCATCTACTAAATCAGAGATTTTGTCACGCTCTTTAATGGAGACGCTCGCACCAAGTTGGGCGCCTTCACTTAGACCGGGAGCCATCTTGATCTTGCCCATTGCCTCGGTGAGCTTTTCTGTAAATTCTTTTGCCACCTTACGCGAGACATAGAAGCGATTTGCCGCAGTACAAGCTGCTCCTCCATTTCGAAGTTTCGCGAGCATCGCACCAGCAACCGCATCGGAGACATCTGCATCATCAAGAACAAGGAAAGGCGCATTGCCACCTAGCTCCATAGAGGTGCGAATCACTCGATCTGCTGCCTGTTTCAACAAAAGCTTTCCTACCTGAGTAGAACCAGTAAATGAGAGGTTCTTTACTCGCGGATCGGCAAGTATCCGGCTGACCGCTGGTCCGGAAGGTGTTGGAGTGATGACATTGACTACCCCGGCCGGTAGACCGGCCCGATGCAAAATGTCGACGATTGCAAGTGTGGTGAGCGGCGTCTCCATCGCGGGTTTCACGATTACTGTGCAACCTGCAGCAACGGCGGGACCAATCTTTCGTGTGGCCATAGCGGCAGGGAAATTCCATGGCGTGATAAGAAGTGAAACTCCTACTGGTTGATGGGTAACAAGTATTCGCTTATCACCGCTTGGCGAATGTCGAAACTCACCATTAATGCGAACGGCTTCTTCGGAGAACCACCTAAAGAATTCGGCTGCATAAAGAATCTCGCCTTTTGCATCGGCAAAGACTTTCCCATTCTCGCGAGAGACTAGGCGCGCTAGGTCATCAGCTTCGGCAATCATGATGTCAAATGCTTTTCGAAGGATCTCACCACGTGCGCGTGCAGGCATCTTCGCAAAGGTAGGAAATGCAGTAGCAGCCGCATCGAGTGCAGCATCAATTTCTTGATCACCTGCGACGGCAATCTCGGTAATTATGGAGTTATCACTCGGATCGTGAACCGGATGGCGGTCCGGAGTGGATACCCACTCCCCATTTATATATAGGTCCGAGCGAATCATGGAACACCTCACTAGTTGACTGCCGCAACTGACATTCGTGCGGCTCCCATCCTAGTAATTCACAGATAGAGGAGGGGCTCCCGAGAACGAGCGCCCCTCATCTTTTTTACTGAATTTACGGAAGCGGGGTTGCGCTATTTATTACGCTCCTACTGCTGTGCTTATCGCTTATCTAGCCCAGCACCAGAGTGCGAAAGCGCGAAATTTCCGATTCCTTCGACTGATCGTGCCTCAGGTAGCTTGCTCGTACATAGCGACTTTCCGCCATCGTGAAACTAATCGTGAATAGCCAATTCCTGCCTCTTCTCCATCACCAGAAATCAATCCCGCTAATGAGCGTTGAATATCTTCGAGCGAGGAATCAGATTCGATGCCTCCCTCCGCGAGCGCGATAAATCCAGCCAATCCACCGTAATCGAGTTCGACGATTGACCCAGGGTGAAAGATATCGAGCCAATCCACCAGTGTTTTCATCTCTTCGGCTACATCGCCATCACCAAATGAACTGATGACTGCCGCATACGCAATCTGCGCGCGCTTCCGTGCATTCACCAACGTTGTGCGAACGATTGTGAAGGGACCATCTGGTGATTCGCCGCGCAATCTCTCTTCCGGAGAGAAAATCGTGAACCATCGTGGTGGGATAACCCATGTTTCAGTAAGGATATGTGGCGCTTTATCAAACCCAATATCAGCATCGTCAATCCCTGATGTGAGCACATCCTCGATCGCCTCTGGCAGAAAGAACGGCGTGATATTTGTAGGAAGCGATTCCTTGAAGTTCGAGAGCGCAGCCCATGTGCGCAGCGCAGTAGACCATGGCGCGATATAACGCTGCCCCTCGTGCTCGATGATATGTGCACCATCGATACGTGCAACAGGCGGCTCAGGTCTGATGACGCGCGTTAGCGCTCGTGTTTGTTCCT
>CAZLOJ010000094.1:0-2318 GCA_964561165.1 uncultured Bifidobacterium sp. | reverse complement strand
TAGAAGTTGTGACACCAGAGAAGAAAATCTTCTCTGGTGAAGCAAGCATGGTCCGAGCACGCACGCTCGAAGGCGACCTTGGAATCCTCTCCGGTCATACCCCCCTATTGGGCGTCTTGGTCGACGGCGAAGTGATCGTCAAGGAGACTAACGGACAAAGTACGACATTTCAGATTCATGGTGGCTTCCTATCGGTGAATAATGATCGAGTCTCAATCCTTGGCGAGGCATCAAATTAAAACAGCACGGCCTGTATGAGTGACTAAGTCATAATAGGACGGTGCGAAGAACCCTCGGAACGCTAGTAATTCTGTTAAGCACCATTGTGTTTAACGTTCCACTCGCCGAAGGTAATGTGAAGGTCATACGAGAAGGGTCAAGCTGCACCAAGTTAAAGCAATCGAAAAGCATTAGAGGTGTGAATTATTCCTGTGTCAGAGTGGGGAAAAAGCTAGTTTGGCAGAAGAGAGTGCACCAGAAGCAAAGTCAACCAGAATCGGAAACACCAAAAAACACCTCTTCGAAAGCCGAAGTAATTGCAGTACCGGAAGTTTCTCCCACAGCAACAAATAATCCACTCCCTACACAAGTATCTGCTTTAGCTCTCGGGCCGCCTACTGCGCCCCCAAAAGATGAGATAGCAATTTATGATGGGCAAAAACCAACACCTAATAAAAATGTAAAGAAGAGTTTTGAATTAAATAGATCGCTATCTCCGAGCAAGCCTTCGAGTAATTTAAAGATATGGATTTATGACCCAGAGAACCTAAATGCACAATTGGGATCCCCTGGAATTTGGTCACAGAAAGATGGTGGCGAATGGCTATTCACCCCTACTGATCGAACCGATGGAGGTTTTGACACAAAGTTTGATTTCGGAAATTATGTTATTGATATCGTTGAGCCAAATGGAAATCGGACTAAATACGATCGCGGTCGGTATGTAGTAAGCGTTGGTCCAACAGGAGAAGTAACGTTTGATGGCTTATTGCCAAACAGCCAAGGCTATTTCACAGTCACCGCCGTTTTGAAGAACTCTATTTCGAAAACTCAAAAACCGTTTACGGCTACTTCAAAATGTCAATTGTCAGACAGGACAGGCGCCAAGAACATGTCGAATGGATTTCCACGAGCCGAAGGTCGACTGCCTAATTCTGGTGTTGTTAAAGCATTAATAATTCCTGTCGCTTTTTCGGACTTACAAGGATCAGGAAAACCGGCAACTAACTATCGAGAAATGGCAAAAGGAACTGCAGATTTTTACTATAAGCAATCACAAAGAACATTAAGATTCGAATTCACGACACTTGCTGAGTATGTGAATTTAAATGTGCCGGTGGGCCAATTTAAATTGGGCTCGTACAATGATGGAGATCCGTATTCTTTTTTTATGGCAGGCTTGAAAGCTGTAGAGAACATTGTTGACATATCAGATTTTGATATTGCATATGTTTTACCGCCACCAACAGTTCAAACAAGCCAAATCGCTTATGGACCAGCTTTTCCGGGTAACTTCAATTCGAACGACTACTCAAATTCGACTGGAAGAATTCTTAATGGAAGCGTAGGTGGCGCTGATGCGTGGCAAAATTTGCCTGGAGCGGGATGGAAGTGGATGGCTCATGAAACGGGGCACACCTTTGGTCTTTATGATTGGTACACCTTAGATGGTGGCGATCCATACGGTCCTTGGGACATCATGTCTTCTAATTGGAGCACAGAAGCTATTGAATTAAATAGTTGGAATCGTTATATTTCTGGATGGTTAGCGGACTCTCAAGTAATTTGTTTGGATAAGTTAGAAATAGGAAACAATCCAAAATCTTTTGTAATCGAAACTTTGAGTGTTGAGTCCGACAAACAAAAATCAGTGATGATAAAACTAAGTGAATCAAAGATTATTGTCATTGAAGTGCGAGCAACGGCTGGATTGGACTTGCTCTCTCCTGAAAGGACTGGCGTTGTGGTCTACACTGTGGACACCTCCATTCCTACTATTAAAGGAATCGCGACTACTTACACTCCAGGCGGAGTGCGCGAAGTGAGACTGGCGGCATTCAGAGAGGGAGAGTCAGTCAAAGTGGATGGAATCCAAATACAAGGTGGGAAACGCTTGAATCATGATTTTGAAATCTTTGTTTCGAAGCTATAGTTCTTTTCTAATCAACACGGTTATGATTAAGTCATGAAAAAAACTTTGCTGGCCTTATTCTCGATGTCAGCGTTATTTTTTTCCTCTACTTACTCGTTCGCTGAAACACAACAGAATTCGCTCGATGTCAGTCAAGTAAATTCTAAAGATTTGATGCAGGGAAATG
>CAZLOJ010000093.1:0-2334 GCA_964561165.1 uncultured Bifidobacterium sp. | reverse complement strand
TTAGGGAAGATTTTCGCGCGCATTCCATGGTCAGTTCTTGAAGGATTCACCGCTGGAATTGGATTAGTGATTGCGTTGCAACAGATACCCCTTGCGCTAGATATCGAAAAACCGCCCGGGAGTAACGCGCTCATTGTTGGGTGGAAGAGCTTCAGGGAGGTTTCAACAACAGGCATGCATGCGCCTGCGCTGTTAATAACTTTGCTCGCTATCACTTCAATGGTATTGGCACCCCGAATTTTCCCCCGCATTCCAGCCAGTATCGTCACCGTCATTTTTTGTACTTTTATTTCGGCCGCCTTCCAACTTTCGATACTCGAAATCGGCGCGTTGCCTCGCTCATTACCGATGCCCTCATTGCCACACTTTCCGAGCGAGAGTTGGGGGGTAGTCATTTCCAGCGCCTTGGCAGTGTTTGCCTTAGGTGCGATTGAATCGGTCTTGTCTGGAAAGGTTGCCGAAGGTCTTGCGCATGTGCGCCAGAGTGATACCGATGCGCGCGGCCGAGCAAGCGAACAGCCTGTTCCTTTTAATAGCAACCGGGAACTTTTTGGACAGGGGTTAGCGACGATGGCATCTGCAACGATGGGTGGCATTCCGGCGACGGGAGCGATTGCTCGAACCGCAGTTAACGTGCGTTCTGGCGCGCGAAGTCGAATAGCGTCGATGATTCATGCGCTCTTCTTATTATCCTGCATAGTAATTTTCGCTCCGCTCGTTGGTCGTATTCCGATCAGCGCGCTAGCTGGAGTCTTGATTGTGACCGCACTTCGGATGGTGCAGCCAAAGGTTCTCTTAGAAGCTCTAGTTACAACAAAAATAAATGCGATCACGATGGTTGTCACTGCAGTCAGCACAGTCGCATTGGATCTGGTTCGGGCAGTAGTGATTGGCATTGTCATTCATTTTGCCCTCTCGAAATTGCCATGGTTTGCCCGTTAGGCTGTGACTATGGCTAACGCAACTAATCATCTTGAGGAGTTGGGCAAGGCACTTAATTTCGGAGCTCCTGGTGGTGCGTTAATTACTCGAGAAACCTTTGTTGAGTCGTTAGGAAAGATGCCGAGTATGCCATCAGACTTCCAACTTACACGCGATGAGGTAGTCGAATACGACGGAGTGCGCATCACTACTCTCTCCTGGAACGTAGGCTGGGGAAAGAGGACGGAGGCTTTCCTGCTCACTCCGATTGACGCAACTAAACCCTTGCCAGGAGTTCTTTATCTACACAGCCATGACGATCTCAAAGAGTTCGGCAAAGAGAAGGTGGTCCAGCGCGAGAGCGTGCAATTGCCTGAGAGCGCTATATGGGTACGACGCGAACACTATGGCAATCGAGCCCCTGCAAATGAGTTGGCAAAACGAGGTTTTGCTGTACTAGTCCACGATTGTTTTCCTTGGGGCTCGCGCGGATTCTCATTCGATGAAATTCCACCTCGAATAAAGGAAATACATGGCTCATCAGGGAAAGACGAATTCGAAAATCTCTCGGTGATGTTCGAATCACTTTCGCTCAACAAGTACCTAAGTTTGTATGGCACAACAATGGCAGGGATTCTCAATTTCGACGATCGTGCGGCTTTAGAAGTTGCTAAGACGTTACCTGAAATCTCAGGGCCAATGTCAGTAATCGGTCTCTCGGGTGGCGGCTGTCGAGCGCTAGTACTCCATGCAACCAATCCCGAGTTGCGCGCGGTGGTGTCAACTGGAGCGATGGCAACTTATTCATCAATGCTTCATGAACATATAGCGCCACATTCATGGATGTTCTTCCCATTTAATTTGGGAAATAAATGTGAATGGCCAAACGTTGCGACAATTTCCGACACCCCGCTATTTGTTCAATTCTGTGGCGAGGATCAGTTATTTACCAAAGCAGGCATGGCTGATGCACATACCATCCTCGAGAAGCACGATAGGGGAGCGCGCAGCTATCTGGGGAAGTTCTATCCGGTGCGCCACTCATTCACGGTGGAGATGCAAGAAGAAGCATTCGATTGGCTAGCAGAGCATGTCTGAAAAGTGCGCTGATCGGTTTTTTGAATGCAGTAAAGATGCGCTACCGCTTGCGCGCGAACTTTATGGACAGATGTCTGCATTTCCGATTCTCTCGCCCCATGGCCACGTCAATCCTGCGCTGCTGGCTGATAATCGTGCTTTCGTTGATCCAGTGTCATTGTTGGTGACTCCAGATCACTACATCACGAGAATGCTCTCCAGTCGAGGAGTTCGTTATAGGGAGCTTGGCATACCAACTCGACAAGGGGTCACCGAGCAAGTTGTCGCGCCGGAGCGGATTTGGGAGATTCTTGCGGAGAATTGGATAGCGTTCGC
>CAZLOJ010000092.1:0-2335 GCA_964561165.1 uncultured Bifidobacterium sp. | reverse complement strand
TCCGTTGTTGCCCTCTTCCCACGCCCATTGCCCCGGGTGGCACATTTTCTGTTATTGCCGAACCCGCAGCCGTGTAAGCGCCATCGCCTACCTCCACTGGTGCGACGAGAATATTGTCACTGCCGATGCGGACATAGTCACCGATCACGGTCTCATGCTTGGCCACACCGTCATAGTTGGCAGTGATCGTCCCGGCGCCAATATTGCTCTCGACCCCAATGGTGGCATCGCCGATATAAGAGAGATGCGGGACCTTGGAGCCAGCTCCAATCGTGGAGTTTTTCACCTCGACGAAGGAACCAACCTTTGCGCCATCACCTAAATGGGCTCCTGGGCGCAGGAATGAATAGGGGCCAACATGGGCATGGCGGCCAATAGTTGCGCCATCACACTCGGATTTGGTGATCACCGCTGCTGGCCCAACAACACAGTTGAACAGCCGCGCATCGGGGCCAATAAGAGCGCCTCTGGCGATTGTCGTCTCACCCTCAATCTGACAGCCAGGTTTGATGGTGACATCCGGTTCGATTGCCACCGTGATGTCAATAAATGTTGTTGGAGGATCAATAAGAGTGACACCTTCAGACATCAGACGAAGATTTATGCGATCGCGCATGATTGCAGTGGCCTCTGCTAATTGAATTCGATCATTAACGCCTAGGATTTCAAAATACTCTTCAGCGACAACCGGAACCACTTTCTTTCCTTGCTGTCGAATCAATTCAATGGCATCCGTTAAATATTCTTCGCCTTGCGCATTATTTGGAGTGATTGCGGCGAGCGCTTTCTGCAGTGGCTCGAGCCGAAATGCATAGACGCTGGAATTCACCTCGTGAACTTCGCGTTCATCGCTGTCAGCATCTTTCTCTTCAACGATCTTGAGGATTCCATTATTACTGTCTCGAATAACTCGGCCATATCCGTGAGGATCATCGACATCTGCAGTCAAAACTGCAGCGCCTACTTCCGCGCTATCGCAGGCACCTATCAAACGATTGAGCGTTTCTCCGGTAAGTAACGGGACATCACCAGCAACGACGATGACAACGGTATTATCAGAATTTTTCCCGCTGCTTTGCATTAAGGTGCTTTCAAGAGCTAAGCGAACCGCATGTCCAGTTCCACCTCTACGCTCTTGCAGCACTGTTTTTATCTGTGAGTCATAGTGCGCAATTTCTTTGCTCACTTCTTCACTTTTCGCGCCGACAACAACGATGCGCTCATCTGCATTAAGAGCTTCGGTCGCAACAAGTACATGTCGAATTAAAGTGCGACCAAGAATTGCGTGCAGAACTTTAGGAACATCAGAACGCATTCGCGTTCCTTCGCCAGCGGCAAGAAGAATGGCAACGCGCCTATCGCGATGGCTCGTCATGGAAGGCCTGCCCTCCTTCACCTCATCCACCACTTAGTGCGAGCTCTCCTCGACACCGTGGCGTGCGCTCCGCCACCTGGTATCGATCCAGGACCCTGGGCTTCAAAGGCCCATGTGCTAGCCACTACACCATGGCGGAACCCGTATTCTCTCGTATCTTCTCCCCCTTTTCGACCACGCGGGATTCGACCAGGCTCGGCGCTACCCTTGGCGGGTATGAATACGCCAACCTCCGCGACCTCGCCCGGATCTGGGGGGATTCGCACTCGCATGAGCAGCGCCGCGCGGCGCGAGCAGATTATTGAGATGGCGGTCACGACATTTGCCGAGAGCGGTGTTGAGGGAACCAGCGTCGAAGAATTGGCGGCGAGCGCTGGCGTCTCCAAGCCGCTGATCTATGAACACTTCGGAAGTAAAGAGGGGCTCTATGCGGTTGTGGTCGACCGCGAGATGCGCGCGCTCCTTGAAATGATCTCGAATACGTTGGAGGCGGGTCGACCGCGTGTTCGCGCCGAGCGCGCAGCCCTCGCTTTCCTCACGTATATCGAAACTCGCAGCGATGGATTTCGATTATTGGTACGTAACTCACCTGTTGGCGGACAGAGCGGCTCCTTTGCCACCCTCTTAAGTGAAGTGGCTGCGCAAGTCGAACATATCTTCATCGACGAACTGAGTTCGCGGGGATTCGATCGGGAGATGGCGCCTATGTACGCATCCATGCTCGTTGGCATGGTCGCACTCACCGGGCAATGGTGGCTCGATGCGCGCACATTCACGCGCGAAGAAGTCGCAGCGCACATTGTGAACTTATCCTGGAATGGATTGAGTGGATTAGAAGCTCGTCCACGTCTCTCCTTCGAAGGTCGCATCAAACATGAGCGATAATCGCGATGAGGTTGATGCTTTAGTTGCAGCGTGGCGACGGGAACGACCTGACTTAGATGTTGCACCGCTGGAAGT
>CAZLOJ010000091.1:0-2382 GCA_964561165.1 uncultured Bifidobacterium sp. | reverse complement strand
GCTCAAGGCTGTACTCGAGAATCTCTTTTGCCAGAGCATTGACCTCTTCATTGAATTCATGCACGTGAGGATTCTCTCACGAACGAATTACCTAGCCGAATTACCTAGCCGAATTCGTGCATTTCGAGATTACGCTTTCGCCTCGAAATAATCCTTGCGTTTTGCGCTCCGCACGATATTTCGAAGCATGGTGGGAAAGACAAATGCGTGAAAAGGTTTGACCAGATACCAATAGAAGGTGCCGCCGAGGCCACGTGGTAGGAAGATTGCCTCTTGCGTAATCTCAATCTGGTTGCCTTCTGGGATTCGACGGACCCTAAATTCCAGCCACGCTTTCCCGGGCAGAATCATCTCTGCATAAAGTCTTAGGTGATCTTCGCGTTCAAGAGATTCCACGCGCCAGAAATCTAAACTGTCACCCAACCGTAAATGTTTTGGATCTCGCCGTCCACGACGTAAACCAACGCCACCTATAAGTCGGTCCATTAAACCGCGGAGGAACCAGAGAAAATCTGCGCCATACCAACCGGTATCGCCACCAATTTCTTCAATGGTTTCCCATGCGCTGGCAAGGGAGGCATCTGTTCGTGCGCTTCGCGAATCCTTATATGTAACTTCACCAGCCCAGGATGGATCTGATTGCGCTTTCTGCCACGGGTGCGCTGGCAACGTTGCATCAGACCAACGGGTCTTCACTTTATTTTCATTTACTCGAGCCAGAGCTAGCTCCATCGCTTGTTCTACACCCATCAATCCTTGTGGTGGCTTAGGAATGACTGCATCAATGCTCTTCTCTGGGTCTGCCACAACTTCACTAATGAGCGAGTGCACTAAAGGTCGCGCGAGCGCTGATGGTAACGGCGTAACTAAGCCAATCCATAAACTCGCAAGACGAGGCGTCAACACCGGAATCTTCACGATTATTCGTTTTCGTAAACCTGAAACCTTGGCAAAGATTTGCATCATCTCGGAGTACTTCATGACATCAGGGCCGCCGATATCGAATACTCCTGAGACTGGTTTCTCTAATTGCGCAGCGTTGACTAAATACCAAAGCACATCTCGAATGCCGATTGGGTGCGTGAGATTAGAGATCCACTTAGGAGTGGTCATGATTGGCAATCGATGTGTGAGATGGCGAACCATTTCAAAAGATGCAGATCCAGCGCCGATGATGATGCCTGCGCGAAGTTCCATCGTTGGTACACCAGTAACGGCAAGTTCGGTTCCAACTTGAGCGCGTGAGGCAAGGTGTTGGCTTGCTTTCTTATCGTTAGCAATGCCACCGAGATAGACAATCTGCTTTACATCTGCTTCTTTTGCTGCACGGGCAAAATTTGCGGCCATCTGCTGCTCAATCTCATCGAACTTCTTTCCCATGTTGAGCGAATGGAGAAGATAGAACGCAGTGTGAATGCCAGTGAGCGCGTCACGAAGACTCTCAAAATCATTGGCATTACCTACTGCCACCTCGACCTGTTTGGCCCATGGTTGATCTTTGACTTTGCCTTTGTCCCGGATAAATACGCGGACTGGTATCTCATTATTGAGTAGCGATTCGACCAGACGGCCCCCTACATAGCCAGTGGCGCCAGTGACCAGGACTTTCCGCTGCGAACTCATAGCGAAGACTCTAGACTTGCCCTTTCTATTCCGCATATTGAGAGTTCAGAACATCAAGGGAGAGCCAGTGGGACGACCTGCTGTAGTGATACTGGGCGCCGGTTTTGGCGGCCTAACTGCTGCGCGCGCGCTCGCAAAAAAAGCTGATGTCACTCTGATTGACCGACATAACTACCAGACATTTCTCCCGCTGCTCTATCAAGTGTCTACTGCAGGTCTTGCCGCCGATCACATTGCCCACCCAATCCGCGCATCACTACGTGGACTACCTGTGAAATTCCGAATGGGATCTCCTATTGCGATTAATCACGCGCAACAATCGGTCATGTTAGATAGCGGTGAAGAGTTTTCTTTTGATCACTTGATTATTGCTCTTGGTTCAGCAACAGCTGACTTTGGTATCCCAGGCGTGAAAGAACATACGCTCGGCATGAAGAGCGTTCAAGAAGCGCTACTTATCCGTGGTGAGATCATGCGTCGCTTCGAGGATCTCTGCCGCTTTGAAGATGAAACTCGACTTGGCATCTCGGTGGTTGGCGGTGGGCCAACTGGCGTTGAAATGGCTGGTGCGATTGCAGAATTAATTCGTGGTCCTCTCAAAGGTGATGAATCAAAAGCCGCAGCGCATATGGATATTCGAATTATCGAAGCTGGACCACGATTGCTGCCTTTGTTTAGCCAATCTCTATCCGATCGGACGGCAAGAGACTTGGAGAAACTCGGCGTTGATGTAATCGTCAATAAAGCAGTGCAGTCGGT
>CAZLOJ010000090.1:0-2382 GCA_964561165.1 uncultured Bifidobacterium sp. | reverse complement strand
AGTGTTGCATCCGACCTGCCATGGATGATGATTCCACCGCGTTCAGTTTTTGATGTGAGATCACCATGGACCCACACCCCTGGCCAGGTATGGAAATAAGTCGCAGTAAAGCGCGATCGATCGCGATCGCCCCAAATCCCTAGTGGAACGCTTGGGAACGGCTTTTTACAGACCAGTTCGCCCATTTGGTCTACACCAAGAGAGCGACCTTCTTCATCAAAGACATCAACATCCATCCCAAGTAGTGGCCCCTGCATCTCGCCAGGAAAATAAGGCAGCAACGGATTTGGTCCGGTGAAACTCCCTGCGATATCCGTGCCACCAGAAAACGGTGCAAGAAAAATCTTGCCATCAAATTGATCGCTCACCCACTGAGCCGTGCTGGCAGAGAGCGGTGAACCCGTGACCATGATGGTCCGCAAGTTCGGCATCACGCCCGCTTCTTTTATGGAACGACCAGATTCTTTGATGACATCCAATAAGCGAGCAGAAAGTCCTAAATGCGTAAGGCGCTGCTCTTTCGCAAAATGAAAGAGTCGGAGCACATCTGGAAAACTCGGCGACCCATCAAAGAGCACAAGCTCTGCGCCCGTTGCCAGAATAGATATCTCCCAATTCCACATCATCCAACCCGTAGTCGTGTAAAAACTGACTCGATCTCCCGGGCGAATATCACAATGCAGTTTCTGTTCCAGTAAATGCTTAAGCAGTACTCCGCCAGAGCGATGAATCAACCCTTTCGGTACACCTGTAGTTCCCGAAGTGAAGAGCACGTATGCCGGATGATCAAAACTTCTCCGCGTAATTGTGATTGGCTCTTCCGTGCCCAACTCGCGCCACGCGCTGACCGTTACGCCAGATGGAGCGTTAACCTCTTTCGAATTTCCCACCACGACCAGATGTTTGATTGAGGGAATCTCTGCCAGTACCCGTTCGATAGTCTCTCGTCGATCGAAAACTTTTCCATTCCACATATATTCGGTAGTTGCTACTAAAACCTTCGGCTCGAGCTGACTGAAACGAGCGATGATTGCGCTATCCCCAAATTCAGGTGATGCACCAGCGACTGTGGCACCAACGCCAAATCCAGACAATAAGAATGAGAGGACTTCAAATCCAATAGGAAGAATCGATACCACTCGATCCCCCTCAACAACACCCGCCTTCCGAAAAACACCAAGCATCTTCGCGATATTTTCTCTCAGCTCTGTGTGGGTGAGAACGCTTCCCTTATTCGTCAGGTCGGATTCGCTGACAAGCGTGACTGATGTTTTCGGGTACAGCAGGTTCTCTAAGTAACTGACTTGGGCATCGGGAAAGAAATGTGAATCTGGCAGGGCGCTCTCTTGAAGAACGCGCGCTCCTTTTTCACCGATGACTGAGAGGAAATCCCAGAGCGCACCCCAGAACTCTTCTGGCCTCTCCACCGACCAACGCTGCAGATCTGCAGCGGTTTCGCCACCATGAAATTTCTTCGTAGAAACAAGAAACTTATAGAGCGCTGTCGCTTCGAGGTCGTGCGGAGTCCATGCTGGAGCCGGTTGG
This sequence comes from uncultured Bifidobacterium sp., assembly GCA_964561165.1. GTDB lineage: Bacteria > Actinomycetota > Actinomycetes > Nanopelagicales > Nanopelagicaceae > IMCC26077. The sequence continues at coordinate 837 of CAZLOJ010000090.1, read as the reverse complement.
CTCATCGAGCAACCCAACCATTATCAATACCGAAAGAGGAGCCGGTAATTGACTGTGAGTTTGGCCCACATAAGAAGAGAGCAAGCGCAGCCACTTCCTCAGGTTCGATCAATCGTTTGACCGCCGCAGGTGCCAACATGATCTGATCAATGACCTCTTCATTACTCAAGCCATTTACCTCTGCTTGGTTTGCAATCTGCTTCTCAACCAACGGAGTGCGCACATATGAAGGTGCAATTGTGTTTGCCGTTACTCCGTGCGCTCCCCCTTCTAGCGCAATTGCTTTATGTAAACCCTCAAGCCCGTGCTTAGTCGTGACATAAATAGATTTAAATGGTGAGGCAACATGGCCATGGATACTCGAAATACCGATGATGCGACCCCATTTAGATTTATACATATGAGGTAAGACTTTTTGGGTGAGATAAAAAGGTGTACGCAACATCAAGGAGAGCATGAAATCTGCCTGTTCAATCGGAAAATCCTCGATAGGTGCGACATGTTGTACGCCGGCATTGTTAATAAGGATGTCCACCTCGAGATTATCCGGAAAGTATCGCTCTGGATCTGAAAGGTCTGCCACCACAGTAGTTATCTGGCCCGAAGCTAACTTAGCTAATGCAATCTCATCGCGATCTACCGCGATTACTTTTGCTCCCGCGCTAGCGAACTCGAACACGCATGCTTTACCAATGCCAGAACCGGCTCCCGTTATCAGAGCAGTCTTGCCAATCAGAGAAGTGCCAGGCATGCCGCGATTCTAACTAGAGGAATATCGCAACGGAACCAAGGATTATCGAGGTGATGTACAGGCGTTGCATCAAGCCATGGTGGAGG
>CAZLOJ010000089.1:0-2441 GCA_964561165.1 uncultured Bifidobacterium sp. | reverse complement strand
GTGACGACTACTCCTTTACCAGCAGCAAGTCCATCATTTTTTACTACATATGGCGCTCCGAAAGTATCAAGCGCATTCTCCATCTCTGCTTGCGTAACACAGGTCATCGATTGCGCTGTTGGTACTCCCGCGCTAGCCATGATCTCTTTCGCAAAACTTTTCGACCCTTCAAGTTGTGCAGCTGCCTTCGAGGGACCAAAACATGGAATGCCAATTGCGCGAATCGCATCAGCAACGCCAGCAACTAATGGCGCTTCTGGTCCAATAATCACCAGTTCAGCTTTAATGTCTTGCGCTAACGCTGCGACGCTTTGTGGATTATTCGCTTTGACAGGATGAAGGGTAGCTAGCGAGCCTATTCCTGGATTACCAGGAGCAACATGTAGTTCAGTTACTGAGGCATCTGACTTGAGCGAATATGCGAGTGCATGTTCTCGCGCTCCGCTTCCAATCAGAAGGACTCTCATCTCTTGAGCAGATCCCTCGTCACGATAGTTTCATCTCGTCCCGGGCCAACTCCGATTGCGCTCATTGGCGCACCAGAGATCTCTTCGAGGAAAGCTATGTAATCACGCGCATTCTTTGGTAAATCAGAGATATCACGGGCCTTGGAGATATCTTCACTCCAACCTGGAAGATATTCATAAATCGGCACGGCGTGATGGAAATCTGTCTGTGATGAGGGCACTTCTTCCACGCGCTTGCCATCGATTTCGTACGCCACGCAGACTGGAATCTTCTCCCAGCCGGTAAGTACATCGAGTTTGGTCAAGAAGAAATCAGTGAGCCCGTTAATGCGAACGGCAAAACGAGCGATTGGTGCGTCGTACCACCCACAGCGGCGATTACGACCAGTAGTCGTACCATATTCGTGTCCGATGGTTCGCAACTTCTCGCCATCTTCATTCTCAAGTTCTGTAGGGAATGGCCCAGAGCCAACTCGCGTTGTGTAGGCCTTTACGATGCCGATGACGCGCTCAATCTTCGTTGGTCCTATTCCCGAACCCGTGCATGCTCCGCCCGCTGTTGGATTACTAGAGGTAACGAATGGGTAAGTACCATGATCGACATCTAGAAGAGTGCCTTGTGATCCTTCAAGAAGGACAGTTTTTCCTTCTTCCAGTGCGTTATTAAGTAGCAAAGCCGTATCAGCCATGTATGGGCGGAGAATTTCTGCGTACCCTCGATATTCGTCGAGTATCTCCTGCGCCTGCATCTCTTTCCGATTGAAGACTTTGGTTAATACTTGGTTCTTATCGCGCAGCGCACCTTCGATTTTTTTCTCAAGAATCGATTCATCAAAGAGATCTTGTACGCGAATTCCGATACGGCTGATTTTATCTGCATACGCTGGACCAATACCTCGACCGGTAGTGCCAATTTTTGCCTTACCAAGAAAACGTTCCGAAACTTTATCGATGGTTCGGTGATATGGCGTGATCAGGTGGGCATTTGAACTAATGACTAATTTAGAAGTGTCGATACCACGTTCATTAAGTCCTTTGATCTCTTCAAGAAGAACTGCTGGATCGATGACAACGCCATTACCGATAACAGGGACAACGTTTGGACTGAGAATTCCTGAAGGGAGTAAGTGGAGCGCATACTTTTGATCGCCGATTACAACAGTGTGTCCTGCATTATTTCCACCTTGATAGCGAACAACGTAATCAACTCGGTCGCCTAAAATATCGGTGGCTTTACCTTTGCCCTCATCGCCCCATTGGGCCCCAAGCAGAACAATCGCTGGCATCTTTTAAGCCTTTCCTCAGAGAGTGAAACTGAGCTGGAGCCAAATCGATGTAAATCTTCGCTGGTAGCTCAGGAAGGCTTACGCCCCATACTTTCACATATTGCGCCGTTGGGAAAATTACGCGCCGAGCGCGTTAGGGTGGCGTAATGACCCTCGCTGACTTCCTTAACCCTGAAGCGATTGTGACCGGCCTTGGGACCCTTGGAGTGGTGGTCACCCTCTTTGTCGAAGTGGGGCTACTGATTGGCATCGTGCTGCCAGGTGATTCGCTCCTCTTTGTCGCAGGCCTCGCAGCAGGAACTGATGCGCTGGGTTTTCAACTCTCACTAACCGCGCTCCTCATCTTCTGCCCTATCGCTGCATTTCTTGGCTCTGAATTGGGTTATTACATCGGAGTACGGTACGGACGATCGCTCTTTAATCGACCTGACGGTCGGATTTTTAATCAAGAGCGAGTTCGCTACGCAGAGCATTGGTTCAATCGATACGGTCCAGGGAAAGCAATCATCTTCGGGCGTTACGTTCCAATTGTTCGCACACTCATGAGTCCACTTGCTGGTATTTTGAAAATGGATAAGAAGCGATTTACTTTTTGGAATGCTCTGAGCGCAGTGATCTGGACTTCGTCAATCTTGATTGTCGGTTATTTACTTGGTGAACGCGTAGCCGGATCAATTGATAAATACTT
>CAZLOJ010000088.1:0-2492 GCA_964561165.1 uncultured Bifidobacterium sp. | reverse complement strand
GCTCAAGGCTGTACTCGAGAATCTCTTTTGCCAGAGCATTGACCTCTTCATTGAACTCATGCACATGAGGATTCTCTCACGAACGAATTACCTAGCCGAATTACCTAGCCGAATTACCGCTATTCGTTATTACGCTTTCGCCTCGAAATAATCCTTGCGTTTTGCGCTCCGCACGATATTTCGCAGCATCGTGGGGAAGACAAATGCGTGAAAAGGTTTGACCAGATACCAATAGAAGGTACCGCCGAGACCACGCGGCAGGAAAATCGCCTCTTGCGTGATCTCAATCTGATTTCCCTCTGGAATTCTTCGGACCCTAAATTCCAACCATGCCTTTCCCGGCAGAATCATCTCTGCATAAAGCCTGAGGTGATCTTCGCGTTCAAGAGATTCCACACGCCAGAAATCTAAACTGTCACCTAGACGGAGATGTTTTGGATCTCGCCTGCCGCGACGTAAGCCAACGCCACCAATGAGTCGATCAAGCAAGCCTCGAAGGAACCAGAGGAAATCAGCGCCATACCAACCAGTGTTGCCACCAATCTCTTCAATGGTCTCCCATGCGCTTGCAAGGGAGGCATCTGTTCGTGCACTTCGGGAATCCTTATATGTCACTTCACCAGCCCAGGATGGATCTGATTGCGCTTTCTGCCATGGGTGCGCTGGCAACGTTGCATCAGACCAACGGGTCTTTACTTTATTTTCGTTAACTCGAGCAAGCGCTAGCTCCATCGCTTGTTCTACACCCATCAATCCTGGTGGTGGCTTGGGAATTACCGCATCAATGCTCTTCTCTGGGTCTGCCACAACTTCACTAATGAGCGAGTGCACTAAAGGTCGCGCGAGCGCTGATGGTAACGGCGTAACTAAGCCAATCCATAAACTCGCAAGACGAGGCGTCAACACCGGAATCTTCACGATTATTCGTTTTCGTAAACCTGAAACCTTGGCAAAGATTTGCATCATCTCGGAGTACTTCATGACATCAGGGCCGCCGATATCGAATACTCCTGAGACTGGTTTCTCTAATTGCGCAGCGTTGACTAAATACCAAAGCACATCTCGAATGCCGATTGGGTGCGTGAGATTAGAGATCCACTTAGGAGTGGTCATGATTGGCAATCGATGTGTGAGATGGCGAACCATTTCAAAAGATGCAGATCCAGCGCCGATGATGATGCCTGCGCGAAGTTCCATCGTTGGTACACCAGTAACGGCAAGTTCGGTTCCAACTTGAGCGCGTGAGGCAAGGTGTTGGCTTGCTTTCTTATCGTTAGCAATGCCACCGAGATAGACAATCTGCTTTACATCTGCTTCTTTTGCTGCACGGGCAAAATTTGCGGCCATCTGCTGCTCAATCTCATCGAACTTCTTTCCCATGTTGAGCGAATGGAGAAGATAGAACGCAGTGTGAATGCCAGTGAGCGCGTCACGAAGACTCTCAAAATCATTGGCATTACCTACTGCCACCTCGACCTGTTTGGCCCATGGTTGATCTTTGACTTTGCCTTTGTCCCGGATAAATACGCGGACTGGTATCTCATTATTGAGTAGCGATTCGACCAGACGGCCCCCTACATAGCCAGTGGCGCCAGTGACCAGGACTTTCCGCTGCGAACTCATAGCGAAGACTCTAGACTTGCCCTTTCTATTCCGCATATTGAGAGTTCAGAACATCAAGGGAGAGCCAGTGGGACGACCTGCTGTAGTGATACTGGGCGCCGGTTTTGGCGGCCTAACTGCTGCGCGCGCGCTCGCAAAAAAAGCTGATGTCACTCTGATTGACCGACATAACTACCAGACATTTCTCCCGCTGCTCTATCAAGTGTCTACTGCAGGTCTTGCCGCCGATCACATTGCCCACCCAATCCGCGCATCACTACGTGGACTACCTGTGAAATTCCGAATGGGATCTCCTATTGCGATTAATCACGCGCAACAATCGGTCATGTTAGATAGCGGTGAAGAGTTTTCTTTTGATCACTTGATTATTGCTCTTGGTTCAGCAACAGCTGACTTTGGTATCCCAGGCGTGAAAGAACATACGCTCGGCATGAAGAGCGTTCAAGAAGCGCTACTTATCCGTGGTGAGATCATGCGTCGCTTCGAGGATCTCTGCCGCTTTGAAGATGAAACTCGACTTGGCATCTCGGTGGTTGGCGGTGGGCCAACTGGCGTTGAAATGGCTGGTGCGATTGCAGAATTGATTCGTGGTCCTCTCAAAGGTGATGAATCAAAAGCTGCAGCGCATATGGATATTCGAATTATCGAAGCTGGACCACGATTGCTGCCATCGTTTAGCCAATCCCTTTCCGATCGGACTGCGCGGGATCTAGAGAAACTCGGAGTCGATGTAATCGTCAATAAGGCGGTGCAGTCGGTTGCGCCACGTCAAATCACATTTACAAATGGTGAAGTGGTGGGCTCGGAAATCACCATCTGGGCCGCTGGCGTCCAAGGTGAACCAACAATCGAAAAACTCAACCTGCCGA
>CAZLOJ010000087.1:0-2504 GCA_964561165.1 uncultured Bifidobacterium sp. | reverse complement strand
CGCGGCTTCGCGCCGGCTTAGGGCGAATCCGGAAGGTTTTCGATCGCCAACCAGAAGTTGAACTTGATGCTGTTGGTGTAAAACGGCTCAATAAGCATCGTCGCAACATTGCAATCACAATGGTGATACCAGTCTTTTTCTTTGGCGCGATCTCTTTAGGCTTGGATAAACCAGTCAAATCAACGGCGGAACCTTGCCAAGGTGTGACAAGCCAGTTTCAGTTAACGGAACAACCCGTCATCATTCCTGCCAAAGATGGGCGTTCCATCAAAGGCCCAGAGGGAATAGCAATGATGCGTTCCTATTCAATAGCAGGGCAGACTCTCGACACCATTCCATTGGGCTACTCCACGGCAAATAAGCCAAGTGCAGATTTGCGCGCGATTCCACTTAATGAAATTGTGCAAAAAGTCGACGATGATCCTGATCTTCAACCACAATTGAATCAGGTACGAAACCTTTCATATGCAATTCGTTATAACGGTGATATTGCCTCATCAATTCTCTCGCTCACTGCGCGCGAAGGAACAATCGCAACATGGATTGCTGCGCAACGACTCTTGGGTATTGACGCCGATTTCTTTAATAAGGATCAACTCGTAAGTGAACTGGCGGATTCAATTGCTGGCGCAGTAGGGGATGGATCGTGGCCATTTGATGATGTCGGACCAGGCGCCCTCTCTTCGACCGCAACAATCGACGGTGATTCACTCCACATATATGTCTTAACAACACGCGAAGGTTTTGATAAAGATGATGTGGCAAATGGTGAGAACCTCGAGCGTTCGGTCAGCCAAGCTGCAAAAAATCAACGGATAACAGTGACGTATCCGGGTGGCGAAGTTCGCGGTGTCACCTCTGACAATGGCGATGTATGCATCCCCGTTCCCTGGACTACTGGAAAGACGCTTCCGCAACTTCGCGTGACGTGGCAGATGACAGTACCTGCAGGAACAATTCTTTATAACTCAAAAGAGTTTGAGCGCGGGGATAGGTATTCCTTTATGGATAACGCCGAAATTACGCTCAATGCGCTTGCGTTACCGGTTGCTACCCAAGTGATTTGGAGCTCGACATCATGACGCAGAATAATTTCGATGATCGCGATGGCAATGGAGTCAATGACGAAGTTGATGAGATTCGCGAGGATCTAGAAGAGCTACAAGAAGAGCTACAAGAGAAAATCGAGAAACTCTCTCTTGCTGAGCGATCACGAACTATCGGCACGATTTCTGGGTTACTCCAGGAGAATATGACGCAGATCGTCTCCTTCGGTGGCGTGCTCTATCTGCTCACTCGTCTTATCGCTATTAGCGGTCGATCCGCTCCAACGGCGCTGGCCTTCCTTGATGCGCAAGGCATTAGCAAAACCGTAACTGGAGCAATCGTTCAAGCGTTGCCGATGCTGTTATTAGCGGGTGCTACTGGATTCACCATTACTGCAATCATCAATGTCAGTGAAAAACCCGTCACCAAAAATTCCCGGGTATGGATCTCTGTCGTCGCATGGTTCTTGGTAGCTACCGTTGTCCCATCGCCTCTTGCGTGGAACGGTGCTGTTGCTTTGGTTGCTTTCTCCGCGGCGGGTTTACTTATTCTTTATGCAGCAGTATCAGCCTGGACCAATAATCTTGATGATTGGCCGCACCCATTCCAATTCTTAATTCTCTACTTTGGATTAGTTGCGGGAGTACAGCTCGTAGCTGACGATCAAGTCTGGCTTGCTCCGGAGCGAATCCAAGTCGTTTCATCCTCTGAGAACTTAGTTGCAGTGCAAGGCGTTGAGAAAGGTAACCAAGCATCTACTCTGGTGGGTTACACGCTAGAAGCAGGCGATCCTTGGACAACCTTCCTCCTTGAAGAACCTCGGATTGTTCTCAAGCTGCAAACATCTTCGATTTTGCAACGCTCGGTCTGTCGTTTGCCGAATTCCAATCGCGAAGTTCCACCGCTCTTTGTCTCGCTCTCTGAGCGAATCTCAGGCGAGAAGCGACGAGCTGTCGAAGATGCTGTTCCGCTCTGTTAAGAGGGATTCTTAAGCAACTTCAATCGAACGACGTGAAAAACCGAATCGATAACCATCAATTGCAGTAGTGATTTTCGCATCCAGTGATGATGCTGCGCCCAGCGCTACAAAAAGTGGCGTGAAGTGCTCCACCGTTGGGTGTGCGTACGGCATACCTGGAGCTGTTGTTTTGTAGTTGGCCAGCGTATCGATGTCGCCCCGCTTGAGCGCTTCATCTGCCCATGCATCGAACTCTTGAGACCACGCTGGAATCTTGTTGAAGAAGAGCATCTCATGTGTTGCATGGCGAAGACCGTGGACCATAAAACCTGAGCCAATAACCAATACCCCTTCATCGCGAAGTGGTTTTAAGCGTCGACCAAGTTCTAGTAATTTCTCAGGATCGTGCGTTGGCATACTCATCTGCATCACTGGCACATCGCTAAGGGGATACATGACTTTAAGCGGCACCCATGCGCCATGATCTAAGCCACGTGAA
>CAZLOJ010000086.1:0-2554 GCA_964561165.1 uncultured Bifidobacterium sp. | reverse complement strand
AGAACGAGAAAAGAAAGGAGTGAGATGAGCGAGATTGAAAGTCGAGAGCACGCGCAGAGTGACGCTGGTGAAGAGCGTGGAAATATTTTCCAGCGCGCAGGTCGCTTCTATCGACAAGTTGTCGCCGAGCTTCGCAAAGTCGTTTGGCCTTCACGCAAACAACTCACTACCTACACCGCGGTCGTTCTTGTCTTCGTAAGCTTCATCATCGCGGTCGTCTCGCTTTTTGATTTGGTGTTGACCAAAGTTACCTTCTGGGTTTTTGGGTAAGGGAGGGATAACGCGCAATGAGTGATGACACTTTTGAGGCTGCTCTCGAAGCTGCCGCACAGGAATCAACTATCGAGCAAGAGATCCCTGCACATGAGGCTACAGAGTTAGACATTGATGCTCCCGATGGCGAAAAAACAGCGGAAGAATCAGAAGAGAATGATCCGTTAGCTGAATTCCGCCGCGCACTTCGTTCAGCGCCTGGAGATTGGTATGTCATCCATTCCTACGCTGGATATGAGAATCGCGTAAAGGGCAATCTTGAGAACCGTATCCATACGTTGAACATGGAAGAGTTCATCTATCAGATTGAAGTGCCGCAAGAAGAAATCACTGAGATTAAGAATGGCGTACGCAAGCAAGTGAAACGAAATGTCTTCCCTGGCTATGTGCTGGTACGTATGGATCTCACCGACGAATCGTGGTCGGTTGTTCGCAATACTCCAGGTGTAACTGGCTTTGTTGGACATGGACACAACCCAAGTCCGCTCTCCCTCGATGAGGTTGAAGGTATTTTGGCTCCGCGCCCTTCCAAGAAAGGCGAGAAGCCAGAGATCAAGATGGTCGATTTCGAAATTGGCGAATCCGTCACCGTTATGGACGGACCATTTGCGACCCTCCCAGCATCGATCAGCGAGATCATGCCGGAGCAGGCGAAATTGAAGGTTCTTGTCTCAATCTTCGGACGCGAGACGCCGGTTGAATTGTCTTTTGCCCAAGTTCAGAAAATCTAAAGAGTAAGGAAAAACCATGGCACCAAAGAAGAAGGTACAAGCGCTCATCAAGCTCCAGATCCAGGCTGGCGCAGCGACACCTGCACCACCAGTTGGACCAGCGCTTGGCCAGCATGGTGTCAACATCATGGATTTCGTGAAGGCCTACAACGCAGCAACTGAATCACAAAAGGGTCAGATTATCCCGGTTGAGATCACAGTCTATGAAGATCGCTCCTTCACCTTCATCACCAAGACTCCACCCGCATCACGTCTTATCTTGAAGGCTGCAAAACTCGAGAAGGGTTCTGCAATTCCTCATAAGAACAAAGTCGGAAACATCACGATGGCGCAATGCCGCGAGATCGCAACTGTGAAGATGGCAGATCTCAATGCGAACGACCTTGATGCAGCAAGTTTGATCATTGCCGGTACTGCTCGCTCAATGGGCATCACTGTCAACGGTTAATAACTAAATAAACCAGTGGGAGAGTCACGCTGACTCGTTGACCACAACCAACTACCTGACTCATACGAGTTAGCCGAAAGAAAGCTGGATGAAATGAAGCGCAGTAAGAAATACCGTGCAGCAACCGAGAAGTATGACGTCACTAACGTCTATGCCCCAGTTGAAGCGATGAAAATCGTTCGTGAAACATCTGTAACAAAATATGATTCCACTGTCGAGGTATCACTCTCGCTCGGAGTTGACCCACGTAAAGCAGACCAAGCTATCCGCGGCACAGTTAACTTGCCACATGGAACTGGTAAGACTGCTCGCGTTCTAGTTTTTGCAGGCGGCGAACGTGCTGAAGAGGCACGCGCAGCTGGCGCTGACATTGTCGGCGCCGACGAATTAATTGACGAGGTTGCAAAGGGTCGTCTCGACTACGACGCAGTCGTCTCCACACCAGATCTCATGGGTAAGGTCGGTCGTCTTGGAAAGGTGCTCGGTCCACGTGGCTTGATGCCAAATCCAAAGACTGGAACTGTCACCAACGATGTCACCAAAGCAGTGACCGACATCAAGGGCGGAAAGATTGAATTCCGTGTCGATAAGAATTCCAACCTCCACTTCATTATCGGAAAGGCATCATTTAGTGCAGATGCGCTTCTGGATAACTACGTCGCTGCGATGGAAGAGGTTCTTCGCGCAAAGCCATCCTCGTCAAAGGGGCGCTATGTGAAGAAGGCAACCGTCTCCACCACGATGGGACCTGGCGTTCAGGTTGATCCAAATCTCCTCCGCGAAGGCGCTAACTAAGGCTTTTCGCCCCCATAAATAGTCGTTTTGACGGGTAGGCGCGTGAGCGCCTACCCTTCTGTCTATCCGAAGACCGCAGGTCTTCTGTTGAACGGCAATAGCCAATCGACAGAGTGAAAGAGTGAAGACTCACCAGCGCAGGAGCCTTACGAGCTAGCCTTTCGCTAGTTTTCCTCGTAGCGCTTTCGCGCTTCGAGGATTTTTCTTTTTACTGCCTGAGTTCTCTCGGTCTCGATTTAGACGATTGATTCGTTTAACGAGAACAGGATGGAATAACGAGAGGAGAAATATGGCAAAGACCGATAAG
>CAZLOJ010000085.1:0-2567 GCA_964561165.1 uncultured Bifidobacterium sp. | reverse complement strand
GTTGATCCGAGATTTGTCATGCCGATCTTTCTGGCATGCGAGATTGAAAATACCAATTACATGGATATGGCTATGTCCTTATCACGCCCTCATCCGCACTATCCCTACAGTGAGACAGGCGTAAAACTTGGCGACGAACAGTTCGCACGAGATTGGAATTGGTCCGAGCGCGGCATCTATGCTCTTGTTGGAATGGGTATTGAACCAGGGCTGAGCGATGTCTTCGCAAAATATGCGTCAGAAGAACTTTTCTCAAGAATTGATCAGATCACCATTCTGGATGGTTCGAATATCGTTGTTGAAGGATATGAATTTGCACCTTCTTTTTCGATCTGGACCACAATCGAAGAGTGCTTGAATCCACCAATAGTTTGGGAGGACGGTCGTGGCTGGTTTACTACTGAACCATTTAGCGGCATCGAGACTTTTGATTTCCCTGAAGGTATTGGTCCAGTCCAATGCGTGAATGTAGAGCACGAAGAGGTCGTGCTGATTCCGCAGAAAATTGATGCAAAACGCGTTAATTTTAAATACGGCCTTGGCGATCAATTCATCACAATTCTCAAGACCATTCATTTACTTGGCATGGATCGCAAAGAGAGCGTTGATGTACAAGGTATCCCCGTCTCACCGCGCGACCTACTCTCGGCATCACTCCCCGACCCCGCAACGCTTGGATCGCGAATGAAGGGCAAGACCTGCGCTGGCGCGCTGGTCAAAGGGCTCGATAAGAACGGTAAGCCGCGTGCGGTCTACCTCTATCACGTCGTCGATAACGCATGGTCTATGGAGCACTACGGCGACCAAGCTGTGGTCTGGCAGACCGCCATCAATCCGGTGATTGCTATGGAATTGATCCACGAAGGCACGTGGAAACCTGAGGGAGTCAATGGGCCCGAATGGTTCCCAGCGAAACCTTATTTAGATAAATTAGAACAATACGGGACCAGCTGGGGGCTACGTGAAGAGGATGCAAGCGATATAACGGTATGACCAAACACTTTGATGTCCTAATCATTGGATCGGGTTTTGGTGGAAGTGTTAGCGCTCTTCGACTCAGTGAAAAAGGATATCGAGTAGGAATTCTCGAAGCAGGTCGCCGCTTCTCTGACAAGGATTTTCCGAAAACTTCATGGCGGCTCTCGCGTTTTCTGTTCTTCCCAAAATTAGGGTTGACCGGCATTCAAAGAATTCATGCGCTCCCGAACGTTTTAATTCTTGCAGGTGCTGGCGTAGGTGGTGGTTCGCTTGTGTATGCAAATACTTTGTACCGGCCCACTGAAAAATACTTCAACGATCCCCAGTGGAGCAAAATCACAGATTGGAAATCAGAGTTAACCCCTTGGTATGACCAAGCCGAACGAATGCTTGGCGTTCAGACAAATCCATACTTCACTAATTCGGATAAGGCGATGCAAGAAGTGGCTGACGAGATGGGAGTTGGTCATACCTTCAAGATGGCTCCACTTGGTGTGCACTTTGGTGACAAGCCTGGCGAGTTGATAAGTGATCCATATTTTGGTGGCGTTGGCCCAGATCGAATTAGTTGCTTACAGTGCGGAAGTTGTATGACTGGCTGTCGATATAACGCCAAGAACACGCTGCCTAAGAACTATTTAGGACTTGCAGAGGGCGCGGGTGCAACGGTCTTTCCATTAACAACAGCGCTCTCAATCGAGAAAACGAACGATGGATGGCAAGTAATCGCCAAACAGAGCAATCGCTGGTTTCGACAGCAGCAAATATTTTCTGCTGATCAGGTAATCCTCGCTGCTGGAACGTATAACACTCAGAAAATTCTCCATAAGATGAAAGCAACTGGAAAATTACCAAAAATCTCCGAAAGACTTGGTGAGCTCTCTCGCACTAACAGCGAATCACTAGTGGGCGCAATCATGCCGAACGCTGATATTAACTTCAGCCAAGGAGCAGCAATTACCTCATCATTCTTCCCTGACGAGAACACGCACGTAGAGCCAGTTCGCTATGGCAAAGGAAGTAATCTGATGGGATTACTCCAAACAGCTATGACAGATGGCTCCAGCGTTACTGAGCGAAGGAAGCAATGGCTTAAAACTTTGGTCCGTAAACCAGGATTGATTGGGACCATTCTTAATGTGAAAAAATGGAGCGAACGAACGGTTATTGCCCTAGTCATGCAGGATGTGGATTCGGCAATCAAAGTTCGAAGCAAACATGGCATTTTTGGGTGGCGATTGACTTCCGAGAATGATTCGGAGCGACCAAATGCTACATATATTCCTGCTGCGAATGAAACTGCCCGGAGAATTGCAAATCGTTATGGTGGAATTGCTGGAGGGCATATCGGTGATCTTGTGAATGCTCCATTCACTGCACATTTTGTTGGTGGTTGCGTAATCGGAAATAGCGAAGCCGAGGGTGTCATTGATCCCTACCATCGAATTTGGAATTACCCGACTTTGCACGTCATAGACGGCTCCACCATAACTGCAAACCTTGGCGTAAATCCTTCCTTAACTATTACAGCGCAGGCAGAGCGAGCAATTTCACTCTGGCCCAATAAAGATGAAGCCGATCAACGACCA
>CAZLOJ010000084.1:0-2574 GCA_964561165.1 uncultured Bifidobacterium sp. | reverse complement strand
CTTCTTCGCGGGTGGCTTTTTGGCAGCAAGGGCACGCTCGCCCAGTGCGATTGCAGAGAGCACGCCTGCAAGTATCGAAATAAATTTTCGGCGACCAGTTAACTTTGGTTGATGTGAGTGATTATCCATGGTTACCCAATCAATTCCTTTCGATTGCTCCGTGCGGACGTATGTGTACACCGTAAGTTCTCGCCTGCTTCACCGCAAGCGGAGCAGAGGAGAATCAACTCATTGCAGGCAGATTCAGCGCAGTTGTAGAAATCTTTGGTGGGCGTCGCGCACTTCTCGCAGGTACCGATCACTTTGCTCGACTTACTGAAATCAATGGTCATTCGATTGTCGAAGGTGTAAAGCGAGCCTTCCCAGAATCCGTCGTCCTTGTACTTGTCACCATATCGAACGATTCCACCTTCAATTTGGTAGACCTCTTGGAAGCCACGATTCTTCATCACCGCAGAGAGAATTTCGCAGCGAATGCCACCTGTGCAATAAGTGACAATTGGTTTTTCCTTTAAGTGGTCATACTTTCCACTTTCAATTTCTGCGACAAAATCATGTGACGTCACGGTATCGGGGACCACTGCATTCTTGAACTTACCTATTTTTGCTTCAAACGCATTTCGGCCATCAAAGAAAACAACTTCCTCACCACGTTCTTCAACTAGTTTGTGCACCTCTTTGGGCTTTAGATGAACACCACCATTTAGTACGCCATTAACATCAACCTTGATCTCTTCAGGGTGTCCAAATGAGACTAGTTCTTTCTTCACCTTTACCTGAAGTCGCGGGAAGTCATTTCCCGTTCCGTTAGACCATTTGAAATCTATTTTCTTAAATCCGGGAAATTGTCGCGTAGCTTTTACATATTTCTTGAGCGCTTGCATTTCGCCGCCGAGCGTTCCATTGATGCCATGTGGTGAAATCAAAATGCGACCTTTGAGCCCCAGCGATTCGCAGAGCGTGTGTTGCCAAAGTTTCACCGCATTTGGATCGGTGACAGGAGCAAACCCGTAGTAGAGGATGACCTTTTGGAGTTCCACGCGCCTATCGTAACAAACGAAATAAAGCCTTTATTTTCCTTCATGCAGCACGAGGTACTCCCGGACTCTGCTCCACTGGTAGACGAGATTGACCGGAATAGCGATATCGCATAGACGGAAATATTTATTTGCGTTCGAGCCTGTCTACTGGAGACTCAACCACCCCTCAAATCACATTATCGAGGTTCGTGGATATCAGGGGTTGACTCCGATGATTTAATCATTTTTCCAATGCTCACCGCACTCCTCGCAGGTGTAGATTACATAGCCATTGGGCGCATATTTATAAGTAACTTTCATTGCACCACAAAAATCACAAGGGATTCCTAAGTAGGACATCTGTGCTCCTTTGCTTAAATAAAAAAAAGGGTTGACAATAAGATACTTTTTTTTGATGCAAAAACCACTCCCCATTCTTTTGTACTTTCTTATTTATCCGAAACTAGAGAACCACCCTCTTGGTAGGAGGGTGGTTCCTGTCCACTCGTGAGGTGGCACTCACACCACCTAGAAGGCTTCCACTTGCCTTCCGCCTCTCAGAATAATTGTCCGTAGTGTTTTAATATGTCCGATTCTTAAATCTGGAACTCCGGCTAAGGTCATCTTGGAGCTGTCCGAATGGGTGCGGTATTTCTCTACGAAGGGGCAAGGTGGATATTGCGACGTTTGATTATGAAATTATGGAAGATAAGGCTCGACTTCTCGGTGGTGGTGGGCGAAAAGAACTACTCAAACACCTTAAGTTAGCGGGAGATCAGGGATGGGAAGCTGTAGGAATCACGATGGCAGACGGTGTTTACACAGTCTTGTTGAAAAAGGCCTTGGAGTAGTCGAACTCGGGCTTTCAGCGAGAGATTCCAGGAGTGCTTTGGGGGGTAGATAACCCACCAAAAAACGGGGGAAAAAGTTAAACGGGGGTCGTGGGTTGTTGATCCGAAAATAAAAATTAGACAAACCTAAAACTGAACAGATAAAGAAATTTTCTACGACTTTTTATCGTCGTGACCAGCACTAACAGAGTGCGTCGTGACGGGCTCGAACCGCCGACCCGGTGATTAAGAGTCACCTGCTCTACCAACTGAGCTAACGACGCAATTGCCAGACGCAGGGAAGTGACGTCGGGACGGGACAATCTACCGCCCATGCTTCCATCGCCAAAACCCGACATTTTTTGATTTGAGTTGGGGTTACCCCACATTTGTTTCGATCTCTTGGAAAGTTCTGCGCGTCCACCCTTGTCGATGGATTTTCACCAGGAATACACTCACTTCAGCTTCATCCCAACTAGTTACTTGGAGTATCAATGACAGAAGCACCTCCACCTCAAAATCCAGGAGCTGGCGCACCCCCACCGCCACCTCCTCCTCCTCCTCCTCCTCCAACAAACATTGCACCACCTCCTCCTCCACCACCTCCTGCTCCTCCAACAGATTTCGGCGGCGGCACCGGTGGACCAGGAATGCCTCCACCACCTCCAGGAAACTTCGGTGGACCAGGAATGCCTCCACCACCTCCAGGAAACTTCGGTGGACCA
>CAZLOJ010000083.1:0-2624 GCA_964561165.1 uncultured Bifidobacterium sp. | reverse complement strand
GTCAATGCTCTGGCAAAAGAGATTCTCGAGTACAGCCTTGAGCGGTTGCGAAAAGATCCACCGCTTGATCATCCGCGGTCATTGGCAGAACTCACTTCACTTGCCGGGCAGACAATCACGCCAAATGGTTTAGGTGGCCACGAAGCGCTCCGCATTTTCAAAGAAGTGCTCGCAACTTCGTGCATCTCCACTGACCATCCACGAAATCTTGCATTTATTCCTGCTGCACCAAGTGAGTATGCGAGCCTTTTTGATTTAGTCGTTGCTGCCAGTTCACTCTATGGCGGCTCTTGGACTGAAGGTGCTGGTGCGGTCTATGCAGAGAATCAAGCGCTGCGCTGGATATCCGATTTAGCAGGCCTGCCGGAGAGTGCAGGTGGCACCTTTGTTCAAGGTGGAACGATCGGAAATCTCTCTGCCCTTGTTGCTGCGCGATATTGGGCCAGACGTGAGATTCCTGGTAACTATCGCTGGACAATCGCATGTAGCGAAGAAGCTCATTCATCTATCGCCTCTGCTGCAGATGTAATGGATGTTGATGTTCTCAAGATTCCCACCGATGCGCACGGCAGATTAGATGGTAAGACGACTAAAGAAGCGATTGTTAACTTCGAAAAAGTAAATCCACACCATAAAGTATTTGCACTAGTCGGCACAGCAGGTACGACAAATCTGGGAATCATCGATGATTTACAAGGATTAGCGAAGTGCGCTGAAGAATTAGATATCTGGTTTCATGTCGATGGTGCTTATGGATTAGCTGCTCTTGCCTCGCCCAAGACGCGTGGACTTTTTATTGGCGTTGAAGAAGCAGATTCTCTTATAGTCGATCCACATAAATGGTTATTTGCTCCTTTTGATGCATGCGCGCTTATCTATCGTGATGCGCGAATTGGCAAAGCAGCACATACTCAACGTGCACCATATTTAGATCCTCTAGAAGACGAAGGGTTGTTGAATCCATCTGATTATGCGATTCAATTGACTCGCAGACCACGCGGCTTACCATTCTGGTTCTCACTAGCTGCAAATGGCTCTTTGGCGTATCAAAGAGCAATCGACCATTCGCTATCGCTAGCGCATGAGACCGCAGAGTTAATTAAGTCACGAGCAGACCTCGAATTAGTCTGCGAGCCAGCGCTCTCGATAGTTGCATTTAGAAAGCGGGGCTGGCGCCATGACGATTATGTTCGGTGGAGCGATAAATTATTGGCTGATCAGATTGGTTTTGTTACGCCATCCGCGCATAACGGGGAGACGATTCTTCGATTTGCAATCGTCAATCCGTGGACTCGTCGCGCCGATATCGATCTCATCATGGCAACGCTTTGAACCTCTTGTACTGCGCGCACAAATTAACTGCATAAACCTCACGGTGAATGACAACCGTGTAATTTCCCCGTAGGATTTGGGGTATGGGAGAGCCAGTAATTGCAGCTTCAGTCGCGTCCGGTGTAACCGGTGCGAGCGCTGCGCTGACCCCGCAAGAGCTAGCAATCTTGGAATTTGAGCGGCAATGGTGGCGCTATCCGGGCTCGAAAGAGGGGGCCATTCGCGAGCTCTTTTCGATGAGTTCGCCCCGGTACTACCAAATGCTCAACGCACTGCTCGATCGCGCTGAGGCCGAGCAGGCCTATCCCACCTTGGTCCGCCGCCTGCGCAGGCTCCGCAACTCCCGCACCACCGGTTCAGCTAGCTAACCCCCGAGTTATCCAGCCCGGCCAACCCAGCCTATTCAGCTTCCGTTTGATACCCCGGCGCCTCCTGCCGTAGATTATGCGTTAGCACTCTCGGGTCGAGAGTGATAAACCAGAGAAAACCCGCAGCTGGCGCGAGAAACCCGAGCCAGCGCCCACGTAACAATCTAGAAGGAGACTTACCGTGGCAAAGATGATTGCTTTCAATGAAGAGGCACGACGTGGCCTAGAGCGCGGCATGAATGCGCTCGCCGATGCGGTCAAGGTGACCCTCGGGCCACGCGGACGCAATGTCGTACTTGAGAAGAAGTGGGGCGCTCCCACAATTACTAATGATGGTGTTTCCATCGCTAAAGAAATTGAACTCGATGATCCGTACGAGAAGATTGGCGCGGAACTCGTCAAGGAAGTCGCTAAGAAGACTGATGATGTTGCTGGCGATGGCACCACTACCGCAACTGTCTTAGCGCAAGCGCTCGTGCGTGAAGGACTTCGTAACGTTGCAGCTGGTTCAAATCCGATGGCGCTCAAGCGCGGCATCGAGAAGGCTGTTGCTGCAGTTGCCGAAGAACTTGGCAAGATGGCAAAAGATGTTGAAACAAAAGAGCAGATTGCAGCTACTGCATCAATCTCTGCAGCTGATGTAACTATTGGCGAGAAGATCGCAGAAGCAATGGATAAGGTCGGCAAAGAAGGCGTCATCACAGTTGAAGAGAGCAACACATTTGGTCTCGAACTCGAGCTAACCGAGGGTATGCGCTTTGATAAGGGATACATCTCCCCATATATGGTCACCGATACCGATCGCATGGAAGCAGTCCTCGAAGATCCATACATCTTGATTGCAAACTCCAAGATTGCAAATATAAAAGACTTGCTGCCGATTCTTGAGAAAGTTATGCAATCAGGTAAGCCACTTGCAATCAT
>CAZLOJ010000082.1:0-2653 GCA_964561165.1 uncultured Bifidobacterium sp. | reverse complement strand
CGAACCGAAGAGATCATGGGACGTTGGTTTGCCAAGGGTGGCGGACGTCGCGAGAAAGTAGTCCTCGCAACGAAGCTCTACGGTGAGATGAGCGGCTTCGGTGATATTCCATTGTGGCCAAATAACAAGTGGCTCTCTGCACTCAATATTCGTCGCGCATGCGATGCAAGTTTAAAGCGCATGCAAACTGATTACATCGATCTCTATCAAATGCACCACATCGACCGAACCACTCCGTGGGAAGAAATTTGGCAGGCGATGGAAGTTCTCGTCCAACAAGGAAAGATTATTTATGTTGGTAGTTCGAACTTCGCTGGTTGGCACTTAGTACAAGCGCAACAAGCTGCCGAGAAGCGCAACTTCATGGGACTTGTCTCTGAACAATCGTTCTACAACTTGGTCGTGCGCGATATCGAGCGTGAGTTGATTCCTGCGGCGCAACATCTGGGAATTGGAATCTTGCCGTGGTCACCGCTGCATGCTGGCATGCTCGGCGGCGTCATTAAGAAGGTAAAGGAAGGCAAGCGCCGACTTGAAGCGCGCTCTGCTGAGACACTTGAAAAACTTCGACCACAAGTTGAGAAGTGGGAAGCGCTCTGCGATACCTGGGGCTTGCTCCCAGGCGATGTCGCACTCGCATGGTTACTCCACCAACCTGCGGTCACCGCACCAATTATTGGTCCACGCACAATGGAACAATTCGATGCATCGCTCCGTGCGCTCGAAATCAAATTATCGAGCGAACAACTCGCGGCAATCGAAGCAATCTTCCCAGGCAATAAAACGCACCCCGAGCAGTACGCCTGGTAGGCGGAATCGTTTCCTAGGTTCCGCCATGCGAGATAGGTAATTGTTCATGCAATATCCAATAGATAAGGTCAGCACGTGAATTTCGATAAATCGAAAGCTGCGTGGGAAGCTGGCTCTGCCTATGTTGCTGGTGGAGTTAATAGCGGTTATCGAACTGGCCTTCGCCCACACCCTTTGGTCTTTCAAAAAGCATACGACGCACACCTAGTTGATCTCGATGGTAATGATTTCATCGATTATTTCCTCGGTATGGGGCCAATGATCCTCGGTCATAGTCCAAAGGAAGTCGTAGCAGCCGCTACTAAGCAGCTCACCGAAAGCCTCCTTGTCGCGGGCCAAACACCATTGGAATATGAGGCAGCGCAACTAATCACGGAGCTGGTGCCTGCCGCCGAATACGTTCGCTTTAATTCATCGGGCGCCGAAGCAGTGCAGGCCGCGCTTCGAGTATCCCGCGCATTCACAGGTAAGAAAAAAATCATCAAATTCGAAGGGCACTATCACGGTTGGTTCGACAACGTACTCTGGAGCGTCAGTCCAAATCCTGATGAGGCAGGCGATCCACTCTCACCAACGCCACTTCCTGGCACGTTAGGTCAAGAGGATGAAGTAAATCTCATCGTTCTGCCATGGAATAACGCTGATGTCATCGAACGTGAGTTAGCAAAAGGTGATGTCGCTGCAGTAATCATGGAGCCCATCATGTTTAACACGGGCGGCGTACTTCCACTGCCTGGTTATCTCGAACGAGTTCGCGAACTCACCACAAAGTACAACGCAGTTCTTATCTTCGATGAGGTCATCACCGGATTTCGAGTCTCAAGCGGTGGCGCACAGCGAGTGCTTGGTGTCACTCCCGATCTAACAATTCTTGGCAAGGCTCTTGCAAATGGTTTTGCAGTTGCAGCGATAGTCGGCAAGAAAGAGATCATGGATTTGATTGGCGATGCGAAAGTAATGCACGGTGGTACCTATAACTCGCAATCAGTATCTATGGCAGCAACAGTTGCAACACTCAAACTTTTGAAATCAGAAGCGCCACATCAAGCAATAGCGAAAACTGGCACAGCGCTCATGGAGGGGTTGCGGGAACTCTTCACCAAGCACGGCATCACTCATGAAATCGTCGGATACCCAGCAGTCTTCAACGTTCGCTTTGATCTACAAGGACCAACGGATTACCGAAGTGCTATGAAAGCAAATCGTGCGATGTATTTGGATTTTGCTTTTGACCTATTACAACGTGGCGTACGAATCCTGCCGCGTGGAACCTGGTTCTTATCCTCAGCTCATACCGATAACGACATCGCTAAGACACTCGCGACTGTCGATGAAGTGCTTGGTTTACGCACCACCTGATTTACGTTGCACATTCTGTCGTGCGATTCCGCCCCGTTGTTGCGCCCCGGAAATCTTGGGGCCAGAGTTGCCGCCGCTCTTAGCTGGGTTGCCCCCTTTGCCCTTTTTCTTCTCGAGGGCTGCGAGAAACTTCTCGCGTTGCGGGTCGGGTGTGCTCCCAGATTTCTCAGTGCTCATAGGTGAAGGGTACTTGAGAAAGGGCGTTAGCCCTGAGGCAAGTTCTTGAGGAGATTGCGAACTTCGCTCTCGCGGTAGCGGCGGTGGCCGCCAAGGGTGCGGATCGAGGTGAGCTTTCCTGCCTTCGCCCAACGGGTCACGGTCTTTGGATCGACGCGAAAGAGCGATGCCACCTCTGCTGGGGTCAATAGCTTCTCGGTCTCCAAGTGTCGTTGCATATTCCCAGGTTAGACCTTTATCCGCATAGTGAAAAGGTTAAAGAGGGCAATCCCGCGATTTCTAACGCAACTCTGACCAATATGACTTT
>CAZLOJ010000081.1:0-2686 GCA_964561165.1 uncultured Bifidobacterium sp. | reverse complement strand
CCACAAAAATCTATCCTTTACATCCAGCGTATCTAGCTGTCTTTGAAAAGAAGTAATTAAGACAAGGGAGCGAGCAATGACATCTGCACCAACGAAGATGCGAGTAGCGGCAGGACAGCATCCAGATAATGATCGTGAATATTTAGATTTCGCACGTCAACTTGGTTGTCCAGGAGTCTCATTCCAAACTCCCAAGATAAAAGGAGCAAAACGCTGGGAGGCGCAGGACATCATCGACTTCCTTAAGCCAGCGCGCGATTTAGGACTGTATGTCGAATCCATCGAGAACGTACCCAATCACTTCTTCGACAAAATTATGGTTGGTGTCGACGGGCGTGATGAACAACTAGAGAATATGAAGCACACGATTCGTTCGCTCGGAGAAGCGAAGGTGCCGATTCTTGGTATGCACTGGATGCCACAAATTGTGTGGCGCACTGACATGGGTCATTATGGCCGCGGTGATTCGTACGTTTCAGTCTACGACCACGCTATCGTCGAAGACCGTTCACGCGACAGTGAGATCTGGGTAGCTCGACGCGACGAACAAAACCCAGATCTAAAGGACACGTTCACACGTGGATCTTTTGTGCCGCTGCCAATTTCTTCACTCACACATGAACAGATGTGGGCAAACTTTGAATGGTTCATCAAGGGAATCATCAAGACTTGCGAAGAATCGAATGTCATCATCTCCTTCCACCCCGATGACCCACCAGCGCAAGAACTCCACGGCATTGCACGAATTCTGACGAGCGTTGATAATCTCGAGCGCGCCATGAATGTCGTTGACAGTCCTAACCTCAAACTCGAACTTTGCCTTGGCACTGTCTCAGAAATGGATGGCGCTAATTCAGTGATGGATGCAGTCAATCGATTCGCGCCACGGAACAAGATTGCCTATATCCACCTGCGCGACGTGCAAGGTACATTTCCTAAGTTTCAGGAGTGCTTCCTCGGCGAGGGTAACTACTCAGCGCACGAGGTCATCAAGGCCCTACACAAACACGGATTCACCGGTTCCATCCTCGATGACCACACACCAAGTCTCACTGGCGATAGCGCCTATGGTCACCGCGGACGTGCACACGCAATTGGTTATATTCAAGCCCTTATCGAAGTGGTGACCGGCAAGTAAAGTATTAATTGTGAAAATCGCGGTCGGCGCATTCTCGATAGAGAGCAATAGTTTCGCGCACGGGCGCACCACTCTCGATGACTTCAAAAAGCAGATATTTTTTAATGGTGACGAGATTACCCGTGACTGTGCCGGACCTACTGTCGAACTTGCGGGCGCTTGGGATG
Source organism: uncultured Bifidobacterium sp. (assembly GCA_964561165.1). GTDB lineage: Bacteria > Actinomycetota > Actinomycetes > Nanopelagicales > Nanopelagicaceae > IMCC26077. Next base: position 1,381 of record CAZLOJ010000081.1, on the reverse strand, counting down.
TGCTCACTAAAGCTGGTGTAGAGATCATTCCAACATTGGTAGCAACGTCTTCGCCACGACCACCGGTCACCGATCACGCTTTCGCAGAAATTAGCAACGGGATAGTCAGGGCGATTCCCGAAGACGTTGATGGCGTCTATCTCTCACTTCATGGCGCGTCATACTGCGAGGGCGATGATGACCCTGAAGGCACGTTACTTGAAATGGTGCGTGCCAAAGTCGGCCCTAACACGTTGATTAGCATCAGTCTTGATCTGCACGCGTACTTCACAAAAAAGATGTTGGCTTATGCTGACATCGCAACGGCATATCGCACCGCGCCACACATCGATCTCTATGAGACCGGCGCTCGTGCGGCGCAACTTCTCGTTGATGCGCTCAAGAATGGGCAGCGACCTAAGGTGTATCGCGCAGAGGCGGCGATGATTACCTCAGCAGAACGTCACGACAACACCAGAGGACCCTTCCAGGAGCTCATCGATCTTTGTCGTAAAGCAGAAGAAACTCCTGGCATGTTGTCGGTCTCACTCCTTGCGACCCAACCCTGGCTTGATGTTGAAGAGTTGGGATGGAAAGTGATCGTCACAACTTCAGGTTCTGAAGTGGATGGTCAAACAATCGCCGACACCATCGCAACCGAGGCATGGAACCGTCGCGAGCAATTCATGGAGACAGTCGCCCTCTCTCCCGCAGCAGCCCTACATCAAGCAGTGACTTCACCGGGTCTGTGCGCGGTCTCTGATTTAGGTGATGCAACAAACGGTGGCAGCCCAGGGGATAGCACCGTCTTATTACGTGCAGCGTTATGCTCAAATGACTCCGGGACATTCATTCTCTCTGTCGCTGATGCGCACGCAGCAGCACGCGCTTATCAAACCGGTGTGGGTAAAGACATCACACTCTCGATATGCGATGGTGCGCCCGGTGAGTACAACGAGCGGACAACCATCACGGGCGTCATCGAAAAAATCGCGAACAAGAAGATTGCGTACACCCATCCGGCAGCAGGGGGCTCATTTGATGACCCAGGACTATCTGCGCTCATCAAGATCACCAGTAGCCCGCTGACCACCCATCTTGTGTTGCACTCAAATCCGGTGCGCGTGATTGATCCAGTGATCTATGAACTTTTTGACCTTGATGTTCGGGAGTTCGCGGCAGTCCAAGCCAAATCTCCCAATGGATTCAAAGTGGGGTTCGCCCGGGTGACCACCGATTATCGATTGGCAAATAGTGAAGGTCCGACGAGCGCTGATTTATTCACCTTGACGTTTAATAAGCGGCCCAAGCCACTCTTTCCCTTTGAAAAGTAGAGGAAAATCTGAATTGGAGCGGGTGACCGGGATCGAACCGGCACAGCTAGCTTGGAAGGCTAGAACTC
>CAZLOJ010000080.1:0-2700 GCA_964561165.1 uncultured Bifidobacterium sp. | reverse complement strand
GAGTTGCTCGATGTATAAATCCGCCCGGTGCCGACGACCGCTATCAATTTCTTGCCACTTGTCGATGAGACTACGTTCAACCAGTTGCGATTTGATTCTTTAGCCGTCCAAGTTTGTCCACCATTGCTTGATATATAGATTCTTCCCTTAGCTACAGTGGCTACGAGTTTGCTTCCACTGCTAGAGGACGCAATGGCGCTCCAATTGCGGGCGCTGCCACGTTGCTCCCAGTTGTCACCATAGTTCTCTGAAGTGTAAACGAAGCCACCTTCAACAACTGCTGCCATCTTGACTCCATTGCTGGAGGTTGTAACACCGACCCATTTCCGCTTTTGATCACGCGGAGTCCAATTTTCACCGGAAGTTGTAGTGTTGTAAATCTCTCCGCCCTTCGCTGCGGCAACAGCGGTACTGCCATCAGTTGAGCAAGCAATTGCAACCCACGGCAAGGTTCTGAACTCGACTCTATTCCAAGTCGCTCCTGAGTCCATAGATTGATAGATGTACCCCTGATAAGCAACTGCATAAATTTTATTCAGAGAACTCGATGCACAAATGCCAATCCAATTTTGTTTTAGATCTAATGCAACTGACCAGGATGATCCGCCATTACTGGAGTACTCAATCTTGCCGCCATACACCGCAGAATAGATTTCATTTCCACTTTCGGTCGCGACAATTGCACGGCGATTTACATTGCCCGAATGAATACTTCGCTCACTCCAGTTATCTCCGCCATTGGTTGAGATGTATAACAACCCTGTTGTGGAAGTTGCCAAAAGGACAGAACCGTCGGTGCTCACCGAACAAGAACTCCAAGGCGTAGGGTTGGCATCTACCCGGCCGACAGTAATTCCTGCGCCAAATGCCATATTGATTGCGCCATCATTGCCACACTGCATTAGCTGGTTTGCAGTTTCAGCTAATGAAATAGCTGTGGTGCTTATTGGAACTATGTATGAACTCCATGAATTCCCAGAATTAGTGGAGTAAGAGATTGAACCGAGAAGAGGTGCTGCATAAAAGGTATTTCCATCTGAACTTATCGCCACAGAGGTCCAGTTAGGTGATACCCAATTGGTTGGCCCTGTTGCCCAGGTGGCCCCAGAGTCCGTTGAGATGTAAGGCGCCTGGTTATAAGGAAGTGCGATCATACGTGCACCGTTATCGGATACAGCAACGCTGCGCCAGTTTCTGTTTGATTCGACCTCGCTCCAGGATGCTCCGAAATCAATTGATCGCCAGAGTTTTCCACCAGCAACTCCCGCTAAAAGTACTGAGCCATCGAAATCACTTGCGATTGTCCGCCAATTTTGTGCAGATGCGATTGCGCTCCACGTCACCCCTGAATCAGTTGACTTGTAAATCCTTCCACCCGCAACAGTTGCGTACATAGTTGAGCCATCAGCTGATTGCGCGACGCTGCTCCAATTTTGAATCGATGCTCGCTGTGACCAGTTGACGCCATTATCAGTGGATGTGTACAGATATCCACCTTGATTGGCAATCAACATCGTTCCCGACTCTTGAGCGATAGATGAAGCAATCCATCGTCCAACAGGTCCCGTACTTGTCGTGATTGCAGACGTTAGTGAGGTACCGGATACTGTTCCCGTTCCATTCTCCGCGCCAGCTTTTGAAGTAGTTACCGTAACTTGCACATTTTGCGCAGAGCTAAGTCCAGTCACCGTCAGCGGCAAATTGCGTCCACTTGCAGTTCCGATGGCAACACTTCCTCCTGTCACGGATGCTTGATAGGTGTAAGAAGCGTCGTAGTTTGAAACATTGACGGTGAAACCGCCCAATGTTGACGTTACTGCTCCAAATGTTGAATCTAGTTGGCTGGGTGGTTCTTCGATTTGTACATAGTTAGATGTAGCACTACGTGATCCAAAGAAGTTAGCAACAGTTATTGTTACTCTGATATTTTTTCCCGCATCATTGTTCGTTAAAGTGTAATTTTCTTCGGTTGCATTCGCGATATTAGAAAATGAGCTCTCTCTAGTCTCTGACGATCTCTTCCATTGATAACTGATCTGGCCATCAACTCCAACGTACGTGACGCCTGCAGAGACGGTGGATCCCGTTCTTGCTTCGCCATTGATGGCGGCTGTGACCGAGGAAGGAGCGGAAATGTACTCACCCTCACGGCCAGTACCTGGACCATCAAAGGTCCACGAGATATCGCCACCTAAAGCAACGAATGAATAAGGACTCAGGAAACCCAACGAGAAGACCCAGTTGTAGGAAGCGTTTGGAGCGCGATAAATAAAGTATTGCCCTGGCTTATAAGCGTAGATTTTTCCAATCGTGGAGGCAATCTCGCAGGATCCACCGAAAGAACATGCGAGCACTCGCCAAGGCCAAGAGGGATTTACGCTTCGTTCTAATTTGAAATATCCCCCAGAAGGCAAAGTCCATTCATAGGAACTACTGCGTTGGACTGTGCACGTCCCAGCTGAGCCGTAACACGCAGCATATGCGGTGCCACCGTTGTTCTTGAAAGCTGAAGTGACTTTTTCGCGCGAGAACCGTGTGTTGTCCAATGTTGCCGCTAATGAAGCTTCGGCATCGAGAACAACCGGGACAATTGCCAGTAGTGAGGCTAGCAATGTCAGCCCAAGCGTCGTGGAAAGAATTTTCCTAAAAAAATTTCTCATGTTAGTTCGGCTCCGGAGGGGTTAATTCAACCTGGTCATC
>CAZLOJ010000079.1:0-2774 GCA_964561165.1 uncultured Bifidobacterium sp. | reverse complement strand
AGGAAGAGGTCGTTACCTTCACGGGTACGCTCGCCAACTCCTGCGAATACCGAAACGCCACCGAAGTTTTCGGCAACGCGGTAGATCATCTCTTGGATAAGAACTGTCTTACCAACACCTGCGCCACCGAAGAGACCGATCTTGCCACCCTTTACATAAGGGGTGAGTAGGTCGATAACTTTGATACCAGTTTCGAACATCTCAGTCTTGGATTCGAGTTGATCAAAATCAGGGGCTTTGCGGTGAATTGGCCAACGCTCTTTGATATCGAGCGATGAGGTTGGAACATCGAGTGACTCACCAAGGGTGTTAAAGACGTGTCCTTTAGTGACATCGCCAACGGGAACGGAGATTGCAGCGCCTGTGTCGCGCACAGTGCTACCACGGACCATGCCATCAGTGGGTTGCATCGAGATAGCGCGAACGAGTGAGTCACCGATGTGCTGGGCGACCTCAAGGGTGAGGGTTCGCGCCTGTCCACCGAGGGTGACATCCACGTGGAGCGCATTGAAGATCTCAGGCATCGAGCCAGTTGGGAACTCAACGTCCACAACGGGTCCGATGACTCGCGCTACGCGTCCGGTTACTCCGGTTGCTGTCTTGGTATCTGTTGCCATCTCTTACTCGCTTCCTGCCATCGCAGAGGCAAGCGCATCTGCGCCACCTACAATTTCGCTGATTTCTTGGGTAATTTCCGCCTGACGTGCAGCGTTCGCACGTCGGGTGAACGATTTGATCAATTCGTCAGCATTATCTGTTGCTGACTTCATAGCGCGACGTCGTGCAGCATGCTCTGAGGCAGCTGATTGAAGTAGCGCGTTATAAATACGTGCCTCTACATATTTCGGTAGTAGCGCGTCTAGAACCGACTCTGCAGTTGGTTCAAACTCATACATTGGTAGCAACCCAGCAGGGCCGGTGCTTTCGACAACTTCCAGCGGCAGCATGCGCTTTGCGAGCGCTTCCTGCGTCACCATGGAACGAAACTCGGTGTAGACCACGTGCAACTCTGCAACTCCATCTGGATCAGTTGCTGAATCTGCGATGAATGCCTTGATGAGCTCTTGGCCGATTTCACGCGCCGATGCATAGGTGGGGTTATCGCTGATGCCCGTCCACGATTGTGCAATTGCACGATCGCGGAACTTGTAATACGACACTCCCTTTCGTCCAACTATGTAGACCTTTGCATCCAAACCGCGCTGTCGTAGCGCTGCAATCAATTGGTCGCCTTCCTTGATTGCACTGCTTGAATATGCGCCAGCCATACCGCGATCAGCAGTAATCAGTAGCACCGCTGCTCGCTTTGGATTTGGCTCAAATGAGGTAAGCGGATGATCCACTGAAGCAAAAGAAGCAACCGCAGTCACAGCACGCGTCAACTCGCTGGCATAAGGCGTAGAAGCATTGACGCGTTGCTGCGCCTTCACGATGCGCGAAGCGGAGATGAGCTCCATCGCCTTCGTGATCTTCTTCGTTGCCTTAACCGAACGAATTCGGCGGCGATAGATGCGGAGTTGTGCGCCCATTGGTTACTTCTTCACCGGAACCATGCGGGTAATTTGCTCATTACCTTCGCCTTCGAGAGCCTCGACCGGCGCCTCGTTCACTGCTTTAGATGCTGAGGGAACAAAGCGGCTCTTAAATGCAGCGATTGCTTCCTTTAGCGAAGCAACAGTGTCATCGCTCAAGTCGCGAGTCTCTGAAATAACATCAAAGATTGCCTTGCGCTCTGTGCTGATGAAATCAAGGAATTCGCCCTCAAAGCGACGGATATCTTGAACCGGAATATCATCAAGTTGGCCAGTTGTACCCGCCCAAATCGATGCCGCTTGGCGCTCGACCGAATATGGTGAGTATTGACCCTGCTTGAGAAGTTCCACCATCCGCGCACCGCGCTCGAGCTGCGCCTTAGATGCAGCATCGAGATCGGAACCGAATGCGGCGAACGCTTCGAGTTCACGGAATTGTGCGAGGTCAAGGCGCAGACGTCCAGCAATCTTCTTGATCGCCTTTGTCTGAGCAGAACCACCCACACGCGAGACCGAGATACCAACGTTAATTGCCGGACGAACGCCCGCGTTGAAGAGGTCAGTCTCAAGGAAGCACTGTCCGTCGGTAATGGAAATTACGTTAGTCGGAATAAAGGCAGATACGTCGTTACCTTTTGTCTCAATGATTGGAAGGCCAGTCATGGAACCGCCGCCCATATCGTCGGAGAGCTTTGCACAACGCTCGAGGAGACGTGAGTGTAAGTAGAAGACATCTCCTGGATACGCCTCACGACCTGGTGGACGACGAAGTAGGAGCGAAACGGAACGATATGCCTCTGCTTGCTTGGAGAGATCATCAAAGATGATCAAGACATGCTCGCCTTTGTACATCCAATGCTGCCCAATTGCAGAACCAGTGTATGGCGCAAGGTATTTGAAGCCTGCTGGATCGGATGCAGGCGATGCGACGATGGTCGTGTATTCGAGCGCGCCCGCCTCTTCGAGTGCTGCACGAACCGAAGCGATGGTCGAACCCTTCTGACCGATTGCAACATAAATACATTTAACTTGCTTCTTTGGATCGCCAGATTTCCAGTTTTCGCGCTGGTTAATGATGGTGTCGATTGCGATTGCAGTCTTCCCGGTCTGGCGGTCACCAATGATGAGCTGACGTTGACCACGCCCGATCGCGGTCATTGCATCGATAGCTTTAATTCCGGTCTGCATTGGCTCTTTAACCGGTTGACGTTGCACAACAGAAGGCGCCTGAAGCTCGAGCGC
>CAZLOJ010000078.1:0-2787 GCA_964561165.1 uncultured Bifidobacterium sp. | reverse complement strand
ATCGCGATTAATCGCGAGATGGATTATGGCGGGATAGTCCTGATTGCACTGGTTGCCTCAATCTCCGGTGGAACTTTGCGAAATCTATTCTTAGGTTTAACACCATCCTGGCTGACGCAACCCGAATATTTCATTGCAGTAATCGTTGCCGTGATATTTGCCATTCTCGCACCAGCGAAGAAGCCAGTTGGTTTCTTCATTCTCTCTATCGACACATTTGGCTTGGCGGTCGCCGTCATCTCAGGGACGCAATTCGCCCTCGAGAAAGATGCCTCGTTCTATTCAGCAATCATGCTCGGCGTGATTTCAGCAGTTACAGGTGGATTGCTTCGCGATGTGCTCTGCCAGGTCGAGCCGATTTTGTTGCACCGAGAGACCATTGGAACTTCTTCAGTAATGGGAGCAAGTACTTACGTTTTTCTAGATTGGCTTAATGCGTCAACAACGCTCGCAGCGCTTATTGCGGGGCTTGTCGTGATTGGCGTGCGCGCAGTATCAATCAAATTTGATTTGCATTTACCGCGCGTTAAATAGAGCTACGTAAGCGGTTCCGATTACGCCTTACTTCTTTTCGGTAATTCGAGTGTTAATTCGATACTTCGCGATGTAGTCGCGATCTAATTCCCAGCCAAGACCTGGTCGGTCATTGAGCTGGAAGTAACCATCATTTAGTCGAGGACGATTTGCAATGATGTTGTGCCAGATTGGATCGCGATCTGGGTGGAAATACTCAAGGTACGTTCCATGCGGAATTGAGGCAAGTAGATGTGAGGCAACCTGTGGCTCTTCATGGTGCGCCATTCGAACGTCATAAACGGTCGCCATTCCAGCGACCTTGCGCCACTCAGTTGGGCCACCCGACCACGAGGAATCGAAGTTGCAGAAATCGATTGAGCCGGTCTCCATGAGATCGCGGCAACCAGCAGCAGAGAATTCGCTCTGTCCGGCACAAACTGGAACGCCACCTGCGAATCGAACATCGCGCATTGCGCGGCGGTCGTTCTGCCACTGGCATGGTTCTTCGAACCAGAGCAAGTTGTCATCAGCAACTAGGTGTGAGAATTTAATTGCATCTGCCGTGGAGTAGCCCTGGTTTGCATCGACAGCAATGCGGAACTTCTCGCCGCCCACTTTGCGAGCCTCCTTGAAGCGTTTGGCATCTTCTTCAGGAGTCAATCCACCAATTTTGAATTTCATTCCAGCGAACTCTTCTTTGAGTAAGTACTCAACCTCTTCTTTGATGGTGAGGTTGCTGCCGTAGTAACCACCGATAGTGATTACTGGCACAGATGAGCGATATCCGCCCCAAAGCTTCCATAGTGGTGCGTTGAGTGAACGGCCAAAGAGGTCCCAGAGCGTTACATCTAATGATGCGCAGGCAACGAGCCCAAGCCTGCGATCGCGGAGGATGTCCCACGTTGCAGGTCGCGCTAACTCCCAGCACTTCTCGATTGCTGAACCATCTTGGCCGAGAAGAGCAGGTGCGATTTCGTCGTGAATGATGCCATCAATCTCTGCAAGGCCCGCATCTTCGTCGCCTGCATACGCCTCACCAATTAACCCACTTGCAGTGTGTACGCGGGTGATGATGGTGGAGCGATGTGTCATCTTGTAGTGGCTACCTTTATAGGTGCGTGCAAGCGGGACTCGAACTTGTTCGGTTTCAATTGCCGTGATTGTTAGATCCATGATGGCTAAAAATTCCCTCTCGTCTTTTCCAGAAATTTCGGTTAGATTCTGGTAACGATTCCATCCGGGAAGATAGTCGAATCAGGGCAAAAGTGTCAAGGGGTGAAGCGACATGGAAGGTCCAGTAACTATTAGAGATGTCGCTGCGCGCGCGGGTGTCGCACTCTCAAGTGTCAGCCGCGTGCTTTCAGGACATCCAGATGTATCTGCAAGTATGCGCGCGAAAGTAGAAGAGGCAGCGCAAGCTCTTGGTTATGAACCAGATCTACTCGCACAATCACTGCGTAGCGGCGCCACGCGGACGATTGGTTTCATCATTCGCGACATTGCAAATCCACTTTTTGCAGTTGTTGCCAGGGCATGCGAACAAGAGTTACGTCGAAACGGTTACTCACTTATCTTGATGAACTCTGATGGCAGCGTAGAGACCGAATCGAAAAACTTTGCGCTCTTGCGACGTAGACGAGTTGACGGCGTAATCGCCTCACTCGTTGCTGAAGATTCACCATACGTTAAAAAGACGATTCTCTCGTTGCGAGCACCACTAGTGCTGCTCGATCGCGATGTTAAAGGGCTTAATGCGAGCGCCGTCATAACTGATCATGCAATTGGCGTGAAATCTGCAACGAAGCATCTGATCGAAGCGGGACATCGGGATATCGCCTTTATCTCAGGTGCTGCAAATGTTTACACAACCCGAAATCGCATCAAAGGATTTAGCGAGGCGTTTGCTGAGGCTGGTTTAGCGCTCCCAGAAAAGTTGATCGCACTTGGTGGGTTCGATGCTGAATATGCGCTTATCCATGCGCGCCATTTTCTCCTTAAGAATCCACGTCCAAGCGCATTTATCGCGGGCGGAATTGGTTCAACAGCTGGCGTAGTTCGAGCTTTCAATGAGATGAATCTGAAAATCGGGAGTGATATCGCGCTGGTAGCGCTCGATGAGTGGCCGCTATTTGATGTGTTCGCCACGGAGATCTCTTCCGTGTATCGAGATCCAGAGGCGATCGGTAGCGAAGCCGCGCACCTGATTCTCGAAGTCCTTAACGGGAATGAGCCGCGCGAGTCTGTCATCGACACAAAGTTCACCGCCCGCGC
>CAZLOJ010000077.1:0-2849 GCA_964561165.1 uncultured Bifidobacterium sp. | reverse complement strand
TCTATATCCCTTAGGACAAGATTTTGCCGTAATTACCCTGAGCGAACTTCCTTTCACGCAAGTTATTCTTTTCGGCACTATTTTCTTTGCCTGTGTTAGAGGTTTGGCTTGAGTTAACTTTACCCGCAAGACAGGATTCGAGAAAGTAAATCCTTTGGCAGATAGTTCAAGCCAACCATTCCGCTCTCGAACAGATGTGGTTGTTGCGCGCTCCGCTCCATCTGCAGAGAGAATACTTACCGAAGCTTGAATTGGTGCATCAGTGAAGCCATAGATGCAACGAGCTACTTTTGAATCAATAAGTAGATCATACGTACCAAGAAATTCTTTTCCATTGGGGAGGTAATGCGGAGCAGCAACTCTGTAGTCAAGAGTCCGCGTTGAAGCGTTGAAAGTCGGTGGCAAGGCAATGTAGCTAGTGGCGTTAGTAGTCACAACACCACTTACGGATGGATTATCCGCATAGCATGCAGCACCAGTTGAACTTGAAAGGAATGTTTTGGGAATTGCGCGAACACTCCACTGCGTTGGTGCCGATATCGCTCTATCTTCCATCACTGGTAACCAGAGCAGAAATTCCCGCATTGCACCTTCTCCAAAAGTAAGTTGTTGTCGAAGGCAATTAGGCTTGTCGTCAAAATCTTTGCAGGCTCCCACCCCACCTAGTGGCTTTGGAGCTGCGGTGTAGTAATCAACAAGTTCCCTCGTCATTTCACTTCGCTTAACATATTTGCCGATCATTGGCACTACTACGGGCTTGCCACTGACCTGAATCTGAGTACTTCGATTTGGTAATTCATTTAACGTCGCAGAGGCATCGCTAAATCGACCATGGAACCAGCCCTGGATTTTCGCATCGATATTTGCAGTGACCGAAAATGTTGTATCGAGAGGCAGGGGATGGGGCACAGCGCATTGCGTTTGGCTTTGCTGCACACATTTATTGATATGTGGGTGATATTTGCCAATACGAGGCACATCTTGAACTTTAGGTTGGCCATTGATGATTTCAAATGTGAGATCGGTGGGTGTGATATTTGGTTGATATTTTCCATTTTCTAGGGAGACTGCAAAAATCGCAGCTTGAAAGAGCACATCTGAAAATTTAACTTCATTTATCAATTTTCTGGATTCGACTTTAGCGACGACTAGATATTTCGTTCCCCCTGCATGAGGCATTTGAGGTATCTCATAAATGAACGAATTGCCGCTGGATGGCAGTCCAAATTCGCGGTTACCAGCAAATCCTTGCGGGTTGTAACTTCTGAATGAATCATCAACCTTGCCCACTAACTTATCTCCGTTTTTATTGGTGGCAACAAGCGATTCGATGCAACTGATCTTGTTAGATTCGGTGCAGGGTCCAAGAATCGTTTCATAGTATCCAACTCGCCTCTGTGCACTCATTTCGCGTTCTGGAACGCACTTGGATTCAGGCTTCCCACATTCATAGATCGCTTCGATTGCCTGATTCTCTTCAGCATTAGGAATATCTTTATATTTCACTTGAATGTAGTACGACGTGGCCATTCGAAGCTCATGAAAATTAGAAGATGCATAACCCATATATTCAGGAGCAGGTGCAGGAGATGGGAAGGTGTATTGCTCATCTGGAATCGATGTCGCGACGCTAGGAAGGCCAACGCCAAGCAGAGATAGCACCGTGAAAGTGGCGACTTTAAGTCTCAAGAGCTGTTCCAATCTTGGGAGAGAGAAAAAAGACCGGCACCACCAAAGTGGCGCCGGTCTTTGACATAACCGATGAGGTTTTCTATCTAGTCCTTACTTCTTTTTGTAGCCAGCTGGGCAAGCCTTGGTCGTTACTTTTTTGGTGACTTTGCCCTTAACGCATGTGATGCTCTTCTTGGCAGGAGTCTTGACTACTGCCGAAGCTGCTGGCTTGTAACCCTTCTTCATCTTTACCGAGAGTTTTGGCTGTGAATACTTGAAGCCTTCATACTCGATGCTGATGATGCCGTTCTTTGCGGCAATGTTTGCGTTCTCAACGACCTGCTCGCCTGTCGCCTCATCTGTTGTCACAGAGAGTTCGAGCGCCTTAGCAGCGTCATTTGGATTCTCGAGACCCCAAAGGACCTTCGCATCATTAAATGGAATGTAGGCACGGTAGAAACCACGGATCACAGTCGTGCCATCAACATCGAAGTGCGGTGCAGCCGCAGTAAAGACGAATGACTTATCTGCCGCATTCCACACTGGGCTCGATAGTTTGCAGAGACCATCTGAGAGCACGATGATGTCATTGGAGACGCCATCAATTCCAAACTCTGTGAAGGAGATTGCTTGCACAGTCGCATAGCGCGATGTTGCTTTGCCGGTCTCACCTTGGCATTGCTTTGAATCTGCAGCGAATGCGACATTGACTGGCTTACCGGTGAGCGTCAAAACTCGGAAGCCACTTCCATCAGTTGCCTTCATCGTCATACCTGCACCAGCACCGAGTGTGATGTTTGGTTGGTATGCAGACTTAACACGAATCTTTACAGTGAAGATCGCGTCGGTATCAAGGCTTGCATTCTTTGCAGTCGCTTTGTTGTTAGCGAGGAAAGTTTTGTTATCTGCAGCATTGACGAACACTGGCTCGATAGTGGTCCAGAGGTTTGATGAGTTAGAGAACGTCGGACGAGCATTAATGAAGACTCCGTCGTAACCCTTGACGCCAAATCGCGCTGAGTTCCAATTGGTTGAAGTCCACCGTCCGGTGCGAGTGACTGTGCTTGCAACAGTCTCTACTTCAGGTGCAACAACTGCAGGAGCCGCTGGCGCAGGTGCAGCAGCAGCTGGTGATGCAGCTGGTGATGCAGCAGGTGATGCAGCAGGAGTTGCTGCTG
>CAZLOJ010000076.1:0-2870 GCA_964561165.1 uncultured Bifidobacterium sp. | reverse complement strand
TCCGCACCTCAGATAAGCGCGGTGGCGCCAATGGTGCGCGAATTCGCCTCGAACCTCAACGAAATTGGGTCGGGAACGAGCCAGAACGCCTAAAGAAAGTACTCATCGTGCTCGAGCCAATCGCAAAAGAGGCTGGGGCAAGCGTTGCTGATGTCATTGTCCTTGCCGGAAATGTTGGCGTTGAAATGGCAGCGAAAGCAGCAGGGATTTCAGTTGATGTTCCATTCGCCCCAGGTCGCGGTGATGCCACCCAAGATCAGACCGACGTTGAATCATTCGCACCGCTCGAGCCACTTCACGATGGCTTCCGCAACTGGCAGAAAGATAGCTATGTGGTCGAACCTGAAGAACTCTTACTCGATCGTGCACAGTTGATGGGACTTACTGCCCCTGAAATGACTGTGCTCATTGGTGGCATGCGCGTGCTCGGAACGAATCACGGAGCAACCGCACATGGAGTCTTCACTGACAAGGTAGGCACACTCACCAATGATTTCTTCGTCAATCTCACCGATATGAATTTTGTCTGGGAGCCAGCAGGTGAAAATCTCTACAAAATTCGAAATCGAAGCACCGGCGAAGTGAAATTCACTGCAACTCGTGCTGACTTGGTCTTTGGATCAAATTCGATACTGCGCTCCTACGCTGAGGTATATGCGCAAGACGATAACAAGAAAAAGTTCGTCGAAGATTTCGTCGCTGCGTGGAACAAGGTGATGAATTCAGACAGGTTCGATTTAGCGTAAGAACGGTCGGAGTTCGACTCGACGATTACAAGCCCTCGATGCTTCTCTAGCAAGCTCGAGGGCTTGTTCGTCGGATTCACACTCGACAATCCACAATCCACTGTAATTTTCTGGACCACTCATGAGTGAACCGGATCTGACGTTCATGTGATTTACTCGATTATCAATGATTGATGCTGCTTGGCTGCCCACGATTCCCGCAGCCATTACCCACTGCTGGTTGGCTTGCAAATGTTCATTGAAGGCATTGATCGCCCTCATCTCTTCAGAACTGGCTCGATTGTCAGGTGAATCAATCACAAAAAATACATACCGCGATGACATGTGGAGAATTCTATCGGCTAACCTATTTGCATGGAACTGATTACCTGTCTCTGGTTCAATGGCAATGCGCGAGAAGCGGCGACTTTCTACACGAGTATTTTTCCAGATAGCTCCATGGCCGATAATTGGATTGCTCCCACCGAGACACCCGGTAATAAAGTAGGTGAAGAGATAGTTGTAAATTTCAAAATTTTCGGACGACCATTTATAGGACTTAATGGTGGCCCGCACTTTCCACATAGCGAAGCCATCTCCTTCCAGATTCCATGCAGAGATCAAGCAGAGATAGATAAATATTGGGATTTGTTAACCAGTAATGGCGGAGAAGAGAGTCAGTGTGGGTGGCTCAAAGATAAGTTCGGAATCTCTTGGCAGGTCACTTCTCCCGAGATGATGAAGTATCTCGGGGGTACCGATGCCGAAGGAGCAAAAAGGGCGACTAATGCAATGCTTGAAATGAAGAAAATAAATCTCGCAACGATGAGAAGGGCTTACGAGGGCTTATAAATCTGTAACAATCACTATAGAATTTTAACGTGATGCTCCGAACTTCAATTGCATTCTTCTGTACTTTCACCTTGGTTACACCAGCTTTGGCATCCTCCATTCCAAAGAGTGGATCTGCCTGCACAACGATTGGCGCAACTTCCGTCCATAAGGGCAAGAAGTACACCTGTGTAAAAAGTGGCAAGAAGAAAGTTTGGAATAAGGGAGTAAATGTACGACAGGCAACTCCACCTCAACCTAAGTTAAATCCAGGTGATGCTAATAAGCCCTCAAATCAACCTTCCGCTGACAGCTCGAATAGAAGTAATCAGCCCCCAACGATTCAAGAAATAGCTTTAGCAACCATGAAAAAAGATATGAAGCCGGAGAAGGTGGGGAATCTATTTCGTTATCACTATTCCCCTAACGCAAAGCAGAGTTTCAAAGAATTGCTTGAAAGTGATCTCAACTTTGCTATGTCGTATTGGGTTGAGGTCTACAACAATCCTGAGTTGTTTAATGTTTTCTACGGAACTGAAAAAGACATGGACTGGTTAATCGAAGCCTGGAAGCCTTATGGCTTCGACAAAAACGTAGGGTTCGCTAATGATTTTCGAGGCAGAATTGCGAGAGAAGGTAACTTTCTCAACGCCGGAGCGGTTCCTTCGCAGGAGGATGCAAGTCATTTATCTATTCTCCGCCACTCCTCTCTCCCATCAGAGCCAAACACTTTCATTGCCCACGAGAATGTGCATATCGTTCAACAATTTCTCACAAAAAATCGAACCGGGAAGATGCCGTGCTGGTTACGCGAGGGAAGTGCCAATCTCTTTGGGAATTTCATCTTCACCGACAAATCAGGGATTAATTTGTATGAGCAGATAAAGCGCGATGACATGAACAATTACCAGAGGGGTGCTAGCGGAGTTGAACTTCGCAATTTTAAAGAATCTGAGTGGTTTACCCACTTGAAGAGCCTGGAAGGCAATTTTCAAGGTGGATGTGCTTACATAAATCGATTCGCCTATGGAAGTGGCTTACTCCTATCTGAATTACTGATGGCAGAAAGTGGCTTTGGTAAAATGATGGATTTTTGGCGAGCTTTTAGCCTAGAAAAAGATTGGCGCATTTCTTTCCAAGAAATCTACGGAATTCCCCTCGATGATTGGTACAAAGCAAAAGCTATTCCTTACGTGATGAGTGAGTATCTGAGAGTAAAGCCTTACTCAAACAGATAAGTTACAAATATAGAAGATTGTGCGAAAACCAGTGGGCGGTGAGGGTTTCAACCTTTTTGTCTGATTTCCTGCCTCT
>CAZLOJ010000075.1:0-2880 GCA_964561165.1 uncultured Bifidobacterium sp. | reverse complement strand
TAGCTGATGTCGGAATTAGAGCTCTCAGCAATGAGGCTCATTAGCTGCCCAGGGAGCCACTTATCGAGTCCATCGACTGTGAAGGAGAGGATTCCCTCGAGAATCAAGATCCAAGCAAGTGAAATGGCTATCGACGAGATTGGTGAGCGCAAAATGATTCCCACAGCCATTCCGACAGTGCCGTAAGCAATCGCGGAGAGATAAACGTTTCCTAAGTTTGAGTAGAACAACTCAAAAGATTCACTGGTAAACCAAGCGTCGGTATTGACGTTTTTTGTTCCTGCGAGTGCAAGTGAGATACCGATGCTTCCGATCGCACTAACCAGAACAGTAAGTAGAGCGAAGCTACACATAGCCAAGTATTTGCCGGCTAGAAGTACAAGTCGTTTTGGTTGGCGGACAAGCAGATTGCGCAGCGTTCCATTGGTGTATTCGAGCGCGGTTTGTGCGGCAAAGACTGAAAGTGCAATCGTTCCGAGTAAGCCAGCGAAGTTCGTAAAACCCAAGTACAGACCGCTAGGCAGCGCCAACGTATCTCGAGTGATGATACGGCCACGTGGGCCATTGCCACCTTCTCCATCAAGGAGAATGAAGAGAAGTGAGGTAATCAGAACGCTGAGGCCAAAAACTATTCCTAACGTACCAGCAAAGAGCGTCGGGCGGCGAAGTTTGCGCCACTCTGAGCGGAAGACACGAATCATTTCTCTCCCCCTGTGATCTCAAAGAAGCTCTCTTCCAAAGTGGGGCGAGTTACTTGCAAGAGGGTGAGGACGATCCCCTTCTCAAAGGCAGCCTTATTTAGTTCTCCAGCAAAACTCTCTGGCGCCAGAATGACTAACTGATCGCCGAGAATCTCCCCAGCGAAACCTGCCGCTACCGCAATCTCCTGCAGAGTTTTCAGGTCAGATGGGCCGCTGCCACGGACCGCCAACCGGGGCTTATGCGCTGCCAGCAAATCCTTGGTAGCGCCCTGAAAAAGCACCTTTCCGTGATCAACAACGACGAGATGATCGGCAATGACCTCTAACTCGCTCAAGATGTGCGATGAGACGAAGATAGAGATTCCTGAATCAGCAAGAGATCGAAGTAGGTTTCGAACTTCGTGAATGCCTGCTGGATCAAGACCATTGACCGGTTCATCGAGAATCAAGACCTTCGGCTGCGGCAATAGCGCTGCAGCAATTCCCAAGCGTTGCTTCATGCCGAGCGAATAGGTTTTGAATTTCGAGGTAGCACGATCTGCAAGGCCAACTAATTCCAGGAGTTCTTCCACTCGCTCATAGGGAAAGTCGCCCAGCCGCGCGAGCACCCGAAGGTTCTCTCGACCTGAAAGCGCAGGATAGAAGGCTGGGCCCTCAATCATCGCGCCTACAAAAGGCAGATATGTTTCAGGTTCAGAGATCGGGTGTTCTAATATTCGCGCGTTACCTGCTGAGGGTTTAACCAATCCCAAGAGCATTCGAATCGTCGTAGTCTTTCCGGCACCATTTGGGCCAACAAAGCCCGTAATGGCCCCTGCAGGGATATTGAAGCTCACATGATCTACCGCGACTAAATCGCCATACCTCTTCGTTAAATTGTCCGCTGAGATGACTGCGCTCACTCCCTCAATCTACCTCATCTCTCGCACAACTCTGGCGATTTTTTCATCACTTTTCTCACGGGATATCCTCAGGTACTGTTGCAAGCTCCGCTACCGAGAGAGTTATTTCTGGCCCATGTGTAAAGATGAGTGAATATGAGTAAATCGGGCGAACAAGCTATTCCACGGTTCTTTTATTACTTTGCCCGTTTGATACTCATCGGGATGTTTATTGCAGTCACCGTGTTACAACTATTCTCGTTCCCTGGTCAATTTCGATTTGAAGCAAGTAACGGTCAGGGTTCACAGCTTGCCCGCTGGGGTCTTACTTTTATGGTGGGGATATGGTTTCTTTTAGCTCAGGTGGCGATACTGGCGCTCTGGAACGTATGTAGTTTGATCTATGAAAACTCACTGCTGACATCGAATGGCGTGAAATGGGTCAACATACTCTCGCGCATCCTTGCCTCATCTGCTCTATATGGAGGCGCTGTCACAATCGCCGCCGCGCTAATTACTGACGACCCAGGTCCAGTGGTGCTCGTTGCCACTCTTACAACCTTTATTTTTACAACGTATATCGTTAGTTATTTCATCCGACATCAGATATTCCATCAACGTCATGATGGGCAATTTCTGATTAAATAACGGAGTGGAATCTCTCTTTGACACCATCGCGGGGTTGCCAGTCCACCCTCTAATCGTCCACTTCGCAGTGGTACTTTTGCCCCTCGCTACAATAGGGGTGCTTGTTTCCATATGGATACCAAGAACTGGTAAGCGCTATTTATCCCTCAGCGCGATTGGCGTCCTTCTCGGAACGCTTGCAACTTTCATCGCTAAAGAATCTGGCGAGGCCCTTGCTGAGCGGGTTGGACTACCGCAACGACATTCCGATCTCGGCACGTATCTTTTTATATCCGCACTAATTTTCTTACTCGTTACCTCATTGCTCGTTCGGCATTGGAAGAAATACCAAAACGAAAAAGTTAATCTCCTTGGAGTTATAGCCACCGTTGTTGGCATGATCGTCATCGGACTATCGATACTTACCGGCCATACTGGAGCTGAGGCAGTATGGAAATCTCGGATTGCAGGTGGGCAAGAAGTCTCCTCCGGGACAGCAGCGGGGACAATTCCGATGAGTGAAGTTGCATTGCATAACTCTCCGGCGGATTGTTGGAGCGCTGTTAATGGCAAGGTGTATGACCTCACGCAATGGATAGATAAGCATCCAGGAGGTGCAGTCGTGATCAAGGCGCTCTGCGGCCAGGATGGTACCGCTGGTTTTGCTTCAG
>CAZLOJ010000074.1:0-2955 GCA_964561165.1 uncultured Bifidobacterium sp. | reverse complement strand
TTTTTTAGGCGAGCGAAGAATTCTCGCCGATTGCCTACTCCGGTTAATTCATCAGTAATTGAGAGTTCTTTGTGAATCTTTCCTTGTTCAGCTTCCTCGAGCGCAAGCGCCATTCGGCTGAAAGCAAGTAGCAGAGTGATGATTGAAGGGATGAGCGCCAGTTCTGAATTTTGATTGGGATGTAACGAGTACCAACCAAGTATCGAGAGCGAAAGTCCGAGCGCGAGAAATATTGGAGGGTAAGTATTCATTTCTCTTACTCGACTTTGGTCAAGTTTTGGAGTTGTTGCGCAGAGCAGAAGTGCAAGTAGCCATCCTTCATCAACAAGGCCACCAACTGCGTATTGATCGTTGCTAAAGAGCCACAGATATCCAATATCGCTAGTAGTAAAAAGCACAATAGCGCTCATAAGTAAGAAGTACTCTTTCGAAGTTCCGCTACGGATGCCAATCAACGTGAGCGATGCAATAAGCATGAGATCGCCAATCGGATAAAGCGTGAGAAGGAAAAACTCTGCAGATGAGCGCGCATTGGATGTTGCAGAAAGCGCCAATGTCGTCAGGAGGGCGGAGAGGCCGAGCGTAATGATCAAAGAATCAAGAATTTGTGACTTCGTGAGCGCCTTCAACTGTTGGCTTTTTACAATATAGAAAAAGAGCAGGGGGTAGAGCAGCAAATATCCCACGCCACCCCATAGCGATGCAGCCACCGATAACGTCAGAAGTGCAGAATCTGCAATACTTGAAAAAATCGAACCGAGCGTCCAGGCGGAAATCGCCATTGCAATCAGTCGTTCTCCCTTAACGAGAAGCCAGAGCGCGGTAAGAACCAAGAGGGCGTTATAGGTGAGTATGTCCCAGAAAAAAGAGCTACCTGGTAGCGCCACGGCAATAGCAAGGTGAACCACTCCAGCTAGAAAAGGGGTAAAACGTGCGAGCTGTAAACGGCGTGGCATAAGTGAACGGTAGGGGAGTATTTGCTGAGAGTGAAGCGAAATCTATGCAAATCTATCGATTGCTAGTACAGATAGGGCAAACTGGGCGCATGGAAATCAATAGACGTCATTTCTTATGTGGTTCATTGCTCACTGCTCTAGGCACAAGCACTGCATTAGTAGAGAGTGCACAAGGTGCAGTCGGAGTTAAAAAACTCTCAGATGGTTCAGTCGAAGTGACGGTTGCTTCTGTGAAATCTTTAGCCAAGGTCGGAGGCATCGCCCTTATCGGTGATATCAATGGTGCACCAACTGCACTAGTTCGTACCGGTGCAAAGAAATATATTGCATTGGATCTTCGATGCACACATGCTGGCATCACCGTTAAACCGAAAGCAGGTGGCTTCTATTGTGAACCTGCACAGGGTGGACATGGTTCAGCTTTTACGAAAGCGGGAGCGGTGAGTCAATCTCCAGCGGACGCGCCACTTAATCGATTGACGGTGACCGTCAAAGGCAAGAAAGTTGTTGTTAGTTAAATTCCAACAGTGCAAGCAAGGTCGCGCACAGTCAGGGCCATCTCGTACATATCTTTCGACGTTCTAGATAACTTATCGAAAGTATCGAGTAGCGCGGCTTTTGAGCGTGCTAGCTCTTCCTTGTCTGCCTGAGTCAATGCAGGGTCAGCTTCTGCAGTTGCAAATTGTGCAAGCAAGTCAGCTTTCTCTTGCAATTTCTTAGCGTAAGACTTCTTGCCAGCGATGTATTGGTTATTGGAGTCGATACATTCTTTGATAAGCCACGTTAACTTAGCTCGCTTAACTGTCGGGTTCTTCTGACAGATGTAATCAAAGCCACCAATCTTCGCCTTTTGATTAGTCTTCTTGCATGAACCGCCCGCCTTGTTCGCAGCTTGCGCAGGCACGCTAACCAACCCAAGGAGTAAGAAAGCTGATGCCGCTATCGCGATAAGACGTTTGGTTATTCTGTTCATAGGCAGAGCCTAACTTTTCTCTCTGGGAAATCTCGGTATTTACCGCGACAATGCTTGGGTATTTCCTGTGAAAGCGGACTATTTACGCTGGGTTCGGCGCACTTTTATCCCGACTTTTCGCACTAAAGAGCGAGGTAGATGGCGTAAGAGGAGATAAATCGTTCGATATTGCCGCCCTGGAATCGCCAGGGCATCACCTCGAAGCACTGCTTCGATTCCATCGCGAACGACTCGATCTGCATCAAGCCAGAGCCACTTGGGCAAAGCAGACATATTCATCTTGCCCCGTTGGTGGAATTCGGTATGGGTAAAACCGGGAGCCAGTGCTGTGACATGAATACCTTCAGAGGCGAGATCAACGGCGAGATACTCAGAAAAGACTGTTACCCAAGATTTCGATGCGCTGTATGTGCTGCCGGCAATCCAACCCGCAACGCTGCTGACATTAACTATGTAGCCTCGTTTCTTCTCACGCATGAAGGCAAGCGCGGCGTGAGTTGTGCGCATCACGGCGCTCACAAGAACTTCAAGGTTTTCGCTTTCGCGCTCGATATCTCCGTCAGCAAATCGCTTGTTAATACCAAAGCCTGCATTGTTAACAAGAAATTCCACCCCACCTTGGGCAAGGCGTGATTCAATGCGCTTTAACTCTTCTCTTTTTGATAGATCGGCAACTAATACTTCGCAGGAAATTCCATATCTGTTCTGCAGGAGCGCTGCGCGCTCACGAAGGCGAACTTCATCACGTGCTACCAAAATAATGTCGTAACCTCGACTAGCAAGTTGTTCGGCAAATTCAGCACCAATTCCAGAACTTGCTCCGGTGATTAGTGCCCACATTTTTCTACGCTCCTTTGGTTATTGATTGTTTAAAAAGTTTCGATTATTCGCAGAGCCGCAGGAGCATGAATTGGTACCACCGGATATCGCGGCGAAATTGGTTGTAAGCGTTGGTACGGTGCACCTTGCAGTGGTCGTTGATCGGCTTCATCTTTATTGGGCCAGAGTGAAATTGCTCGCTCTGCC
>CAZLOJ010000073.1:0-3051 GCA_964561165.1 uncultured Bifidobacterium sp. | reverse complement strand
CAGAATTCGCTCGATGTCAGTCAAGTAAATTCTAAAGATTTGATGCAGGGAAATGATTTCTATGGAATTCAAACTTTCCAAACCACACAAAAGCCGGATTCGATCTTAGGGTGGTTCCAACAGAATCTTCCGACTATTAATAATCGGTATGGCCAAGGGCAAAAAGATCCGGACAAATTAGGAGTTTCTTTCAGCTCAGAATTGCCAATGGCGTTGCTGTCGTCGATTCGTGTTTTCACGTCAAAAGTTGGAGAGACCGACTCTGCAGTGAGCTATCTCTGTAGCTCAATCAATGATCTTAATTGTGCTCCGACGGGAAAATTCTTTAATTCGTTACGAGCAGATTCAGTAATTGGAAATTGCGCACGCAACCCAGATTCTGCATGCGTCGAGAAGCTCACGCTCACACTTGCCGACAAGAGCGTAGCGCTGGCACGCCCTGTATTGGAGATTCCGGCGGGTACAAAGACCTTTGCTGGCGCTTTTGATTCCAGTGGCAAGGGATTTCCGCCGGGACTTTCGTCATGGATTTGGGAGGCGGATCTACCAGGAGCGCCCAAATCTCGATTCTTAGCCCGCGGAACCGTCACCACCTACGCAAAGATCAACAACGGTGCTTGGGATTTTCAAAAGCCAACGTTCACATTTGAATTGGTGCCTTTGAGCTCTGAACCAGCCCCCGTAATTGCACCGCGCTTAGAGAATTTCAAATATAAAAATACTCAAGACCCAGTAGTTAGGCAGGTAAGCATTCAACCAAGCTGCCTGGCCCATGACACGAATATCTGCTACCACCGGGCGAGCTTTCCCAAAGGCGCACGAGCTACTGTGGCGCTACAACTTCCTAATCGCCTTACTGGTTGGCTCAATGGACGATTAGTAAAGCCAAATGTCACTACTGAGCCGATAAATGCCATCTACGATCGAGTGATTGTCGAAGCGGCACCTTCGGAGAACATAATTGCCGGCGGCTGGGTGGAGTGGAAGAAAATCCCAGAGAAACTCTTTTTCAATGATGACGGCACTCCGAACACGATGGGAGTGGGGCGCCTTGATGGGGCAGCAGGAATGTACTCGGGAAGCGTAGGCGCTATCGAGGAATATCTCGAGTGGCAAACATATTTGGGCGAGAAGGCGTTGCTTAACGAGGAGGGATGGACGATCGCAAGCACCGTGGTGGAATCAACCAACTCCTGCGGCAATCAAAGTGGTCTGCAAGGTGTTGTGGCTTCAAATGCATCTGCATATACACCAGGCGCTCCAGCATTCAACAAAGAGAGCCAAACTTTAGATTACAAAGTAGCAGCGCCACATTTTGCTCCTGATGGGAAAACCGAAAATATTGGTACTTACGGCCTATCGATGCGTGCGGATTTGGTGCAGTGCCTGTACGGAGTGAAAGAAGTGCCCACGCGGGTAGAAGTCTCCATCACTAATGCAACAAGTGGCGAGAGTAAAGGATCAACAGTTGAGTTATTCCGAAATGGAAATTGGGTTTACCTCAGCGCGGAGGGATTTACTTACTCTTCACCAACATTGAAAGTGAAATTGGTTCAAGATAAGAAAATTGAAACTGCCCCTACGGCCTCAAGTGGCACACAAAGCACTGCAGCTGCAGCGCCAAAAGCAGTTGTAAAGAAATCTATTACCTGCATAAAGGGAAAACTCACCAGAAAGGTTTCTGGCACTAATCCAAAGTGTCCGACAGGTTTTAAGAAGAAGTAATTTAGATTCGTTGAATTGTGGCACCGAGCGCGCGCAACTGTTCATCGAATTTCGGATACCCTCGATCAACGTGGTAGACATCTTCGATAATTGTTGTGCCATCACAGACCAGGGCTGCAAGAACAAGTGCCGCACCCGCACGAATATCGGTTGCAGCAACTGGAGCGCTTGAGAGCACTTCCCGCCCCTTCACAAAGGCATGATGTCCATCGGTGGTGATATCTGCTCCTAATCTCACCAGTTCATTGATGAACATAAAACGTCCCTCAAAGACATTCTCGGTTACCAGCGCTGACCCTTCAGCAATGGCATTGAGCGCCACAATCATGGGCTGTAAATCGGTAGGGAAACCAGGGTAAGGAAGAGTCATGGCATCGATAGCTTTGGGGCGATGATCCATACGCACGCGTAGGCCGCCCGGAATCGTCGTGACGACAGCGCCAGATGACACGAGTTTCTCGAGCGGGATCTCGAGGTGCTCAGGATTGGCATTATGAATTGTGATATCGCCACGCGTCATTGCTGCGGCAAATGCCCACGTACCGGTCACAATTCGATCGGGGAGCGCATCGTGTTCTGCAGGACGAAGCGCTTCGACGCCAGTAACGGTAATAGTTGAAGTGCCAAGGCCAGCGATGTCAGCGCCCATCTTCTGTAAGTAGATTCCCAGATCGACGATATCTGGCTCGCGCGCCGCGTTTTCAATGATCGTCTCACCGCGAGCGAGGACCGCTGCAGTCAACAAATTCTCGGTTGCACCGACGCTAGGAAACTCTAATTCAATCTCTGCGCCACGAAGTCGACCATTGACGGTGGCGATGATGTAGCCATGTTCATTAGCAACATCTGCTCCGAGTAATTCCAAACCTTTGATATGAAAATCTAATCCACGCGAGCCGATGGCATCGCCACCAGGAAGTGCGACCTCTGCACGTCCGGTTCGAGTGAGCAGCGGACCAAGCACATTGATGGAAGCCCGCATCTTTCGTACCAAATCGTAATCAGCGCGGTGCTCTAACTGTGATGGCACATCAAGAGTGAGCGTGAGCGCTTTCTCATCGTGAGTGACGCGGCAGCCAAGGCGAACTAATAGCTCAGACATGATCGTCACATCTGCGATTGCCGGGACGTTGCCGAGGCGATGCTCGCCTGGGGCGAGCAGGGCCGCTGCCATCAATTTGAGAATGGAATTCTTGGCTCCATGAACAGTGACCTCGCCCTCGAGGCGGGCGCCTCCAGTGACCTCGAATCGCTCCATGTGGTTCATCGTAGAGGTTCAGCGTAGGGTAGGAGCATGGTTAATCTGACGCGTATCTATACAAAAAC
>CAZLOJ010000072.1:0-3188 GCA_964561165.1 uncultured Bifidobacterium sp. | reverse complement strand
ATCCATAAGGTTTCCCGGTGCCTGCGCCAACGGTCCACTGCCAGCCAAGAAGATTCGCAGCACGAGAGCCATCGATAAGTTCTCGGAACATCCGTTCTTGCCCATGCAACCAGCCGTTGTTGTTTCGGACAGTCCAGTGCGAAGCGAGCCACATACGAGTCTGATTTACTAACCAACCGTCTTGTTCCAACTCAGTCACGACAGCATCAATGCAGGCCATCTCGCGATTCCAGCCATCGCCCTCGCTGCTCCAATTGGCTTCAAAGCGAAGGTTAGAAAATAGCCGCGTACCTAAACGCGCGTAGAGATGTCGGGCATACTCTTGCCAGTACAACTCATCACGAAATTTCTCACGATCCTTGTAAGGCGCGCTCTTTACTGCATCGTGCACTTGCTGCAAGGTCAAGATGTTGTGACGAATATAGGGAGAGAGCACACTTGCGCCGCGCCTATTCTTAGGATGCACTTCAGAACGACGGTCGGCATAGTTCGTGATATCTAAATGGGCTAACGCGTGGTTGGCTGCGCTTTGTCCGCCTGGGATAGAGCTCAGTCCGAGTTCACCTGAGTAGAGACCCTTGAACTCTTGCTCAATTATTGCAAGCGGTTCGAGATCAAGACTGAGTTCTTTTTGGGCCATAGTGCATCACTTCCTAGATGTTTCCACCTGGCTCATTCTTCCTCTAGTACGACTTTAGCTGTCTTGAAAGTCGCCCCCGCGGCCAGTCATTTTGCCACGAGATTTTCTAGGATTCTCATAGCGATACAAAGCAGTCAAAACCAATAATCCGAAGAGTAAAAAGAGAACGAGTCCAACTTCCATGATTATCCGAGAATGCTCCAGATAACCAATGCGAAGATGCCTAGCCCGAATCCGACCATTGCTACTGCGGTGAGCGAGAGTAGCTGTTGCGATGAGGCGATCTTCTTTGCAAGTGCCGAAGGTTGGGAGACCTTGGCGAGATCCTGCACGAGAGCCTGCGCCTCTCGGATGGCGGCATATTGAGAGATTAGCGCGAGGAATCCTGTCGTTGCGGCTACTGCAATAGCAAGATACTTAGCTGCATCCGATGCTGAACCAAAAGTCCCTTGCGCTGCCAAAACTAGGATTGCAATCAACACTAATGACGGCGCGATTTGCGCCATGATGATTTGTGAGCGCTTCTTGTTCCAGAGATTTAATAGGTCTTTCTCATCCATGACTGCTCCTTATGTGAAAAGCAAGTGTTTCTTCTACCTACACAATACGGGGTGCCAGACGATTTCGCTGGTTGATCTGCACTTTAGAGGTGGTCAAAGTGACAGTTAGAACTAATAGTGGCAAGAGCTGGTACCGGAGAGTCAGAGGAGACCTATGAATCAACGCACCGTGTTGCCGAGCAAAATGGTCGACATCGCAAAAGACTCTATGCATGCGCCTCTTGGGGTCGCTCTCTTTATTGTAGCCTTGATCTCGACCCATCAAGGCGTTGCCCAGTCGCTATGATTAGTCTGCTTTTGGTGGTGGCTCTTGCCACCGCCAAGTTCTCTCGTCGTAGATTTGATCCCGCCGACTAAAAGATATTAAAACTTGTCTCTTGCTCATCACCAATCGACATCAGAATTGATGAATCTAACCCCAAAATATGTCTGAACGTAACGATAAAGTATAGTGAAAAAGTGAAAAGAGCTCTTGCCGCGTGCGCAATCATTTTTTTTGTAATTGCCAATTGCTCACTCACTAGTGCGGCAGAAGTTATTGATGAGCAATATTTCTTACAGGCATCTGGTGAAAATAGGGATAAGAGTGGAATTATCTTTGAAGAGAATGTAGATACTCTGCGCATACCCTCGTTCTTATTTTCATATGAAATATTGTCGGATGGTAGCGCAAGCGTTATATCCTCTTGCACGGGACTAGATGATCCCGCCTGCGCGACAGCAAATTTTGTAAAGTATTACGCGCACATGCCACCGTGCAAAAATTCTATTGATGTTGACTGCATTGAGAGCATCTATGCAATTACTCCGGGCTCGTCGGCGCGCATCGAGGGAATTTATAAAGAATCAATTCCTGATGCTGTTGCGCTGCCCTATCAGGCAGATTTGGCTAAGACGCTTCCTCAGGGATCCGTTTCTGGGGTTTGGGAAATCCCAAATATTAAACATGGTGGAGGTTCATCCAGTTTTGTAGCCATAAGTTCTCAAGTAGGTTCTCTGAAACGAAACGGAGCATCTTGGATTGCCCAACCCGCAGGATCAGATCCCCTTGGAAAAGGTGATGGAGATTTTCGCGCGGCCATATATCCTGTCAATGTTGTTCGTGACTCAAGATATCAAGCAAGAGATTTAAAGCTCACTACGCTACCTAGTGGAATAAAGAGATGGGTTACTTCTACCCCAGGCCAACCACGTCATGAAATCTGTGCGATTGTTGGGCAAGGTGTATGTGCACAGAGACAGAGTTTCCCGGATGAAATTTCATTTGGAATGGTTTTGAGATTTTCAAAGGTAATAAGTGGCTGGATGCACGGTCGCGTTGATTCGCCTGAAATAGATTATGAATTAACCAGTTATGGCACGCGTGTAGATATCAAAGGATATTCAACTCGAGTGCCAATTCTGGCTGGGTTCGCAACTCTTAGCGACTTTTCAGATGTCAACCCCAATCAGATTCCTAGGCTAACAAATGGACGAGTTGCAATTGAAAATGCAAGTGGAGATCGGGCGATAAATCAGTTAAATATTTGGGCTAAAGCTCTCAAGGATAAAGCAGTTGCAAATCCAACACAGTGGACATTTTATAACTTAATGAAAGATGACATCGCACCTTCAGGTAATTGTATTAAAGATTCAAAAACTCTTGCGGGATTTGTGTCTACTAATTCAACGACCTACACAGCAACTCCACCTATTTTCAATCCATCAACTGGAACACTGGATTACCGGGTTGCCTCGCCACACTACTTGGCAGATGGAAAAGAGTTTTTAGGCAAGTACCACTTATACATAGACTCAAAAGTAGCCAGGTGTATTTATAAGTTTACTGATGCACCTGTCTCTGCTTCGGTATCCATTACTTCATCTGATGGTGGTCAACAGAGCATTGCTACAACTGTTGTAAGTGAAAAAGATGGCTGGATTATTTTAAGTGCTCTCGGTTTCACTTTCTCATCGCCAACCTTAAAAGTGAAGTTAACTCAGAGTTC
>CAZLOJ010000071.1:0-3285 GCA_964561165.1 uncultured Bifidobacterium sp. | reverse complement strand
AAGAGTGAATCATCGCGCGCATTCGAATATCTCAAAGATGACTTCAAGGTCAAAGATCCTGCAGTGCTCCTTGTGATTGATTCACAAAACACCACAGCAGATAATCCAACAGTCAAAGAAAGCGTAACTTCTATCGCGAATGAAATCTCAGCAATTACCGGTGTGACCAATATCGTTTCTTATTGGTCAACTGGTGCTCCACAATTGTTAAGCGAAGATAAGAAAGCTGGATATCTCTTCGTCTACAGCAATGATGAGTCATTCGACGGACTCAGTAATGTCGCAAAGTTGGTCGAGAATCGAATTGGTAGTGAATACAAAGGTCTATCAATTTATTACACAGGAACTGGCGCTGTTGGCGACGCTATAAATACCAAAATCAGCGAAGACCTCAAGAAATCTGAGTCGATTGCGATACCACTGACCTTCTTACTCTTACTCTTTGTTTTTGGTGGTTTGATTGCATCTGGCATGCCACTAGTAGTAGGTATTAGCGCGATCTTGGGCTCATTTTTCATCATCTATCTTCTAACGCTCATCACTGATGTGAGTATTTACGCGATGAACCTGATTACCGGACTTGGTCTAGGGCTCGGGATTGATTATTCACTTCTCATCGTCAATCGTTTTCGGGAGGAATTTCACCAAGGAAAAAGCATTCACGATGCCGTGATCAGAACGGTTGCTACTGCTGGTCGCACGGTTTTCTTCTCTGGCCTTACTGTTTTGGTGACGCTCGCATCGCTTCTGCTCTTCCCACTTAACTTCCTCAAGTCATTTGGCTATGCAGGCATCGCAGTCGTAGCGCTCGCAGTTATTGGAGCGCTCATTCCATTGCCTGCGACTCTGGCGCTACTTGGAAAGCGAATTGACTCTTTTGCCATCAGAAAATCCTCGATCACGCCCAAAGAGGATGGTCGCTGGGCTGATCTAGCGCGTTTCGTGATGCGCAAACCACTCACTATCACCATTCTCACGCTAATCATCTTGGGAATACTCGCTGCACCAATTCGAAATATCGCCTTTGGGCAGACCGATGTGACAGTGCTACCCAAGACGCATCCAGTAGCGATGACATCGAAGTTAATTGACGAACGTTTTCCTGGCCGAGAAGCAACGCCTGTCGAATTCTTATTTATCGATGGTGAGAAATCTTTATCAGCTCAAGAAATAGAAGCCTATAAGAGCAAGGTGAAAGCAGTACCAGGAATCATCGAGGTAACTGCAAATACATCAGCAAACGGGATCATAAAGTTTCAAGCTATTCATAAAATGAGTCCTCGCACCTCCGATGCCCAGACTTTGATCACGCAAATCCGTGAAATAGCTGCGCCAAAAGGTTTACTCATCGGTGGCGTTGCTGCTGATTACACCGACACCCAAAATGGAATCGCACGGGCGCTTCCCTGGGCGTTGGGTTGGGTCTTCCTCAGCGTTTTGATTCTGCTCTTTGCGTTTACTGGTTCCATCATCCTGCCCATTAAGGCAATTCTGCTCAATGTGCTCTCCTTGAGCGCAACGCTCGGAGTCATCACGTGGATTTTCATCGAAGGCAATCTTGCAAAGTTCTTCGGTGATTTCACGATAACCGGAACAGTCGATACCGGAATGATCATCTTGATGTTGCTCACTACTTTTGGCCTGTCTATGGATTATGAAGTCTTCTTACTCTCAAGAATTAAAGAAGAGTATGACCGCCGAGGAGATAACACGGAAGCTGTTGCATATGGCCTGCAGAAATCTGCACGAATCGTCACAGCTGCGGCGATGATTCTCTCTGTGGTCTTTGCCGCCTTTGTGCTCAGCGGAGTCACATCTATCAAGATCCTCGGGCTTGGCGTCGCATTTGCAATCGTGCTTGATGCAACTGTCGTTCGCGCGCTCCTGGTTCCTGCCCTGATGCGCATGTTCGGCAAGGCTAACTGGTGGGCTCCGGCAGCGCTAAAACGCTTCTCCATCTCCCACTAGCCATCAACTAGACTGCTCAAATGGATTTGCTCGCTACCTTCACATGTAAAGACACCTCGGGAATCGTGCACACGATGACCGATGCGGTGCTCAAATGCGATGGCAATATCATCGAGAACCAGCAGTTCACCGATCCCATCACGGGGATGTTCTGTATGCGAACTCGTTTCACTACAGATACGTCTCGCAATGATGCTGAGCAGATTGTGCAGCGCGAGCTCGCCCGCTTTGCACCGGAACTGAAGATTCGTGAAATCAGCAACCGCCGTCGAGCTTTGATTATGGTGACCAAAGAGAGTCACTGTCTGCGCGATCTGCTCTATCTTCGCGAACTCGGTGAGCTACCTGTCGAAATTCCTCTGGTCATCTCGAACCACGATGAACTTCGTGGCCTCGTCGAATCACATGGCATTGCCTTCGAGCATCTTCCAGTCAACGCGCAGAATAAAAAGAGCCAAGAGAGTGAAATCATGGCTCGTATCAAGGAATTAAATATTGATGTTGTTGTCCTCGCTCGATATATGCAAATCTTGTCGAAGGAGTTCTGCAACGAATTCGCCGGGCACATCATCAATATTCACCACTCTTTCCTCCCAGGATTTAAAGGAGCCCGCCCTTATCACCAGGCTTATGAACGTGGCGTCAAGATCATCGGCGCTACGGCCCACTTTGTGACTGAAGATCTCGATGAAGGGCCAATCATCGAACAAGATATTGCTCACGTTACACACTCTGCGACGCCTGATGATTTGATTTCTATAGGTCGTGATATTGAACGTCGTGTTTTAGCAAAAGCAGTTCGCCTCTACGCAGAGGATAGAGTCTTTTTACTTGGCAATCGCACAGTAATTTTCATTTAGATTACGTGTCCCCGACCAGAATCGAACTGGTGACCTACCGCTTAGGAGGCGATCGCTCTATCCAACTGAGCTACGAGGACTAGTACTGACTTCTAGGTAATTATCCCCTAATTTTGCAGACTTTTACCTTTTCAGTTAGCCTAAGGACAAAGTTCAGGAGTTATTTTCATGAAAGCCTTAGTTATTGGCGCCGGCGGTGTTGGGCGCGCAATAGCCAACATTGCATCGAAGCGCCCCTTTATCACCAGCGCAGTCATTGCCGATCGAACTCTGGCGCGAGCAGAAGAAGCGGTTACTCGCGTCAAAGATGCCCGTTTTTCAGCTGCCCAGGTGAATGCTGCCGAACTCGAGGATATCCGGGAGTTAATTCGCAAGACTAAGCCGGACATCGTAATTAACGCAGTTGATCCGAGATTTGTCATGCCGATCTTTCTGGCATGCGAGATTGAAAATACCA
>CAZLOJ010000070.1:0-3344 GCA_964561165.1 uncultured Bifidobacterium sp. | reverse complement strand
GAATGGTGGTTGTATTTGTAGTGCTGCCTTGGCTCTTTGCTCCGCTCGAAATTCGCGTTGATTTCTCTTCGCCGACAATTCCGGCAATGACAGAGGCGCGATCGAGCTCTTTCGTTGGCCGCGAGAAGACCAGTGAACCGTTGCGCATCACTGAAATCTGGTTTGCGACAGCGAAGACTTCATCGAGGCGGTGTGAAACATAGAGAACTGTCGTCCCTTGCGAAGGTAGCTGCCTCACTAATTCAAGCAGGCGATCACTTTCTCGTGCGTTCAACGCTGATGTTGGTTCGTCCAAAATCAGAAGTTTTGGTTTTTCGATGATCACGCGGGCTAATTCGATGAGCTGTTGGTCAGAGATAGCGAGGTCGCTGAGCGTCGCATAGAGATCAACATCTAGACCAATCGACTCGAGAACTGGCTTGGCAATCTCCTCCATTGGTTTACGTGCAATAAAAGGACCGCGTCTAATTTCGCGATCTGGGAAGAGATTTGTTAAGACATCTCGATGTTGGAAGAGGCGAAGTTCCTGGTACATGATGCCAATACCAAGCTTGCGCGCTAATTGCACAGTAATTTCAGGGTAACTAATTCCATCGATGGAAATAGACCCTGAATCCGGCGTGACACCACCGGAGAGAATCTTCATAAAAGTGGATTTACCTGCGCCATTTTCGCCAACAATGGCATGGACGATATTTCGTTCGAGATCAAGATTGAGATCATTTAGCGCTTGAACGCCGCCATATCTTTTCGAAAGTGAACGGACGGAAATCACGCCGTGAGCATCATTGTTACTCACTTGTGACCCCCGTCCGTTGCACTATTGATACTTCCGTATTACTTAGGCTGATTCATCTGAAATTGGCTTGAGGTTCTTCTTCCAATTCTTGATGTATCCCTTTACGACTGGATCGTAATACTTACGAGTCTTTGTCTTTGAGGTTGCCATTGCTTGTAGATCTTTGAAGGTAAGCGCTGGAAGCTTGAATGGCTCAGTAACAGAAGTCGCTGTGACAACTTCAGTTCCGGCATCAATGAATCCTGGCTTGTTGATCTTGATCTTGTTCTTGATGCTGTCGACCAAGATGTAAACAGGGAGGTAACCCTGAATGAATGGAGTCTGGCCAAGTGAGATGTGTGCCGAGCCATTAGCAAGAGCTTCAAGGTTTCCAGCGGTTAGGTCATAACCTGCACCAATTGTCTTGGTGTTGTTTGCTGCCTTGTTAACTTTGCCGATGCTCTCTACATCTGGTGCACAGAGACCGACCATTGCTAGCGCATCTGGGTTAGCAGCGAGCAAACCTTGCCATGCGGCAAAGTTAGCTGCAGCGTCAACCTTCACATCAGAAGGTCCAACAACTGTTACGCCCGCAGCCTTCTTCAAGCTCTCAAGAACACCAGCTTGGCGGTTCTCAAGTACTGGGAATCCTGGGTAGCAGTTACCGACGATAACTTTGCCCTTAGCAGCGGTGCCACCGATCTTGTCGAGAACCATCTTGCCGAGGATTCGGCCAGATTGTGTTGACTTCTCGCCAACGTATGGTGCGTTTACGCCTTCACCAAGTCCGTTGAATTGAACGATTGGAATACCTGACTTGATAACAGCATTCAAGCCGTTAACCATGGAGGCTGAAGGAACTGATGTTGCAATTCCATCGACGCCTGCTGCAGCAAGGTTCTGTACTGCTGTGAGTTGAGCATCGCCTTCGGCGCCTGCTGGACCAGTTACCTTGATGGTTACGCCGAGATCCTTAGCAGCCATCTTGGCAGCATCAATAATCTGTTGAATAAATGGGTTACCAACAACGTGGACCACAAAACCGATAGTGAGCTTCTTCTCTTTAGCCTGAGCTGGAGAAGCTACACCACCTGCAGTGAGGGCCATCGTTGCGGCAAGTGCGAGAGCACCAACGCGAGCTTTACGGCTCTTCATCATGTCTATACCTTCCTTCGTTTATTCAACTGATGTCCCCCGTGGACAGAGTTGAAATCTATTGTTAACTTGCTCGCTTCTTGCGAACTCGGACCACTTGATCGACACCAATTGCAAAGAGAATGACGAGTCCCGTAACTAACGTGCCCCATACCGCGTCAATTCCAATGAAGACAACGCCGACGCCAATTACGCCAACAATCATCGCGCCAATGAGGGAACCCCAAATAGTTCCTGCACCTCCAGATAGCGGAGTACCACCGATAATTGCTGCTGCAACAACCGGCAGCAACATCTGACCGCCAGTGCTTGGATCGACTGCGCCGCGGAAACCTAAGAAGAGCACGCCACCAACACCAGAGACTGCACCCATCAGCGCACAGACTTGAATCTTTATCTTTTTCGTTGGGATACCAGCTAAGCGCGCAGCTTCTGGATTACTACCAATCGCAAGGATTCGATAACCGAATCGAGTCTTATGTAAAAGTAGATGTAAACCTACAAAACAGAGCACAACGAAAATCAGAATGATCGGAATTGGAGTATCAATCGAACCGCCAAGTGCGCGGAAATACACGTGTTGCGTTATGCGCTCTTCTGTTGGAACTACTGAACCAGAATTATTTGAGATGAGTGATACGCCTTGAAAAACTGATGCAGTTCCTAACGTGACAATAATGAGAGGTAGCCTCATAAAAACGGTTAAGACGCCATTCAGCGCTCCCATAGCGGTTCCTGCGGCGACGCCAATCAAAATACCAACCCACACTGGAGCTCCAGCAATCATGGAGATTCCAGCAAGTACTGCAGAGAGGTTGAGAATCCAACCGAATGAAAGATCAATCTCGCCCATCGACAATAAGAAGACGATGCACCCTGCCAGAAGCGCTGCGATGGCATAACTTGCTGCAAGATTCAACAGGTTCGTTGGTTTAAGGAATGTTGGGCGGAGCGCTCCTACAATTCCAATTAGGACAATTAGTGCGACGAGAACGCTGGTCTCCTCGGGCAACTTGAACTTCTTGGTTTTCTGAACGTTTCCTGAAAGGTTCACCAACGGTCCTCTCCTCAGATTCCTGGAATCAATTCCAGGAGCATAAAGCAAGGAAACTCTCACCTCAGGAGACTGTCAATAGACTCTCACATAACAGTTCTGTTATTTCTGGAAATGGTTTGGGTTCCAGGAGCAGGAGCCATTTTCTCAGTAGACGAACGTCCTAGAACTCTTTCGCCACAAGTTCAGCAATCTGCGCGGTATTTAGCGCAGCGCCTTTTCGAAGATTATCGCCGCAGACGAAGAAGTCCAGTGAATGCGGGTCATCAATGCTCGCGCGAACGCGTCCCACCCAGGTTGGATCAGTTCCCACTACATCAGCAGGGGTTGGGAACTCCTTCTTCTCTGGGTTATCGA
>CAZLOJ010000069.1:0-3385 GCA_964561165.1 uncultured Bifidobacterium sp. | reverse complement strand
TCAATGTCACCAATTGCTTTCTCTGCGGAAGCAACTAGTTCTGGGAGATTTTCGACATCAGAGAGATCGAATTGGGCTGATGGTTGATGTGCACTTGGATTCTTATCCACACCAAACACCGTGGCACCTTGTGCAACAAACTCTGCAACAATCGCTGCTCCAATACCGCTTGCACTTCCAGTAACAAGCGCTCGCTTACCAGCCAATAGATCTGCCATTACTCCCCCTTTGTCGAACCAGCAGTTAACCCTGCGATGAAGAATCGTTGCCCAAATAGGTATGCGATGACAAGTGGGAGTGTCGCAATCGACATTCCCGCCATCACCGTCGGAATATCAAGGCTATACCTGCTCTGAAATCCGGTAATACCGACCATGAGCGTCTTCTTTTCGTTGCTTTGTAAGAAGACCAGCGCCAAAAGTAGCTCATTCCACGCCCAGAGCAGATTAACGACGGCCAGAGTAGCCAGTGGGGCTCCGGATAATGGAAGCACGATTGACTTGAAAGTCTTGAAAGAGGAGGCGCCATCGATGCTGGCAGATTCAAGAATTGACTCCGGAATTGATTTAAAGAAATTGGTGAGCATATAAATCGAGAACGGAAGCATTAGTCCTACATAGATCAAAATGACTAGCCGAAGCGTTGAGATAAGCGTTAACTCCACGCCTAATTGAAAGAGAGGGATCAGCAACACAACCGGTGGGACAACCATCAAAGAGACCATAATGCCAAGAATTGTCTCGCGACCTTTAAATGGAAATCTCGCGAATCCCCAAGCGGCTAATGCAGCCAACACCTCGGTGACTATTACTGCACCCGTGACAATAAGAAAAGAATTAGCCAACCAATTCGGAAAATTATCAGTCCAGGCTGCTCGATATCCAGCGAAACTTGGTGAGAGCGGTAGACCAAATGGTGACTGAAGAAACTCGCTCTGGGTTTTAAATGAACCAGAGAACATGATGTAAGCAGGAATCAGGGCAGTTACAGCAACAAAAGATAAAAGCAAGTAGCGAAAAGTTGCTTCTAGTTTAGAGCGCTGTACGCCACGATTCTTTCTCATTTGTTAAAGGTCCCTGCGATGGAACGGCGTTGAATCCTAAAGAATGCAATCATAAGAACAAGCGTCGCCATAAAGAGGAACACCGCAGCGGCAGCAGCAAGTTCGGGCGCTTTATTCTGAAACGCTGAGCGGTAAATATAGAGCTCACTGACCATAGTTGCGTTTCCAGGTCCACCCAAACCATTGGACATTACATACACATAGTTGAAAACCCACGAGACCATCGTGATCGCCTCAATAACTCCATAAAAAACAATCGTGTTGAGAATCGCTGGCCGAGTAATCGAAAAATGGGTCCGCCAAAATCCCGCGCCATCAATCCGGGCCGCTTCATAAGTTTCATTCGGTAGCGAAATGATGTGAGCCAACATCAGGATGACGCCAAAACCGACTTCTTTCCAGATGATTACCGAAGACATTGTGCCGAGTGCGATGCTGGGATCGCCCAACCAATCTTTAGCTAAGAAATCAAGGCCAATAGATTTGAAAAAGATGTTGAGCGCTCCATGTAGTTGATAAATCTGTCCAAATACGACAGCAACAACTGGAATTGGCAATACGTAGGGCAAAAAAACCGCTGATCGATAAAAACGCATTCCCCTGCGCGTCTCAAAGAGCGCAATCGCAAGAATGAAAGCGAGCGTAATGAGCACTGGTACTGCTAATAGCAACAAGCCGTTATGTTTTAACGCTGTCAGGAAGATTGGATCTGTTATGACGATGGAAAAATTCTCAAAACCCACCCAATCTCCGTCGTAACGGAAAGATTGGATAAGGACCGTAACTACGGAATAGCCAAAAATAAAGAGAATTACTAACGCCGCGGGCGCAATCCATAGGATCGCTTCGCGAGAAGAGCGAGCAGGCCGCTGGCGTGAAACCACACCAACGGCCTCGCTCTTAACTCTTGTTAATTTCACTTAGCCCAGGCTGTGAAATTATCTACGAGTTTGCGATCTGACTTACGGAGCCGCTCCATCACGGCTTGCATGTCAGCAGCTGCGTCTGCAGCCTTGACAGTGCCCTTAAGAACCAATTGCACGTTCTTAAACACTGCGTCAGCATCTAATTGAGCAGGGATGAAGTTCTCTAGGTATGGAGCACCATTTAGGGCGGACTCAAAGAGAGCCTTGGTTGATGCGCTCTGAACTTGTGAGATATCAAAGCGATCATCAGCTGGCATAGAACCTGTTGCCGCATACCATGCATTGAGCCGCTCTGTTGTGTGAGTGAACTTGATGAAGTCAGCAGCAACCTGTGGGTACTTCGACCACTTGGTGATACCAAGAGTCTGTGAGGTTGTACCCATCTTTCCTGCAAGTGGACCATCCGACCACGCTGGCATTGCCATAATTGTTACCTTTTCATCGCCGCCAGCTTTCTTCACGAAGTTTGGTGCATCTGGACCCGCAGTGATTGTCATTGCAGCTTTGCCGTCAACAAATTTCTGTTGCGCTTGATAGAGCTCAAGTGAGTTGATGTCATCGTTCCAGCACTTACGATTCTTCGACTCTTCTAACTTTGTCCACCAACCTGCATGCTCTGGATCTGTGAACTTAGTTGTACCTACTACTGCATTGATGACATCAGCTTGTGATTGAACAGATTGTCCGCCGAGGATGGAGTAGATCCAACCACCGAACCAGCCATCTTTTACGCCACCAGCGATGGTTGTGATCTTCTTCGCGGAGAGCACATCACACACCTTCATTAGTTCATCCCAGTTTGTTGGAACTGCAAGGCCATTGTCAGCGAGGATGTCGGTACGCACGAGAAGCGGGAATGAAGGATTTACATACCAAGGAGCAGTCCAAACTTTTCCTTGGAAACCTGATTCAACTTTCGCGTTAATGTAATGCGAAAGTTCTTCTTCACTAAGGTAGTCAGAGATCGGTGCAATGTGGCCATCCCATCCCGGCTGCTGCGAGTAGATACCGCCCCAGAAATATTGGATATCTGGACCAGATTGTGCAGCTGCAGCTGCTTCAAAGGATGGAATCAATCCATCGGTTGTCTGAAGGACATGTTTGATCGTGACATTTGGATGCTCTTTCGTGTAGAGAGCGATGCTCTCTTCGAGCCATTTCTGCGCACCTGGTGCTTCCTGCTCGCCCCACCATGAAATGTTAAGTGTCAGATCTTCAGTTGGAAGCGCTGCTGCGCTTTCGCTCGGAGTGCTATCTGCGGCGTTGTCGCCTGAGGATGAACACGCTCCAAGAAGAAGTGCCATAGCAACTGCGCTAATGGCGAAAACTTTTCTTGACTTCATATTGGCCAAACCTCTCTCGTTGAAAAAGCCGATAAGCACCGGCGGACCATCCC
>CAZLOJ010000068.1:0-3398 GCA_964561165.1 uncultured Bifidobacterium sp. | reverse complement strand
TTGGCCAGCAGAACAACCGCAGTCGTGCCGGTCGGGGTGTAGTAGGTCGTCGTACCGTATATGGTTGTGACGTTGACGATATTGGGGTTTGCCATGACTGCTCCTTAAAATCCGAAGATCATTGCCATCGCAATGGATTTGCCGGTTGTAACGCCGGACGGTGTTTGCCAGCTTGGGGTAGAAGCTCCATTGCTGGTCAGCACTTGACCGCTGGTTCCGTTTGCAATGAATGAAGTTGCTCCGGCTCCAGTTTGGTACGGAATCTGTGAAGCAATACCGCCAGCCAAATTGGTTGCCGTGCCAGCCGTCGCAGCGTTCAGGTTTGCCACTTGCGTGGTACTAGCCACAGTAAACGGCGCTGTTCCCGTTGCCAAAGTCGAAGTAATGGCCCCAGACGCCGAGACAGTGGTGAAATTACCAGCCAGAGGCGTTGAGGTTCCGATGATGACGTTGTTGATTTGATTGCCACCACCAGCAACTGTGCCGCCCAACGTAAACGCACCAATCGTGTTTGCCGTCAGTGTCGTGCCGTTAAAGGTCAAGTTGGTAGAGTCAACCAACAGACCGTCGGTGGTGGCATACGGAACGCGCCCAGATGTCAGTGCTGTAGAATTCAGGTTGACTGAGCGCTCTGCCGGATAAGTAACAAACACATCCTTGGTCCCGGCACTGAACACAACCAAGCTACCGCCGTTGCTGGACGCAAGAACGGTGTCACGAGATAAAGTGGTGCCGGATGACGTGTACGTGCCAATACCAACTTCCCATTCTGTCGTGCCTTGCCCAGCAATGGTGTAGTACGTCGTGTTGCCGTTACCAATGACGGAGAAGTTTTGATAGCCAGTTGGGGCTGTGCCACTGAGCGTAATTGTCCCAGTGCTAGTCGTCGTGGTTGTATCTTTGACGCGATCTGCCAGTACGAGTGCCATATTAATTCACCGTGTTTATGAGTTGCCAATCAGCCGATGTATCGTCGTCAATCAGCTTCCAGTACACCGCTACCGGAGTGCCAGCCAAACCTGTTGCACTGTTACCTGTCAGAGCAAACGTCCTAGCACCTATTGTCATCGTACCAACAGCGCCCACTGCTGCATTTCCGGTCAGAGCAAACTCTAACTGAACGGCAACTGTACCGACTTCGCCTTGAGCGACATCACCAGTCTCTGAGCTGGAAGAGCTTTGCGTTAGCGTACCAACAGCACCACTTGCGTCTACGCCGCTCAGATCAATTGACACCAGCCTGACTACAGTTCCAACATTACCGGTGGCAAAATTACCTACGAAAGAACCAGTAAATAAACCACCAGCTATGCCAGTTGCTTCAGTGCCAGTTAAAGTTACATCTGCACTTACTGTTATTGAACCTGTCGTGCCGCTGGCATTGACTCCACTCAGCGATACGTCTTTAATGGTCGTGACTAAACCTACAGCACCGCTAGCCGCATTTCCAGTCAATCCTTGTGCTACGTCACCATTTAATGACGCAAACGGTACTTCAGCAAATGCGGCTATCCCGAACATAATTTACGCGGCAATACCGCGCTCCGTTAGGTGGTCGAGAGGCGCAGCAGTGCGGTGCTGGTTGTGTTGCTCGGCATAGTCAGCGTGAACGTACCGGCGCTAATGGTCTGCGAACCAAACGTAAAGACGCTAACTGCCTTGTTACCCTGAGTCGAGTTGTACAGGAGCAACGAGTCAAACGCCGTTGTAATGGTCAGTGCAGTCCACTGAAGGCTGGCACTGGGGGTCCAGTACGCCACACCAGCCGTAGCCGAAGTGTTGGTGGACTGCGGAGCGGTTGCGTTGGTCACCGTCACGCCGCCAGCCGTATAGCCAGACCCGGACGTATTAGTAACTTCACCAGTGCTGCTGTAAGTAGTGGTATTTGCATCAATTGTTGCCGATGCAAAGTACAGAGCGCCTTTGAAAGTGTCCGTAGTTGGGGAAGTCAAACTGCCACGAGAAGTCAGCGTAGACGTACCAAACTGGTGCTGACCAAGCATCAGCTCTTTCAAAAACGTGGTACACATGCTTTGGGTATTTGCCATTTTAGTTCCTATCCAAAAAGAGATGTTTCACCACCAACAGTCGGCCACTTTTTCAGCGTGACATGCGCTGATCGGTGAACCAATTCATCATTGAGCCAATACTCAACCCACGTAGTTGTTTCATTGTCGTTATCCAAAGAGCCTTCCCGCTTCTCCAGCAGGGAGTCATCCATATCACCTTTGGTGGTCGTTACAATCACGATATCCTCACAATAGCGTTGGTATTGTTAGCTGCGGGAAACTGTACTTCAAACGTGCCGGTTGAGGTTTTGTCATTGCCAAAGTCCAGCACAATCATTGCAGGGTTGGCAGACCCATCGTATTTGTAGATCAATGCGCCACGCGCAGTGAATGATCCAGACCAAGTGACATTGGAGAACGAGTAGTACGAAGTCGTACCAGATGCACCAACCGTTGGGACTTGGCTTACCGTCAGAGTCTCGCCACCTGCTGTGTATCCTGTAGCAGACACTTCACCGTCCGTTGTGTACGCGGTAGTGGTTGCATCCAACGTAGCCGTATTTGTGTACAGCGCGATCTTAAATACCTGCGAAGTGCCGGTATTAAGGTTAAACGTGCCGGTATTTAGCCCGTTTTTGTACGTGTTGGTCGCGTAATTGCCGGTAAATGCCATAGTAATTACGTCACTTTCTGCCGGTATTGACCGCTACGGTACGCATCCTGACGCTCCATGCCATCACCCAGACGCTTGGCCATCGACAACGCTTCCATGTACTTGGTGTTGTACGCCGTGATCATGTCAGTCTCACCCTTCATGAAGGTGTAGCCCTCAACCAGCGACCCATACAGCAGAACACTGTCAAAGTTGTCGCCCAGCCATGTCTGCCCACTTGCCGCCGTTGTAATGCTCTCGGGGTAATAGTAATAGTGCAACTCAACCGTGTACGTTGCATCTGGCGTGGGGCCAAGCAAGAACGATAGTTCATTGCTTATTGTGTAGTTTTGAACGGTTGGGCCAAACAATGCGTAGTACGCCGGGGTTCCGGTATCCGTAGGTGTTGGAAAAGACTCACGAATGAAGTTCACGTCCTTGTTCAGCAGGTACGAATACGCCCCATCACCATCAACAACAGCCAGAGAATACACAGCCAAAAAGTCAGTTGGTGACGATAGGTATTTATTACTTGCAGTCACCGCCCCTGTTACGTTCTTACGAAGCGAGGGGAACTGAACGGTGTTGTAGATACGCTGTTCGGCTTGAGTAATGAAGGTGTTGATCTGCTCGGTACTCGTGAGCGTAGTAGTCCCCGTCCCCGCGCTGTCCGTGAAGGTGGACGCAGGGAAGTCATTCTCAAGGTAACCCTTGATGGTTTCAAACAGCGTACTGTA
>CAZLOJ010000067.1:0-3433 GCA_964561165.1 uncultured Bifidobacterium sp. | reverse complement strand
CCCCACACACGCTTTCGAGGCGTGCTCTTTAGGCCGCTCAGACACGCCACCGTCGTCAACGATACCTTATTCAAATTCAAAACTGTTAGCGGGATTTGGAAAAGAACTCCTTTAATAGCGCGCTCGAACGTTCAGCTAATACGCCAGCGCTTACCTCGACTTTGGATAATGCTCGTGGGTCTCTAACGAGATCAACTACTGAACCAACTGCGCCAGCTTTCTCATCCCACGCGCCAAAGACTAAACGTGCGATTCGCGATTGCAATATCGCACCTGCACACATTGCACATGGTTCGAGCGTGACAATTAATGTGCAGCCATCTAAGCGCCAGTTATCTAGCACATTACCGGCTGCGCGAATTGCCACGATTTCAGCATGTGCTGTCGGATCGTGCTCAAGCTCCCGCTTATTCACTCCCTGTGCGATGACAACCCCACTGGGGTCGAGGATCACAGCACCTACTGGTACATCGCCATGCTCACGCCAAGCTTTTTCAGCTGCGGCGAGCGCCATCTCCATGCCTGCTGTTATAAACTCATCATTATGAAGACTCACGTGGCTAATCATCCACTAATCACCCACAAATTGACGTTACTGCGAGATAAGAACACAGATTCGCCGACCTTCCGCCATCTCACGGAAGAACTTGTGATGCTCTTAGCCTACGAAGCTACACGTGAGATTCGAACTGAGAAAGCGAGTATCGAGACTCCGGTAGCGCCAATGACTGGTGTGCATTTATCCAAGCCACGACCGATTGTCGTACCAATATTGCGCGCCGGGCTTGGCATGTTAGAGGGAATGACCAGGCTCATCCCATCAGCTGAGGTCGGCTTTCTTGGCATGGTGCGCGATGAAAAAACACTCACCGCATCCACATATGCAAACCGACTTCCCGATGATCTCTCCGGGCGACAGTGCTACATCTTGGATCCGATGCTTGCCACTGGTGGCACATTGATTTCTGCTACCCGCTATTTATTGGAGCGTGGCGCAACTGATATCACCATCATCTGCATCATCGCAGCGCCTGAGGGCGTAGCAGCGCTCGAAAAAGCGCTTGCTGGTTCACCGGTCACCGTAGTGATGGGCGCGCTTGATGAACGCCTGAACGAGCATGGATATATCGTCCCCGGCCTTGGCGATGCGGGCGACCGCTTATATGGGACGGTCTAACAACTGTTTCCGAGCAGGTTGTTACTGCCGAGATTTTCCGCAAAGATGACGCCATGCGCGTAGTAAGTATCTTGAGCCTTAAAGGTGGCGTTGGAAAAACCTCTGTTCTGCTTGGCTTTGCCGGTGCTGCAACTGTTCGCGGTTTAGCAACCCTCGTGATTGATCTTGATCCGCAGGGCAATGCAACATCCATTCTCGCCGCCAAGAATCCAACGTCTACCGCCGCTGATTTACTGGCTAATCCAACAATTAATACCTTGCATAACAGCCTGACCGAGTGTGCATGGGAGATTGCGCCAGGCGAAGTTGATGTCATCGCCGCCAGTCCACATTTGATTCAACATGACGCTTTTAAATCAGCTGAGTCATTCAAGCCGCGATTGGCACGCGCCCTAGAGAAACTTCAAGGTTACGACTTAGTGCTAATCGATTGCCCACCATCGCTTGGCACACTTACTCGCGAAGCGTTGGCTGCGAGCGATCTTGCAGTCGTTGTTGCTACGCCAACGTTCTTTGGCCTCCAGGGTGCAGAACGCGCTGCGGAAGAGATTGAAGAGATTCGAAATACACACAACAAGAAATTGAAGCTCGCGGGAATCTTGCCTAATCGAGTGAAGAGCGTTGCCGAAGAGCACGACTATCGAATCCGTGAAATGGGAAGAATCTTCGGTAAGCAAATCTTGAAACCAGCGATTCCAGATCGAATTGCATTCCAACAAGCAGAGAGCTTTGGTAAGCCCATTCAGGCTGTTGGAACTGCAGGTTCACGCGAGGTCAGCGCTATTTTCGATAAGCACTTAACTACGCTTCTTCGTGGCTAAGCGCCGGTGTAATGCTTTCCAATCGCACTTAACGCTTTATCCATAATCACAAAACCTTCTTTGAGTTCCTTTTCACTAATCGTGCACGGTGGAACAACATGCGTTCGATTGAAGTGCACAAATGGCCATAAGCCATCTTTCTTACACGCGCCAGCAAATTCATTCATTGCTGGGCTGGAGCCACCATATGGTGCCAGTGGTTCGCGCGTTGCTCGATCACTGACTAGATCAACGCCCCAGAAGACTCCAGTACCGCGGATATCCCCAATTACCTTATGTTTTGCCGCTAAATCATGGAGCGCAGGACCGATTATTTTTTCGCCAATCTCCGCCGCATATTCGATGATTCCCTCTTCTTCCATCAAATCGATCGCTGCAACCGCAGCTGCGCAAGCAAGTGGATGGCCCATATATGTAAGACCGCCTGGGAAGACACGTTCATCGAAAGTCTTGGCAATGTCATCGCTGATGATGACGCCTCCGAGCGGCACGTATCCTGAATTGACGCCCTTTGCAAAAACGATGAGATCTGGTTTTGCAGCAGAGTGTTGGTACGCAAACCATTTTCCTGCACGAGCAAAACCCGCCATGACTTCATCTGCAATCCAAATGATTCCATACTTGTCGCAGAGCGCTCGAACTCCCTCTAGATAACCTTTTGGTGGGACAAGAATTCCATTCGTGCCAACAATTGATTCGATAATGATCGCAGCGATTGTTTTTGGACCTTCGAGAATTATCAGATTCTCGAGATGCTCAAGTGCGCGCTTGCACTCTTCTTCTTCTGTCGTTGCCCAAAATGCAGAGCGATAAAGGTACGGACCAAAAAAGTGAATGTGCCCATAGGCAAATTCATTAGGCCAGCGACGTGGATCGCCAGTTGCTGAGATTGCTGCGGCTGTGTTGCCGTGATACGAACGGTACTGCGAAAGAATCTTGTGGCGATTAGTATGAATGCGCGCCATTCGAATGGCATTCTCTACAGCATCAGCGCCGCCATTTGTGAAGAATACTTTGTTGTGAAAACTCTCCGCATGCGACGAGATTTTCTGCGCAGCAATACTTCGAATATCGTTTGCATGTTGTGGCGCTGTTGTTGCCAAGATATCTGCCTGCCGCTTGATTGCTTCAATTATTCGCGGATGTTGATGTCCGACGTTGGTGAAAACAAGTTGACTGGAGAAATCTAGATACTTTTTCCCATCAAAATCCCAGAAGTACGAGCCCAGGCCACCGGCCACCGGCAGCGGAGTAATCGCCCCTTGTGCCGACCAAGAGTGGAAAACGTGAGCCTTATCTAAGGCTGCAACCTGCGCCCCATCGAGCCCGTGAGGCTTATCACTAGCCTGCGAATTCATAATTCCCCCTCGTAGTCGTACCCTGAATATCCAACATTAGGAGATTTTTATGGTTTCTACGAGCCCCGGCTATGGAA
>CAZLOJ010000066.1:0-3437 GCA_964561165.1 uncultured Bifidobacterium sp. | reverse complement strand
GTGTAAATCAGGTAAGTAGCAGTTACGCTCAACTCACTAAGACAAGTGAGGGCACAACATGATGAAACTCCGCGCATATGCGAGCGCCGCTCACTTCGGCCCCACGATGATCGTCACTTCCATCGCCTTCATCCTCGCACTCGTCCTTGGCCCACTCACTACCGCGCTGCCCATCGCCCTCACCGTATTTCTCGGCCAACTCATTATCGGCTGGAGCAATGACATCTATGACTATCAGGATGATTTAAAACATCACCGCACCAACAAGCCACTAGTCGCCGGCGCAATCGCGGTCCCAGAACTCACCCGCGCCACCCTCATCTTCACACCTATCGCCATTATCGCCAACCTCTTCGGTCCACTTGGGATCAAAGGCGGGAGCGTTTATCTCCTTGGTGTTGGTTGTGGCATCGCGTATAACTTCTATTTCAAATTCTCACTTCTTTCACCCTTGCCTTATGCAATCGCGTGTGCAGCGCTACCGGCA
The DNA here is from genome assembly GCA_964561165.1 of uncultured Bifidobacterium sp. Classification (GTDB taxonomy): domain Bacteria; phylum Actinomycetota; class Actinomycetes; order Nanopelagicales; family Nanopelagicaceae; genus IMCC26077. The sequence goes on along the minus strand of CAZLOJ010000066.1, from coordinate 2,950 downwards.
TGTGTTTTCTATGGGTTAGAGCGCACTCCGCCACTCTGGATTCTCGCCACTGGTTCCTTGCTCGGCGTGGCGTTTCATTTCTTAAACGTCCTCAAGGATTTATCGCAGGATCGAGAAAGCAACATTGGCGGGCTGCCTCAGAGAATGGGGAAGAAATATTCACTATTTACAGTGTTCTTCCTTCTCATTTTGATTCTCTTCACGGTAATTGTCCTTCGCTGAAACTCCATACACTTAAGTCATGGACGGCTCACTTGCATTAGTTGGCTCGGGTGAGTATCTGCCCGCCATGACCTCGTTCGAGAAATCGTTACTCGACGATGGAATCAAGAACGGCAAAGCAGCGCACTACATCCAAATCCCCACCGCTGCTGGGCGTGAGAGCGATGACCGGTTGGAATATTGGAAAGAACTGGGCCAACGACAAGCTGATGCGATGGGAGTCAAAGCAACCTTCCTGCCGATATTCACGCGCGAGGATGCGTTCAAGCAAGAGTACGTCGATGCAGTATCCAACAGCGCGCTGATGTACATGTCCGGTGGTGATCCACACTATCTCGCTGAGGTTTTGATAGATACGCCTGTCTGGGCTGCGATGGTTGCGAACTGGCAGAGCGGTGCATCACTTGCAGGGTGTAGTGCAGGGGCGATGGTGTTGAGCGCCCAGGTTCCTAACTTTCGATTCCGGAACAAGGCTCCATCAACTGGATTAAACCTACTTCCGGAAATCCGCGTGATTCCCCATTTTAATAAGTTCTTCAAATGGATTCCAGAGAGCGCTGCGAAACTATTACTGCATGTTCCCAACGATGCGATTTTGATCGGCGTAGATGAGTTAACGGCGCTCGTGAAGCGCTCAGGGAGTACGCATTGGGTTGTTGTGGGAGAAGCAAAGGTGCACGTTCTAAAGGGGCTACCAGATCAACAACTCCATGATGGGCAAGAGATTAATTTAACTCTTCTTTAATCAGCCGGATCGAACCTACGTCGTGAGAATTTTGCAACAGCAAGTGAGATTACCAAGAGCAAACTAATAACCGCGCTCACACCCAACTCGAAAAGAAGGCGTGTGAACTTTTCTTGGCTGATATCACTTCCCAATGTCAACGTTGCACCAACTGTCAAGATGCTTCGCACTGACGCAATCACACCAATCACCAGAAAGCTTTCCAGTTGGTATGACCCACTAGTAAAACGTCCAATTACTGTTCGGAGTATTTCCAACAAAATGATGACAAAGAGGAGATCATTGATGGCTCGAATTGCTCCTTCAGGGTAGATCCGTTCCGATTCCAACAGTCGCACTACACCTTGATAGGTCGAGATAAGGGCAACTAGAAATACGCCAATACCTAGTAGCGCATGCATAGAGTCCTCGGCCATATCAACGACTTTGCTCGGCAAGACCGTGCGCTGCGTCATTTCCTGACCTCGTATTCCTCTTAGAGGGTCACTCCACTATAAGTAGTTTCCAGGTAATAAGCCACCCCCCTAACTAGCAATGAACGAGCCAAAACGCTCTAGACCCCTTATGGTGGAGGCAAGAGGGGTGCTCGCTCCTCCGCCAACCTCATCACCTACCGCACTATCAAGGAGTGGTTATGGACGAGAAGGATTTATTAAACCTTTGGAATAAGAAGCGCTCACAAATCATCATGGCGCAAATCGCGCCGTCATTAGTGTTGATTGCAATCCTAGTTTTGGCAGCGCAAGGGACTTTTGGTTCAGCATCGGATGCAGCTAAGTATCTTGCTATTGCAGTAGCCGCAACGACAGGATTCCTCGCGCTAATCTCTCAATATGCCGCCATCCGAGAGGCGCAGGCTCTCGTGCAGGATCTCGCCAAGGTCTCCCAACCTTCGGCACTTGCAAAGAAGATCGCCTCATCGCAACAGCTACTCTCGCTCACCGCAGTAGCAATGGTCGGATTCGGGCTAGGCATCTTCGCATTGGTTATCTGGAGCATTCTCGGGTAATCATGGAAGTTGGTTTCGTAATCTTTGGACTCTTCACCTTGCTCGTCTTGTATGCAATCTTTCGATACGAGCAACCCAACAAATCCCGCGGCAAGTTAACCGGTCGCGGGGGCGACTTTCAGGACGAGTGAATTAGCGATGCGTATCAGAGTTGCGATAGGTTTGATGCTCTCTAGCCTTCTTCCTCTCTCTATGGCCCAGTATGCCTCGGCGAAAACCCTCAACGATGTGGAACATATCCATAATGTGAAGGCCTTTGGTAAAAAGGTGCTTTTGGGAACCCACCATGGGCTCTATCAATACTTTTCACCAACCGATGTACGGATGATCGGTAATCAGATGATTGATGTCATGGGGCTTGCTGTCAATGGAACCTCACTATTTGCAAGCGGTCATCCCGCACCAGGAAGTAATGCGAAGAATCCTCTCGGATTAATCAGATCCGATGACGGCGGGAAAACGTGGCAGAGCGTCTCACTTAGTGGTGAGGTGGATTTTCATGCGTTAGAGACTCGGGGCAAAATCTTTTATGGCGTTAACTCGGGTAATGGAAAGTTATTACATTCGCAAGATGGTGGAAAGAGTTGGAAAGACCTGGGTGGGATGAAATACGAGGATTTTGCGATAGCAAATCCGAAAAAGAATCAGATCTATCTCACACGGGATGGGAAGTTATTTCGCGGGAACGATGGGCTAAATAGGGTCTCTGAAATCAAAGGTATTGCCGGAGTGCGGGCTGTAGAGGTTCGTGGTTCGGAGTTATTCGTAGCAGCGGGGAAGTCGCTCATGCTGAGCACATCATCGGGTAGGAGTTGGGAAAAACGCGCTGCCTTTACCAGCGAAATCGCAGACTTTAGCGTTTCGAGTAATCTTGTAGTCGTCGTGGCAGGAAATCAGATCTTTACATCAACCGATGGTGGCAAAAGTTTTCGTTAGACATTGATATCCCTCAATACCCAAAGTACGATGATTCA
>CAZLOJ010000065.1:0-3932 GCA_964561165.1 uncultured Bifidobacterium sp. | reverse complement strand
TCCGCCACCTTGTCCGCCACCTTGTCCGCCACCTTGTCCGCCACCTTGTCCGCCACCTTTTCTGGGTGGCAATACAGAACGACATTCTCGTATCGCAGTAGCAACTTCAGGATCTTCCATATTTGGGCGTTCACCTTCTTTGATTACAACGCCTCTTTTATCAAGACATGCCTTAAATTCAGGATTGTTAAGTCCTCCTCCTCCGCCAGCAGGCTTTTGTTTTGCGGAGGGACCAGTTGTTGTCTGGCTCGTAGTATTCGCACTACCTTGCCCTGATTGAGATCCCCCTTCGGAGCGTTTTCCCGCACCTTTGCCCTTGCCTTTACCGCCGCCCTTCTCGCCCTTCTTCTCTGGTTTACCGCCACCAGGTTGAGCCGAAGGATTCGCGAGAGAAGGAGTTTTGGCCTTAGCTCCTTGTGGTTCCAGTGCAACTAGCTCTCCTTTTGTGATTACGAGAGAATTTATTGCACCATCTGATTCAGATGTTCCAATCACTGAGATCATGTCCCCAATCTTCAATGATGCAAATGAATCCGCACTGGACGAGATAACTTTTGTCTCTCCACTGGAAAGAATCTTTACGGTAACTCCGTCCTTTGTTTCGATGTCCAGCATTTCACCTTCGACTTTTTTGATTGTTCCCACCGCACTCGGGCTAAATCCTTTAGGTGCATTTTGACCACCACCTTTGTTCCCTCCCTTTGGCGAACCTGCTTTATCATCTGAATTCGCATTTTGCCCGATTCGCTGCGCAGCAAAATTTACTTTGTTTGACGACGTATCATTTTGATTGGTGGCGTACCAAATTCCAGATGAAACTCCTCCAGTAAAGACTAATAAACCTGCTAGTACCCATGAGAAGGTATTAGTCCATTCATAAGAGTTATGTGCCAGCTCTTCTTGCAGATTATCACTCTCATTAGAACCAAAAAGATCAAAATCATTACTCATGTCGTAGCGCCTCTATTGGTCGTAGGGATGCAGCACGATGGGCAGGGTACCCACCGAAAAATAAGCCGATGAGAACACTGACTCCAAATGCAAGCAGCACAGACTCGGGAACAATTACCGGTTTAATGCCGACAATTGTGAAGTTGGAGCCAATAAAGCCGGTAAGGACACCTAACGCCCCGCCCAAGAGCGAGAGTATCGTTGCCTCGCTCAAGAACTGGGCCAAAATTGCGCCTCGGCGAGCTCCGATTGCTTTTCGAATTCCAATCTCGCGAGTTCGCTCCACAACTGTTACCAACATGATATTTGTAATGCCGATTCCACCTACTAGCAGAGAAATGGCAGCAACTACGCCGAGTAGCACTGTGAAAATTGCGCTATTAGAAGAAGTGGTCTCTAAAAGACTTGCTTGATTGAGCATTCGGTAATCACGAGTATTGATGTCTTTAATTCCATGACGAGCATCCATGATGACCTCAATTTCCAATTGGGCGTCCTGTTGGACTGAGGCCGATTTTGCCTGGACAATGATTGATGACAGACCTTGATATCCGGTCAAGCTTCTCTGCACAGCAGTTATCGGTGCCACTACTAGTGAATCACCATCTTGAAACCCGTTAGAACCTTTGATAGCAGTTACTCCAATGACCGTAAACGGAATACCATTGCATCGCATTTCTTTGCCAACTGGATTTTCTTCACCGAAGAGATCTCCAGCTACAGTATTTCCAATTACTGCAACTCTTCGACCTTCGGTGACATCGTCGTTGCTAAAATATGTGCCCTTGTTAACTACGGTGTTGCTTGCTTCGAAATATGCTGGCCACGTGCCATCAAATTGAGCTGGTGTAGTTGTACTTGTTTCATATGAACAGGTGATTGCTTGAGCGCTCGCAACTGGGGCAGTCTGCTTGATGTTTGGCGCGGCTTTTTTATCCGCGAGAGCAACCGCATCTCCCACAACTAATGGTTTAACATTGTTGCCACGACGCCGTTGTGCAACCGCGAAGCCACCACCACCGCCACCGCCACCAAATCCAGGTCGAATGGTTATTGTATTTGTTCCCAGTCTCTCAATATTTTTCTGAATAGCTTTGCTAGAGCCATTACCAACCGCGATGAGGATGATTACCGAAGCTACCCCAATGAGTATGCCAAGGGTGGTCAATGTCGAGCGCATTTTATTAGCTGATAGTCCACGTAATCCGAAACGGATGCTTTCAATGAGATTCATGAGGCGTGACTTCGATTCAAATCATCTGCGACAATCAAACCATCGCGCATCCTAATGACTCGTTTTGCTCGCGCCGCTACCTCATCTTCGTGAGTAATAACTACCACCGTACGACCAGCTGCATTGATTTGATCGAATAAATCTAAGAGATCTGCCGTCGATTTCGAATCGAGTGCGCCTGTAGGTTCATCAGCAAGCAAGAGTGCGGGTCTAGTGACAAGCGCTCTTGCTACGGCCACGCGCTGCTGTTGGCCTCCTGAAAGTTCTGTGGGTAGGTGACTCATACGATCAACTAGGCCAACAAGTTCTAGGGCTTTTTCTGCGCGCAGCTTTCGCTCTTTACTTTTTACTCCTTGATACGCAAGGGGAAGTTCAACATTAGCTAGAGCCGTCGTGCGCGGAATGAGATTAAAGGATTGAAAGACAAACCCTATTCGACGGCCGCGCACCACCGCTAATGCGTTCTCTGATAAAGAAGTGATATCGATGCCATCAAGGAAATACTCACCCGTTGTAAGTGCATCCAAGGCACCTATCATGTTCATTAGCGTTGATTTACCTGAACCTGATGGACCCATGATGGCCACATACTCGCCTTGCTCAATGAGCAAATCCACGCCTGCAAGTGCAAAGATTGCAGTCTCTGCATGGCCATATCGTTTGACACCCTTACGGATCTCGATGACCGGAGTGGTCATCATCGGCCGCCACCGCCACCGCCGCCGCCGCCACCGCCACCGCCACCGCCGCCGCCACGGCCACCGCCGCCGCCACCACCACCTATTCCTGAACCGGTAAACCCGCCAACTCCGCCAGGTAGGCCGCCTTGCGGAAATCCGTTCGTAGTTGCCGTGCGTGATGTCGTGTTTAGTACGACTTCGTCGCCTTCTTTGAGGCCACTGATAATTTCCACAAAACTATCGCCTTTGAGTCCCACTTGAACTTGGATCGATTTGCGGACTTCTTTTTCCCCAGCTTTGGTCAGAACTATCGCAGTGCTTCGGTTACCTCGGGTACTGACAGCTTGCGGACTAACTCTAAGTACGCCAAAAACCGATCCCGTAGTCACTGTTGCTGTTGCAGTCATTCCCGGTTTAAGACCAGGCACTTGTTCAAGAATGTCGAATACGGCTCCATAAGCAACAACGTTATTTGTAATCGTTGGCAAAAGATCCACTTGTGAAACAACACCTACCGCTTTAACTTCAGCGAGAGCTTCGAAAGTGAAACTTGCTTCTTGTCCAACTACCAACTTGGAAGCATCTGCCTCGGAAAAACTCGCTTGAATTCGCAGAGAACTGACGTTAGTTAGAACAATAAAACCACTTGGACTAATAGAAGTTGAATTATTATTGTTATTATTTCCAGTATTATTATTTGTGTTAGATCCAGTTGATACTGTCTGCCCAATTGAACTTGCAATCGACGCAATATCGCCGCTGACTGGTGCCTTTATCGCAGTAGCGGCAAGGTTTCGTTGCGCTAATTGGTAATTAGCCGTTGCTGTTGCTAATTGAGCATCAGCTGTTGCAATATCTGCAGCTGTCGCAGGTTGAATTGCTACTGCCAGCTGAGCCTGTAATAGATCGAATGCCGTCTGGGCCGAATTCAATGAATTCCTCAGTCCAGTCAGAGTTTGCTCATCTTTTTTCAGATTAGTGGCTTGGGCCTTAAGTGAATTGTCATATGCAAGTTGTAGTGCAGCTATATTTTGCTCATCTTTTGCCAGGTTTATTTTTTGGTTATT
>CAZLOJ010000064.1:0-4467 GCA_964561165.1 uncultured Bifidobacterium sp. | reverse complement strand
TTCGCTGATGACTTTTGCGCCCAGCTCTTTCGCAAGCAGCGCGGCACCGCTGAGTGAATTGAGATCCGTTGAATTCTCTACAACCTCATCAGCCACTGATGCTTTCACTGTTGAAGGCGCAGTACTTGGATTGATTGATGGATCGATTATCACTTCAATCTTGCGATCAAGGCCCACAACTTCTATGAATGCCTCTCGGAGAATTTCATCGCTATTGGAACGTAAGAATGAATCTCGTGCGCCGACATTAATCATTGCAACAGTGATCGCAGATTCATCAACTGTTGCAAGCATTGCGCTAGCGCTAAGTAAAGTCCACGTTAGACGGCGGCGTCCTTTGACATTCTCAATAACATCAGGCCACAAGCGACGAAGACCCACAACATCGATTCCCTCGATACGTGCTGCTGGTGCTGCAGGCTCCTTCTTCTCGGAAACTTTGGGTGCGGCCTGTGCAGGTGCGGGAGTTGCCTTTTCTACCTGAGGTGGGGCCGTTCGTGTAATTGGTGCGGGGGAGGAGATGCTGTTATTGCGCTCTAGCCGTTCGATTCGAGCAAGGAGCGCCTCATCACCAACGGTAGGAATAAGCAACCTGGCAGCGGTAAATTCGAGGATTAATCGTGGGGCAGTGGCGCCACGCATTTGATTTAAGCCCTCACTAATCACCTGTGCAGCATGAGTGAGCGTGCTGCTGCCGAGGCGACCGCTCTGGGCCTGCATTCGTTGGAGTTGGTCATCCGGAAGTTGGCGAAAGAGTGAGTGCGCAGATTGTTCGTTTCCAGCAACGGCGTTAAGGACGATGAGATCACGAACACGTTCGAGTAAATCTTGCGCAAAACGACGCGGATCATGTCCTGAATCAATGACGCGATCGATAGTTGTGAAAATTGCTTGCGCATCGCGAGCGGCGAGCGCATCGATGACATCATCAAGAAGCGCACCATCTGTGAAACCTAAGAGTTGGAGCGCGATTTCGTAACTCACTCCATCTGATCCGGCACCTGCGAGAAGCTGCCCAAGAATCGAGAGCGAATCTCGAACTGAACCACCTCCAGCGCGCACCACCATTGGTATGACGCCTTTGGCGACGTGCACCTTCTCTTGTTCGCATATCTTTGCCAAGTGCTCTGCCAGCAGCGCCGGTGCCACTAACCGGAATGGATAATGATGAGTACGAGAACGAATAGTTGCAATTAATTTATCGGGTTCTGTTGTTGCAAAAATAAATATCACATGAGGTGGTGGCTCTTCGACAACTTTAAGGAGCGCATTTGCAGCTCCTGGTCCAAGTTGATGCGCCTCATCGATGATGTAGATCTTGTACTTACTTTGCACTGGCGAAAAGAACGCTTTATCGCGAAGTTCACGTGCATCATCGACGAGTCCATGAGTAGCAGCGTCGAGTTCGATGACATCAATCGATCCTGGACCCATCGGCGCAAGCTCTCGACAGGATTGGCAACTCCCGCAGGGTGTTGGGGTCGGGCCCTTTTCACAATTAAGGCTGCGCGCCATGATGCGGGCGCTTGATGTTTTGCCACATCCACGTGGGCCAGAGAATAAATACGCATGGTGGACCTGTCCGGAGGCCAAAGCGTTGGTTAACGGCGTGACGACATGATCTTGACCGATTACTTCACTAAATTGGCCAGGGCGATACTTGCGATAGAGCGCAATCGGCCCTTGATCTGGCGCTACTGGTGGAACCATGGACGGGAGCCTAACTGTGAGGACCCCCCGCACACCCGAAAGAGCGCACCTACCCTTGCTGCCTTCCAGCCCTGGGGGAGTTCAGCACGGTATCGCCATGCGGGGGGTCGGAGTAAGCATAGCGACCCAGTATCTTTGACCCTGCAGCCTTAAAAACTGCATGGAGGATTCGCATAGCGGCCGAGTGCGCACGCTTGGAAAGCGTGTAAGGGGAAACCCTTCAAGAGTTCAAATCTCTTATCCTCCGCGGAAGGTTCTCTACTATATATAGGTACCAGTGTGGTGATTGAGCTAAAGAGAGAGCGGTAGTCGTGGCAACTGCATGGCGAGATGACGCTCCTAAACCTTCGGTGATGGCAGAACATGTCCACCCGAAAGACCCACTGCTCTACACCATCAAACGAAAGCTCCTCGGTGCACCGCTTAACCGCCACTCATTAAGTCATCAGAGGCTCTCCAAAAGGTATGGGCTAGGAATCCTCTCGTCCGACTGCATCTCTTCATCCGCTTATGGCAGCGAGCAAATCCTGATTGCATTATTACCTGCATTTGGCCTCGCAGCATTCACCATGTTGATGCCGATGACGGCTGTAGTTCTTGTCATTCTCTTAATTGTCACGCTCTCGTATCACAACGTCATCTCGGTCTATTCAAAGACTGGTGGTGCGTACTTCGTATCGCGTCGAAATTTTGGTCCGGTTGTAGCGCAAATTGCAGCAGTCGCTTTGATCTTGGATTATGTCGTTACATTGGCGATTCAATCTGCAGCTGGAGTTGCCGCAATCGTCTCAACTTTCCCAGAGCTTGCGCCGTGGAAGGTACACATGACTCTGGTTGTCATCGTGCTTCTTACCTACGGAAATTTGCGCGGTGTTAAGGAAGCCGGAAAAGCCTTTGCGCTACCTACTTATCTATTCGTCGGCGCGATGGCCGTAGTCTTCACTGTTGGCATTTACCGCGACATCACTGGCACCTTGCCACAATTAAGTACTAACGTCGAAGGCGCTGTTCCAATTGGCTCAGAGCAAGGTTTACTTACCTTTGCCGCAATCTTCACGCTACTTCGTGCTTTTGCTAATGGTGGTTCGTCTTTAACTGGGCTAGAAGCGATCTCTGATGGCGTCATGCTCTTCAAAACGCCAGAACATGTAAACGCGCGACGCACGCTCATTGTGATGAGTTGCATTCTTGGTTCACTTGTTCTTGGTGTCTCGTGGTTTGCACATAAGGTCTATGCGCTTCCGTACGAGAGCGGCACTCCAACGGTTATCTCTCAGATTGCAAAGGCAATTCTTGGAGACGGCGCAATTGGCAATATCTTCTTCATCATCGTCCAGGCAGCCACGATGCTTATCCTCTTTGCCGGCGCAAACACCACATTCTCTGCATTCCCAATCCTGGTTAATTTTGTTGCATCCGACGGGTTCTTGCCTCGTTGGTTAGCAAAGCGTGGGCACCGCCTCAACTTCTCTAACGGAATATTGGTTCTTGTCTTCTTCGCATCAGTTCTTGTACTGATTACCCGTTCATCGGTCGAACACCTAGTTGCTTACTATGCAATTGGCGTCTTCACCGCATTCACATTAACCGGTTTAGGAATGGCAAAACATACTCATACCCATCGCGGTGATAAATGGCGGTTGCGTTTTGGCATTCACCTACTTTCAGGCTCAATCTCACTGATTGTCGTCATCATTTTTGCGATTGTAAAATTCACTGCAGGCGCATGGGTGGTTGTAGTCGTCGCTCCATTTATGGTTCTTGGATTAGTCCGGTTGAATAAGCGCTATCGAGCCGAAGAGAACGTGCTAGATATATCTCCCCAAAATGGGAAGAGTGCAAATATCACCCGCCACGATGTTGCCGTCCTAATTGATGACGTCGACCTAGCCACAATTGGCGCGATTCGATACGCGCGAAGTCTCAAACCGCGAAAACTCAGCGCAGTCCACTTTGTTATCGATGACCGAAAAGCGGATGAGATTCGCGAGGCCTGGGATAAATACAGTGCATTTGATGGCATCACTTTGGAATTGATTGATTGCCCTGATCGACGACTAACTAATGCAGCTATCGAATATTCACTCCGCGAAACTGAAGCGCCCGATGTTGAACTTACATTGTTATTGCCGCGTCGATCATATTCTCGTTTTCTAGGTCGGTTACTTCACGACCAGACAGCTGAAAGTATTGCAAGCGCTATTGCACAATTAGAACGCGTTGTTGCAACTATCGTTCCATTTGATGTCGAGAAGATTCTCGATGGCAAAGTAAAATTAATCCCAACAAGTGAAAGTTCGGCAGCGAGTGAGATAGCTCCTACACCAGTGCGACCGCAATTTGAATCGCCCGTCTACGAACCAGTGGGTCACCATGCAAAGAGTGCAACGAAGATTGGTGATATTCAGTGGCGCAAGCGCGCTGAAGTGGTTGGAAGAGTTACTGGAATTCGCGTTGCGCCAAAGAAATCTTCACCGCTAGTTGAAATTGAAATTTGGGATGAAACCGGGGGCGTCAGACTGCAATTTATTGGTCGACGCGAGATTGCTGGACTTGAAGTCGGCACCACGCTGCGCGCCGAAGGAATGGTGGGCGATGAGGATGGAAAGTTGACGATTCTAAATCCCTCTTACGAAATCATCATTTAAAACGACATCGCGTACTGGCGGTGGCGGTGGGATTTGAACCCACGGTGGAGTTTCCCCCACACACGCTTTCGAGGCGTGCTCTTTAGGCCGCTCAGACACGCCACCGTCG
>CAZLOJ010000063.1:0-4483 GCA_964561165.1 uncultured Bifidobacterium sp. | reverse complement strand
GGCGTTGGATTTTCTACATCAACCTTCCATTTGGAATCGCCTCACTTCTCATCACATCGGCCGTGTTGCATATTCCGAGAGTCAGACGAGAACACTCAATTGATTATGTGGGCGCAATATTAATGGTCACTGGTGTCACTTCATTGCTTTTCGCTGTTTCGGTGTTCGGCCCTGAAGATGGCTGGAGCGATGGACATACCATTTTGTCTGCTGGTGCAGGAATCGTGCTTAGCGTTGTTTTCTTATTTTGGGAACGCAAAGCGAAAGAGCCCATTCTGCCGCTAGCTCTCTTCAAAAACCACACCTTTTCGCTGACCTCCGGGCTGGGCGCTGTTATTGGCGCGGGCATGTTTGGTGCAATCGTGATGATTCCGTTGTATATGCAGGTGGTAAAAGGTTATGGAGCTACCGAGGCTGGACTTAAGTTGATTCCGTTAATGCTCGGCATAGTTTCCACATCAATTTTTAGCGGCAAAGCTATAAGCAAGACTGGTAAATATAGGAAGTTTCCAATTATGGGAACCGCAATTATGACTCTGGGCATTCTTGGAATGGCCACCCTCAAGGCTGACACACCGTATTGGCAAGTTGCAATTTTTGCCGTGACTGTCGGCGTCGGACTTGGCCTCTCTATGCAGACGATCGTGATTGCGCTCCAGAATGCGGTCGACTTTAAAGATATGGGAATCGCAACAAGCTCAAACACCTTCTTTAGATCGCTGGGAAGCGTATTTGGTACGGCATTTTTTGGATCTGTTTTGACTAACCGACTTAACCACTATGTCGAAGCAGGCTTTGCAGATTTGGCCGTGAAGAATCCTGCCGCACTGGCAAACTTCGATAAATCACAATTGGCTGACATCACATCAAGCACTGCAGGTATTGGAAATTTCGCACCTGCAGTTCAGATGACAATCATCGATTCATTTGTAAACTCTTTCCAGATAGTGTTCCTAGTAGCAGCTCCTGTAACTCTTCTTGGTTTTGTGTTGGCACTGTTTCTTCGTGAGGCGCCACTTCGAACAAATGAGGATTATCGAGCGGCTCGTGAAGAGAGCGCTGGCGAAGCGCTCGCTTAGTCAAAATAACAGAGAGAAGGAGACGTATGTCGCTTTTTGAGGAGCAATTAACTCAGGTTAAAACACGTAAAGGTTTCATTGCTGCCTTGGATCAGAGTGGCGGCAGTACACCAAAGGCGCTGAAGCTTTATGGCGTTGAGGAGAACCAATACGATGGTGAGCAAGAGATGTTCGATCTCGTACATGCGATGCGTACTCGAATCATTAAAAGCCCAGTCTTCACCAGCGAACGAATTCTTGGTGTCATTCTCTTTGAAATGACCATGGATCGAGAGATTGATGGCATGGGTAGCGCGGAATTCCTCTGGCAGAAGAAAGGCATTGTTCCCTTCCTAAAAGTGGATAACGGTCTTGCTGAGGAAGCAGATGGCGCTCAAATGATGAAGCCAATCCCACAACTCTCCACTCGAATTTCAAGCGCTTTGGCTCACGGAGTTTTTGGGACCAAGATGCGTTCAGTCATCAAATTGGCAAACGCCAAGGGCATCGATGCAGTTGTGGCGCAGCAGTTCGAATTTGGAAAACAGATTCTCGCTGGCGGGTTGATGCCGATTATCGAACCTGAAGTTGATATCAAGAGTTCAGAAAAGGCTCAATGTGAGGAGCTACTTCGAGCATCCATCATTCGTGAGCTCGATAAGCTAAATGGTAATCAACAGGTAATGTTGAAGCTCACGCTTCCTAATGAGCCGAATTTCTACAAGGTGCTGGTTGATCATCCACGAGTACTACGCGTGGTTGCGCTATCTGGTGGGTATTCGCGAGATGATGCCAACGCCATGCTCGCCAAGAATGATGGCGTCATTGCAAGCTTCTCGCGAGCCCTTACTGAAGGGTTAAGTGCGCAGCAGAGCGATGCCGAATTCGACAAAGTGCTCGACGAATCTATTGAAGGCATTTACCGCGCGTCTATTTAGTGGGCAGCGCTTTCAATAACTGAGTGATAACTATGCTCTCTTCGCCAGCTTGAAGTGAGTCGGGGCTGATCCAAATCATCTGTCTGGAGTTGTGCACGACTTCAACAATGGGATCAAGTTCTTGGAGTCTTGAAACAACATCGAGCGCAATTGGTTCTTTGAGTTCAATTGCGACTCGCGGGGTGGGTTGGCCGGCCTCATTGACATCATCGCGCCAAATCGTGCATGAGGTTTTGCCGTCGAGCGCGTTCAACCACGCATTTACAGTCTTACTCCAACGCTGCCAATCAGCGCCATGATCCTTCGCTAGGTATAACTCGATTGCCGTCATTAATCCAGCAATTTCCTCTTTGCTCGCCTTGAAGCCGCGACCGAGTCTGGGGTAGGGCGCAGCATTAACACGAATTGCTTCGATGAATTCTCGCTTTCCAACAACCAATCCACTTGATTGCGGACCGCGAAGGGCTTTTCCACCACTAAATATCGCAAGGTCGGCGCCCATCTCGTGAGTGAAGTGCCAGAGATTAGTGACAGGCGGAAGTTGTGCAGCTGCATCAACAATGACTGGAATCGAATATTTCTGGGCGATCTCAACCGTTTTCTCCAATGAGAGCGCAGGCCCAGCTAGATGCGCTCCGGCGCAGAAGAAGATCGCCGAAGTGTATTCGTTGATTTTAGCTTCGAGTTGATAATCAAAAGTTTGGATTGCATCGCCAACGGTGACCAAATCCGAACCTGCCACTCTAATATTTGAATCATAGGGAATACGATGACCGGAATACATGATTACTTCAGATCGCTTGGCATTTCCATCAATGATTCTCTGAATTTCTACTAAATCTCCACGAGTCCGACAGGCAAGAATAGAAAGCACTATTCCTGCAGCAGCTCCTGTTGTGATGAAAGCCGCTTCATTTTTTGTGAGAGAAGCGATTCGGTCACCAGCTTTTTGTTGTAGTTCATGGAGTGAGATGAAAGATCGTGCAGCATCATTCATGGCCTTTAATACCTCATCTGCCATGAGCGAACCGCCGAGCGCTGTGTAGCACGCTGCTGCATTAATGCGAGTCTTGATGCCAAGTGTTTCGTAAATGCCCATCAAATACCTCTCCGATATCGCTGGTAGTAATGCAGGCGTCTAGACTAGCAAGCAAATCTCTTCTAGGGTTATGTCATGAATGATGAAGTCACTGTTGAGACGTGGAATTCATCGAGCAGCAACAAGAACCGAGTCTTCGCCGCAGTATTTGCCCATTCTGACGACTTAGCAATTCTTGCCGGTGGCCTAACTATGAAGCTACTTGCTGAGGGTTACACCGGCTATTTCATCAAGACTACGAATGATGAGATGGATTCGTATGATTTATCGATGGCAGAAACTGTCTATCGTCTGTACAACGAAACCATAGAAGTGACAGAGTTTCTGGGACTAAAGAAAATGTTTTCCCTGGATTATAAAAATCACTATTTGGATCACGGACAGCTCTCTGAGATTCGCCATAGGTTGATAACCCTCTTTCGTTTCTTGCAAGTGGATACTGTGATTTCGTTTGATCCTTGGGGACATTATGAAGAGAATCCTGACCACTACATAACAGGTCACGCAGTGGAGCAAGCTTGCTGGATGGCTGGCCGTCACCTTGATCTGCCTGAGCTACAAGAGATTGGCTTAAAACCCAAATTTGTTACGAGAAAATATTTGGTTGCTCGTGGACCTCAATTAATAAATAGGGTTGTTGATATCACGCCAGTAATCGAGAAGAAGTTTGCAGCAATTAAAATTCATCGGACTCCCTTAGATAATATGCTTCGAACTCATCGTGACTTACATCCGGGCATCGAAATAGACGAAAACTCGTATATTCGGCGTGAATTTCTCAAGGAAGCAGATCCAAAGTACGGTGTGAAATACGTGGAGTCGTATCACTTCATAGACGAGTACTCATCCGAAATCCGATAGGCACGTGGCAAATTAAGGAACGTAATAAACGATATCCCCAATGAGAGCTACGTTTTCTTTTGGTAAGGCCATATCAGCTGGACCGTTTATCACTTCGCCAGTTCGTTGATTAAATCGTGAGTTATGCCAGATGCAGACAAGTGAGCTGCCAGACACTTCCACTGGGCCTCCAGCGTGGGTGCAAATTGGTTTGAGTGCCACGAAATTCTTCTCGTCGACTCGAGTAACCAACACAGCGGTAGTAATGCCTTTCTTGGGGAATGTTGCTGCAGTTGTTGCGCCGATAGCGAGATCAGAGGCCATGAGATTTTTGCCTGCGACCGTGAGCGCCTTCGCATCAGCTGGGACAGCAACTCCTGACGGAGAAGCAGATGGTGTTGGAGTCGCGCTAGGGGTGGAGGTTGGCGTTGCTGAGGCAGTTGCGCTTGGCGAAGGGGAGGGCGAAGGTGATGCTGATGGTGTGGATTTTGCGACAGGTTTTGCGGGTGCTTTCTTAACAGGCGCCTTCTTCACAGGTTTCTTGACGA
>CAZLOJ010000062.1:0-4914 GCA_964561165.1 uncultured Bifidobacterium sp. | reverse complement strand
GATTGCGCCATGCGGATATCAGCATCATCTGTCATACCTGCTGGCTCAAATCGCAAGTTAGTGAACTTCTGTACGTAGGTCTCGAGTGGCACTCCGTACTGCAATCCGATAGAGACTGCGATCGAGAAGGCATCCATGACGCCAGCGAGCGTTGAACCTTGCTTGCCGAGCTTCAAGAAGACTTCACCGAGTGCGCCATCTTCGTACGCGCCAGCAGTCATATATCCTTCGGCGCCACCGACGTTAAATGAGGTGGTCCGTGATGGACGAGACTTTGGTAGACGCTTACGAGTTGCACGTGCTGGCGCTGCGCTCTCAACGACTGGCTCATCTTTCTTCTTCGCCTTGCCATCAGAGAGTGGTTGACCAACTTTGCAGTTGTCGCGATAGACCGCAAGCGCCTTAAGGCCAAGCTTCCATCCTTCGTAGTAGACCTCTTCAACCTCTTCGACTGTTGCTTCTTCTGGGAGGTTAACGGTCTTGGAAATTGCGCCAGAGAGGAATGGTTGGCATGCAGCCATCATTCGCACGTGGCCCATCGGAGCAATCGAACGTGCGCCGAGGGCACAATCGAAGACGTCGTAATGCTCTTGCTTGAGACCTGGCGCATCGATGACATGTCCATTTGCTTGGATATATTCAACAACTGCCTCAATCGTCTCTTCGGTGTATCCGAGTTTGCGAAGCGCTGCAGGAACTGTTTGGTTAACAATCTGCATGGAACCGCCGCCGACAAGTTTCTTAAACTTCACAAGAGAGAAATCAGGCTCGATACCAGTGGTATCGCAATCCATCATCAATCCGATGGTTCCGGTTGGTGCAAGAACTGATGCTTGCGCATTACGCCAGCCGTTCTTCTCGCCAATCTTCAAACCTTCATCCCACTGCTTATTCGCCTCACTCCAGACATCGCGATCGAGTGATGTCACCGAGCGCGCAGCTACTGATGCTGCTGCATGCTTACGCATTACACGAGTATGTGCAGTTGCGTTGCGGGCATACCCTTCGTATGCGCCGACGATTCCTGCAATCTCTGCAGAGCGGCGATATGACGTTCCAGTCATGAGTGAGGTAATCGCACCAGCAAGCGCGCGACCGCCATCGCTGTCGTAAGGAAGACCAGAGGCCATGAGAAGCGCTCCGATATTGGCAAAGCCAATTCCTAGTTGGCGATATTTGCGTGTGGTGTCACCGATTGCTTCTGTTGGGAAATCTGCGAAGCAGATTGAGATGTCCATTGCGGTGATGATCATTTCTGTTGCCTTAACGAAGGTCTTGGCATCGAATGAACCATCTGCCTTGAGGAACTTCATCAAGTTCAATGAGGCGAGGTTGCAGGATGAGTTATCAAGTGACATGTACTCAGAGCATGGGTTCGATGCGTTGATGCGACCGGTCTCTGGGTTGGTGTGCCAATCATTGATGGTGTCGTCGTATTGAATTCCTGGATCGGCACATGCCCATGCTGCCTCTGCCATTTTGCGGAAGAGTGAACGGGAGTTCACATGCTCGATGATTTCCCCTGTGGAGCGAGCGCGAAGACCAAATTCTTTGCCCTCTTCATAGGAGCGCATGAACTCATCGCTGACGCGAACAGAGTTGTTGGCATTCTGATACTGGACAGAGATGATGTCTTTGCCACCGAGGTCCATATCGAAACCTGCATCGCGTAAGACGCGGATCTTCTCTTCTTCAGCCACCTTGGTCTCGATGAACTCTTCGATATCTGGATGATCGACATCAAGGACAACCATCTTCGCTGCGCGACGCGTTGCGCCACCGGACTTGATAGTTCCTGCAGAGGCATCAGCGCCACGCATGAAAGAAACTGGGCCAGATGCGGTTCCACCGGACTTGAGGAGCTCCTTAGAGGAACGAATTCGTGAGAGGTTGAGGCCTGCGCCGGAACCGCCCTTGAAGATCATTCCCTCTTCGCGGTACCAGTTGAGGATGGAATCCATCGTGTCATCTACCGAGAGGATGAAGCAGGCGCTGACCTGTTGTGGCGCAGCGGTACCGACGTTAAACCAGACTGGAGAGTTAAACGAAAATACTTGATGTAAGAGCATCCATGTCAGTTCATGCTCGAAAATTTCGGCATCTGCATCGGTTGCAAAATAACCGAATTCTTTTCCTGCTTTGGTGTAGGTAAGAACTACTCGATCGATTACTTGCTTAAGTGACCACTCACGATTTTCGTATCCGACTGCACCACGGAAGTACTTGGTGGTGACGATCGTTGATGCGTTTACTGACCAGAAGTCAGGGAACTCAACGCCACGTTGTTCGAAGACAACCTCACCGGTCTTCCAATTATTCTGCACGACATCACGTCGCTCCCAGGTCACCTCATCGTAGGGATGAACTCCAGCGGTGGTGTAGATCCGCTCCGCCTTAAGTCCAGCGCCACGCTTGCTACCTGCCCGGTTTACGACTGTGTCTGACATGTTCTTTTCCTCTTTCTCGTCTGTTCTAACCTTTTTAACTCTAGTTTTATTCTTGTCTAGCTCTGGTTTAACTCTTGCTTAACTCTTACTTAGCTCTCGCGTTGCATTTATTTCTTTTACTTCTTTTACCTCTTTTTCGAGCGGCTCATGCGGTACTGCGCGAAGGAGCGCAATCTCTCCTTCAAAATCATCAAGTGAATTGAAGTTGCGATAGACCGACGCATAACGAAGGTAAGCAACTTCATCTAATTCACGAAGTGGCGCAAGTATTGCCATGCCCACCTCTTGCGCTTCGATCTCTGCTTGACCTGTTGCGCGAAGGTTCTCTTCTACTCGCTGCGCAAGTAGTGCAAGATCATCGTCATCAACAGGACGACCCTGGCACGCCTTACGAACGCCTGCAATCACTTTCTCGCGACTGAAAGGTTCGGTTGCGCCGCTGCGCTTGATTACCGAGAGAATTGCCATCTCTTGGGTGGTGAAGCGCTTGCCACAGGTGGCGCACTCACGGCGACGGCGAATCGAGCTGCCCTCATCGATCGGACGTGAGTCGACGACGCGGCTATCGGCCTGACGGCAATAGGGACAGTTCATCCCAGGCACCCCCTTACACCCTAGAAAAAATGAAAAACTCGGATTTCTTGCTCATGCCCTACTCAGATGTCCTCGCCGTTAGAGCCAGAATCGCGCCGCCCTGGGGATAAGGCTGTGGAGGACCTGGGGAGTAGTAGGCACAACCTGTGGAATAACTACACCGGTGTTACTACTACATCTAGTGGGAACAGTAGAGGAGTAGTCGAGGGTTCGCAAGCAGAGTTTCGGTGTGTCGCAAAAAAAATATTTGCGAACTACTGGTTAGGAGTGGGAATTAGAGGTTGGTACTCGAAGACGTTGACCGGAGTGGAGCGCCGAGCCATTCAAGCCGTTGAGGTCGACGATTACCGCAACAACGTCGGCACGATTGGCCTCCGGAGCAACCTCACCAGCGATAGACCAGAGGGTCTCCCCTGGCAGGACGGTGATCTCTTCATACGAAACGGGCTGACTCGCAGTGGAACCTGCACCATCGCCGCTGCCAAGAGCTGAGGTGGCGGAGAGGAGCGAGAGAGCCACTACAAGGCCTGAGGCGCCCAGGAGAAGGCGGCCACGGGCGGTAAGGCGCAACGGCGCCAGCGGGGCTGGGGTTGTTACTACTACGGGGAAGGTGGTGCTCATCGCTCGCGCTCTCTCTCGTTACCTGACTAGCTCTTCGTTCTCTTCGTTCTGACGGATTAGAACGTGTGTTCGAATTTAACCCCAGCCAACCCCCTCCTGTCAACTTTTTTTCGAACAGGTGTTTGAAATTTTTCACGAAAGCCCGTACCCTCAGGGCTATGGCTAAGAAAAACGCTTCTCCCCAAAACCCCCAGAGCGCCAGCAACAATGTGGCTGAACTCCCCGACGGCCCAGCCAATGAAGAGGGCTTGACCCCGCGCCAGATGAAGATCCTGGAGGTTATCCAGAGCGCCCTTGATTCTCAGGGCTATCCCCCATCCATGCGCGAGATCGGCATCGCAGCGGGCCTTTCGTCACCTTCAAGCGTCAAATACCAACTTGAGGTCCTCGAAGAAAAAGGGTGGATTCGTCGCGATCCCACTCGTGGTCGCGCGCTAGAAATCCTGCTACCCGATGGTGAGAGCGCTGAAGTGAGTGAAGCGGAAGGATCGATGGATCAGATGCGCGCAGTGCCACTTCTCGGTCGCATCGCCGCTGGCGGTCCCATTCTTGCCGAACAATCTGTGGAAGAAACCTTCCCACTTCCCGCATCTCTCGTTGGCCAAGGCGAACTCTTCATGCTCAAAGTCGTTGGCGATTCGATGATCGATGCTGCTATTTGTGATGGAGATTTCGTTGTCATACGTGCACAGAAGACGTGTGAGAAAGGCGAGATTGTTGCAGCAATGATCGACGGAGAGGCAACGGTGAAAACTTTCTCGCGTCGCGATGGAAAAATCTGGTTGCTCCCCGCCAATCCCAACTTCTCGCCGATTCCAGGAGATAACGCGGAAATTCTTGGCAAAGTAACTGCTGTGCTCCGCTCGGTGCGCTAAATACGCACGAGCAATTAGGCGGTAAATCTCTCCAAGGCAGAGGCTAAATGCGAATCTACGAGCGCGCGAACATGGGTGCCATCTGCTAAATGTTCTTCGGTGAAAATTTCACCGCGCTCGTGAATCTGATGGAGCAAATCACCGCGGGTATATGGAATCACTGCATTCACTTCTACATCAGGATGTGGCAAAGCCGCTTCAATCGCACGCTGTAACTCAGCAATTCCAAAACCAGTATGTGCGGATATTGGAATGCTGCCTGGCAATTGGTTGACTAACTCCACAATTCGATGTGGGTCTGAGATATCTACCTTATTAATGACAATCAGCTCTCGAATTGATGAGCCACCAATCTCATCAATCACCTGATGAACCGC
>CAZLOJ010000061.1:0-4937 GCA_964561165.1 uncultured Bifidobacterium sp. | reverse complement strand
GTGATGAGAAGTGAGGCGATTCCAAATGGAAGGTTGATGTAGAAAATCCAACGCCAACCGGTAATGCCAAGAATTGTCGCGTGATCCGAAAAGAAGCCGCCGAGAAGTGGGCCTGCAACAGATGAGAGACCCCAAACGGCGCCAAAATATCCTTGGTATCTTCCACGTTCGCGCGGCGGAACAATGTCACCGATAATCACGAAAGTCAGAGCCATCAAGCCACCCGCGCCGAGCCCTTGCAATCCTCGGAAGAGAATTAATTGGGTCATGGAAGCTGAAGCACCCGCTAGGAATGAGCCGATTAAAAACGTGACAATTGCGAATTGAAAAACAACTCTTCGTCCGTATAAATCAGAGATCTTGCCATACAACGGAGTAGAGGCTGTTGAGGTAAGTAAATATGCGGTGACTACCCAGGTGTAATGATTGAGGCCGTTGAAATCCTCAACAATATTTTTCAATGCGGTAGAGACAATTGTCTGATCGAGAGCGGCCAGTAAGAGCCCTGTCATTAATCCACTCAGAATAATCATGATTTCTTTGTGGGTGTGCTCTTTATGCTCGACTGGATTACTCACGCTTTTGGCCTCTCAATCTCTGAAACTAACCTGAAATCACCTGCTCCTAATTGCCCTTGTTCTGCATAGAGTTCAAGTTTCGCGCGCGTATCAGCGATATCAAGATTGCGCATCGTCAATTGACCAATTCGATCATTAGGGCCGAAGGCAGCGCTCTCCGTTCGCTCCATGGAAAGTTTCTCGGGGTGATAACTAAAGTGCGGACCCGAGGTATCAATAATCGAAAAATCATCTCCGCGTCGAAGTCGCAGTGTTACTGATCCAGTCACTGCGCTTGCAACCCAACGTTGTAGAGATTCACGGAGCATCAAGGCTTGTGGATCCAACCAGCGACCTTCGTAAAGCAAGCGACCTAGACGTCGACCCTCAGCGTGATAATTCGCGATGGTGTCTTCATTATGTATCGCTGAAAGAAGGCGCTCGTATGCGATGAAAAAGAGCGCCATGCCAGGGGCTTCGTAAATCCCGCGGCTCTTCGCCTCAATAATCCTATTTTCGATTTGATCACTCATACCAAGACCATGTCGACCGCCGATGGCATTTGCCTCGCGCATCAAATCAACTGCTGAATCGAATTTATTACCGTTGATTGCGATTGGTCGCCCTTGATAGAAATCAATCGTGACATCTTCACTTTCAATCTTTACTGAAGGATTCCAAAATTGCACACCCATGATTGGCTGGACGATTTCGATAGAAACATCCAAGTTCTCTAATTGCTTCGCTTCATGAGTTGCACCCAAGATGTTTGCATCAGTCGAATAGGCCTTCTCGACGCTGTCGCGATATGGCAACTTGTGTGCAATCAACCACTCGGACATCTCTTTCCGCCCGCCGAGCTCCGTTACGAAATCCTGATCAAGCCATGGCTTATAAATCTGAAGTTGGGGGTTAGCCAATAATCCATAGCGATAGAACCGTTCAATGTCATTACCTTTATATGTAGAGCCATCTCCCCAAATAGAGACATGGTCATCGAGCATCGCGCGAACGAGCAGCGTTCCGGTAACGGCGCGACCAAGTGGCGTGGTGTTGAAGTACTGCTTTCCTCCGGAGCGAATATGAAAGGCGCCGCACGCGATAGCGGCCAAACCCTCTTCAACAAGAGAGCTCTTGCAATCAACCAGTCGTGACACTTCAGCGCCATATTCACGGGCGCGCCCAGGCACAGCTTCGATATTCGGTTCGTCGTATTGGCCTAGGTCAGCGGTATAGGTGCAAGGCACCGCCCCTTTTGCTCGCATCCAGGCCACCGCAACAGATGTATCCAGACCGCCGGAGAAAGCGATGCCAACTCGCTCTCCAACTGGGAGCGAGGCGAGGACTTTGGACACGGGTACAGCCTAACCGAAGCGACGCGCAGCAGGATTCCACCCCTCTGGCGCTACCACGCAAATTCCACCTACTCTTCGCGATATGGCAACTAACACTGGGCTGTACAGCGGAAAAATTGGCCTTAGCCGGCTCTGCGCGGCAACAACTGCAATCTTCCTCATTTTCTTCACGCTCTGCTTTGGCAGTTGGTGGGCCGTTGGACGAAGTGCAGGCGCAGAGGGCGTAGCAACTACATTGATTGCAAATACCGAAGTTCGAACAGGGGTCGCCAAAAAACTCATTGATCAAGTCTCATCCGATGCAGACGCCGAAGTGCAAGCTGTCATCGATGAAAAACGAGATCAGCTAGTGCAAGTGGTGGCTGATGCGTTGGCAAATCCCGAAATTAGTGCCGAGACGAAAAAAATCATTAATCAGGTTTACGGTTTCTACACTGGAGAGACCAAGAACGCCAAAATAGATGTGAACGCTCTCATCGCTCCAATACTTGAATCGATGGCTTCAGTAGATCCGACTTTCTCAATAGATGATGTGGATGTAACTGCTATCGAGCCCATCACACTTGAAGACTCAGGGAGCGCGCCAAATCTTGCACCCGTGAAATCAGGGCTTGCGATAGCAGTTTTTGTGTTCTTTGTTCTATTGGTGCTCTCTATAACCGGATTAGCGAAATATTCCCGAAGCAAAAATTCCTTTGTTGGCACCATTGGCTGGGAATTTGCGGCAATCGGCTCTTTCTTGCTCATTCTATTCTTCGGTGCAACTTCAGGGGTTAAATCTGCTGCACAATCGACCACAGACCCGCTAGTTAATTCAGCAGCACCAATCGTTGCGCAAACCTTCCTTAACATGTTTCTAATCGAAGGAGCTCTGCTTGTGCTCGTGGGATTAATTGGTGTTATTACTTGGCTGCGAACTAAAAAAGCACAGCCAAAACAATAACGAGGGAGAGCACGCTCAGATACGAAATAGAGCCATGGAAGATACGTTCTGCAACTTTTCCGCGCTCCGCTTCAACCCCACTTCGTAATCTAAGAACGATGATCAGGAAATAAATTCCGAGCACGCTCGCAATGATGAAATACCAGAGCGGCAAGGCGGCAAGAAAACCTAACGCGAGCGATGATGCAACCATCCCCAATGAGTGCGCCACCATTTGCCGGGTGACGATGTGCTCGGCGGCCACCACGGGCAACATCGGCACCTTTGCTTTTGAATAATCATCTTTGTATTTAATGGCCAGGGCCCAGAAATGCGGCGGCGTCCAGAAGAAGATCACCATGAAGAGTGCAAAAGCGCTCCAGGAGAGTGAACCTCGCACGGCGGCCCATCCAATGAGTACTGGCATGCAACCTGCGATACCCCCCCACACTATGTTCTGCGAAGTACGTCGCTTTAGTACAGCGGTATAGATGCCGACATAGAAAGCAATTGCAATAAGTGTTAATACGGTTGCCAACGCGTTCGTGAAGAACCAGAAGATTGCAAGTGAAATTAGGCTGGTTACATAAGCAAAAACTGTTGCAGTTCGTGTGGTGAGTTCGCCCATCACCAGAGGGCGCTTGCTTGTTCGCCCCATTTCAATATCAAGGTCTTGCTCTAGCACTTGGTTAAATGCATTAGCCGATCCTGCTGCCAACGATCCACCAACTAACGTTGCCAAAGTGAGGGTTAAATCAGGTATGCCGCCTTGTGCTAACACCATGGCTGGCAATGTAGAGACCAGCAGAAGCTCGACCACGCGCAGCTTCATTAGAGCAATAAGAGCCCGTGATTTTCCCGCGACCGACACAGGTGAACTCTAGTCGCTGGCTGGAATGACACCCAATTTAAGGCGCGCTTCCAGTGCTGGTGCGACCCCCCATGCCTTGCAAATGTGGCGATACTCACGCAGTTCTATCGCGTGATCGGCTTTCGCACTTCGCACTCCCCTAATCATGAGATTTCGAGCAGTGTGGTCACCGGAGATAAACTCGAAAACATCCGACTTGTATCCGCTTATCCGCAAAATTTGCGCGCGTAATTCATCAGTGAGCAAATCTAATTGACGTGTAGCAAGAATGCCATCTCGCGAGATGATCCCAATATCTTGTGGAAAATCCTTCACTTGTTTATGCAGGTCGTGATGGCAACATGGCGCAGCAAGAATAACTTCTACTTCATTATTTATCGCCCATGCCAACGCATCATCAGTAGCGGTATCGCAAGCATGCAAGGCAATTGCTATCTCAAATTCTTCGTCACGAAATTCACGAATCTCAGTCGCTAAAAACCTTACGTGTTGTTCGATTCCGAGTTCCACGGCAATCTTTTCATTCCGAATCCGCGAGCTTTCTCGTTTATCAACGCCTACAAAATTCACCTGTCGCCCACGGAGTTGGAAGAAACGAAAAGCTGCAAAGGTTAGGTAAGCATGACCACAGCCGAGATCGACCATCCGAATCTCACACTTTGAATCCAAGAGCCGCGCAGCGCTTCGCTCAAGAATTTTAAGGAACTCTTCTACCTGCCGATATTTATCGCGCATAGAGGGTTTCACTCGGCCCGATAGGTCCGAGATTCCCACTGCGATCAGAAATGGGTCGCTTTCCTCGAGGATTCGATTCTTCAAATGGTCATGTTCGTATTTTGGAGTGAACTCTCCTCGAGAAACTTTGCTAAATACTTGGCCACGTTTACCAATTCGAACTTCAAAACTCTCTGTTCTAGATTCAACAAGAAAGTTTGAGAACCCTTCCTCGAGCAGCGCTAAATTTCGAAATTCATTGAAAGAGATATTCTTTGTGAGATTCTTCGTTCCAACCAACCAGGTAAGTTGGAGCAATAATCTCTCTTTCAACAGAACTGGCTTTACATCAATTCTTTCTGCTGATGGCTGAAAGTTCCGTCTTCGCCCTGAAAAGACAGCGCGCACAAAATTACTATCGTTAGAGATTCTCTGAACGATCTCCTCTCTGACGTCTTCCCATTCTGCGGACACACCCCAAAATCTATCGTGAATACTCGAGGCTAGCCGTCTAGGGC
>CAZLOJ010000060.1:0-4999 GCA_964561165.1 uncultured Bifidobacterium sp. | reverse complement strand
GTTGTAGTGCAGCTATATTTTGCTCATCTTTTGCCAGGTTTATTTTTTGGTTATTCAGCGCATTATTGTAATTTGTTATCGCATTTGTGTTTGAGTTCTTTGCATTTTGAAGAGCGTTGTAATTGCTAATAACGGTGTTACATGGGTTATTTCCAAAGGCTCCATTTAAGCAAAACTCGTAACTTACTCCCAACCATTGAGCAAGGTGATTGGTATAAGTCACCTGAGCAGCATCCATCGAAGTTTTGGTGCTGTCAACACTGTTCTTGGCAGTATCAACTGCATTCTGGTAAGTAGATTTATTCAGCTCAGCAAGAGCTCTAGCATTGTCTAGGGCAGTTTTGGCTGAATCAACACTCGTTTGGTAGGTGGCCACGTTGGCTGCCAAGATTGTGCTCTGATCGTCAAGATTCTTCTGTGCTGCAGAAATCGCATTCCTTGATTGGGCTATTTGTAAATCCACTTGCGCTTGCTCAGCAGATGTTCTCACTTTATTTAACTTCGCCTTATTAGCTTTCGCAGTGAGCAGGGCTGAATTTGCTTGGGTCAAAGCCGTGCGCTGACTAGTGGAATCTATTTGAGCCAACAGCGAACCTGCTTGGACTCGATCACCAACTTTCACATTAACTTTTGTTAAGACTCCAGAAATGGTGGGGTTGACAGCGACATCACTTGGGCTAATGACCTTGCCACTAGCTGAAATTGTGGCAACAACATCGCCAGTCGTAACTTTGGTCCCGACTGTGCTCACGACTTCCTGTTCCGGTTGCAGTGATTGCCAGCCCCAGTAGACCGCTGCAGATATGAGTAGAGCTAAGACGACATTGACTGCAAGTACGCGAGTTTTGATTTTCGACATGACAAGAAAGGTAAGAACCTTGATTTAGAATTGTCGGTGAAAAGCGCACAATTGCCTGTGAAAATTATGTGATTTCCTAGGTGACCCTGTGGCTACTCAAGGAAATCAGGGCATACTCCTTACTAGCCACGCTATTTCGGATTCGCTCGAATCCATCGAATACCTCTACATACGAGGTGGCTAACGGTGAGATAGCTACCCGTAGTTGGTTGGGAACTCGATAGTCGGGAATTACCTTCTGAAAGTTCCGAAGCGCAGTGCTAATCCGTTTCGCTTCTTCGTGTCTGAGTGAGATATGTCCGCCACGTTCAATCGGATTCCTTGGAGTATTTAGCTCAAAGCCAAGGGGTGCCAACCATTGATCAAAGAGCTCGACCATCATGGAAGTTCCGGTACGCGCTTTCGCTTCAATTGCTAAGATGCCCGCCTCGCCAATCATCGTGAATCCACTATTAACCGCACGCAATCCAATAATCGAAGGGCTAGCAATCTGAAAGCCCCGCATCTGCTCGCTCCGTTCGAAAAACGCTCCCATTTCGAATTGATCTCGCTGCGCAAACCAGCCTTGGATCGGGACATTTAATTCGCGTTGGCGTTCTTTCCGTACATAAAGCCAGGCAGGTGCGCCAGGTCCTGAGTTCCCGTATTTATAGGTACAACCAACTGCTAAGTCCACGCCATTTCTGTCGAAATCTAATTCAATCGCGCCGACAGCATGCGATGCATCCCAAACCAATAGCGCACCGTGCGCGCGGACCAAATCCGTAAGCGCCTTAATATCTGAGCGAGCGCCCGAACGATATTGAATGACTTGCAAAGACACTAGAGCCACATCATCATCGAGGTACTGTGCAAGAACTTCTGGAGTAATTCGTTCATGCGCTGTTACATCGGTTGATTCATTATCAATCATGATCAATTCGCAACCGTGATCTCTTGCCAAGCCCTGCAAGATATATCTATCGGTCGGAAAGTTGGCCAAATCTGTAATGATCTTCTTGCGCCCCGGTCGCGCCTTTAGCGCTGCGCTACAAAGCTGGTAAAGATTCACTGAAGTCGTATCACATGCAAGTACCTGACCCGCAGCAGCACCTAACGCACTTCTTCCAATGAGATCACCCGTTTGCGCGGCTTCATCAATCCAATCTGCCCACCCATCGACTACTTTCGTTCCCCATTCATCGACCATGAATGAATTGATTGACTCAATCGTCGCCTTAGGAATTCTGCCAAGAGAATTTCCATCGAGATAGCAAGTTGCCGGATCTGCCACGAGAAATTGCGATTTATAGTGAGCAAGGCCATCTTTTGCATCGAGTGCGAGCGCATCATCGCGGGTAAAGGCCATATCCTGACCCTATAGAATTAGATTTATTGGAGGAAGAGATGGCTGATTCAAGTTTTGACATTGTTTCAAAAGTAGACCGGATGGAGCTTGATAACGCGTTTAATCAAGCAGACCGCGAGCTGGGTACCCGCTTTGACTTCCGGGGAACCGAGACCAAGATCGCGATGAGCGGGCCGGATATTGTGGCCATCGAATCAGGCAGCGAAGAGCGCGCTAAGGCTGCACTTGATGTCTTCAAGGAGAAATGTGTAAAGCGCGGCGTCTCGCTAAAGCATCTTGATGCTAGTGAGCCACAAGCTTCCGGAAAATTATTTAAGATCAATGTCAAAATCAAAGAAGGCATCTCAACAGAGAATGCTAAGAAGCTTGCAAAATTCCTCCGTGATAGCGGTCCAAAGTCGCTCAAGACGCAGATTCAAGGTGACGAGCTGCGCGTCTCCTCGAAGAGCCGTGATGACCTGCAGGAAGCAATTGCGCTAGTCAAAGCAGAGACCTGGGATTTCGCCCCACAATTCACCAACTACCGATAACCGAGGGTTGCTCCAGTGAACAAACAACAGAGTGGGCTGCTCTATGGCTTGTTCGCATACATCATCTGGGGAGCGCTACCAATCTATTGGGGCTGGATGCGCCAGGCGAGCGCCTTTGAAATCATCTCGCACCGCGCCATCTGGTCACTTGTCGTCTGTTGGGCAGCACTTGCATTTCGCCATGAACTCAAAGAAGCGCTACGAATTCTTCGCAACCCACGAATGTTTTTGTTACTTGCACTTACCGCAGGATTGGTCTCTGGTAACTGGGCAATTTATATCTGGTCGGTGACAGTCGATCGAATTGTCGAATCGTCTCTGGGTTACTACATCACCCCGCTGATGAACGTTGCTTTTGGGGTCATCATCCTTCGCGAGAAGATGCGAAAACTCCAATGGCTAGCCGTGGCAATCGCAGCTATCGGAGTCATCGCGCTCACCTATGACTATGGCCAGTTGCCACTCATTGCACTTGGCCTTGCTTGCACCTGGGGTCTCTACAGCGTTATTAAGAAGAAATTGAAGGTTGATCCGTTGATTGGTCTTGCTATCGAAACAATCTTCGCCTCGCTTCCCACCATCTTTTACTTAACACGTCTTGAAATACAAGGCGATGCGCAATTTGGTAACGGATTATGGATCTCACTTGGGCTGGCAACTGCAGGTTTTGCAACTGTATTACCGCTGCTCGCTTTTAATAACGCAGCAGTCCGTCTCCCACTAACGACTTTGGGCTTGATGCAGTACATCACGCCAACGGTTATGTTCCTCGTCGGAGTCCTCATCAATCATGAACAAATGTCAGGCTCGCGCTGGATTGGCTTTCTTACGATTTGGTTAGCGCTAAGCGTCTTGGCCACCGATATGGTGCGATCAGGCAGACCTGGAGACCAGGGCATCACACAGGCCTAGCAGCCCTTCTGTGGTGCCATTAAGCGGTAGCGTCGAAAGCATCTTACGTGCACTCTCGGCATATTGCATTGTTATTCGCTTTGCTTCGTGGAGCGCTTCATGCTCGCGAAGCGCTTGGAGTGCGAACTCGACATCGCTCTCATCAAGTATTGGGCCCGATAGCAATTGAAGTAATCGAGCATCGGTAGCCAATCCCATCTGCTGTACTAATAATGTAACAAGAGTTGGCACGCCCTCTCGAAGATCTGTTCCCGGCGTCTTCCCTGATTGATTCGATGAGCTCTCAATATCAATCACATCGTCAGCGAGTTGAAATGCAATGCCAAGTTCTTCACTAAAGCGCACTAACGTCTCGACGATCTCAGGTTTTGTGCCAGAGAGATATCCACCATAACGAGCACAAAGGCCGAAGAGTGAGCCAGTTTTCTCGGTGACAACCTTGATGTAATGCGCCAAGCGATCTTCGCCACCTTGCGGTCCTTCGGTCTCCATGATCTGACCGACAACTAATCGCTCGAAGGTCATCGCTTGGTGGCGAACTGCATCTGGTCCGAGGTCAGCGAGCAAGAGTGATGACTTTGCGAAGAGATAATCTCCGGTAAGGATTGCTACTGAATTACCCCATTTTTTATTGGCGCTCTCCACTCCGCGACGCAGAGGCGCTTCATCCATCACATCATCGTGATAGAGCGTTGCTAAGTGCGTTAGTTCGACCACGACAGCTGCTTTTATGATCGCATCCCGCGTAGGGTCGCCATAGTTCGAAGCTAAGAGCGTGAGCATGGGACGAAAACGTTTTCCGCCTGCTGAGATGAGATGGCGCGATGTTTCCGTGGCAAAGGGAAAATCTCCTGCAGCGTGATCGAATAAGAAGCGCTCTACCGCATCCATGCGAGCGCTCAAATCGCGCTCTACCTCTGGCGAGAGCGATGGCAGGCTAACCATTAGTAGTCGCTATCCAGCAACAAAAGTTGCCAGTGAGTTGATCAGATTGATCACTGGCTGCGGGAAGATACCAAGAACTAAAGTCGCGACGGCGCAGATGCCGATGGTCAACGCAGTAACTGGTGATGGGATAACAACCGATGTGCCATCTTCTTGCGGATCGTTAAAGTACATCAAGACCACAATACGAATATAGAAGAACGCAGCGACTGCTGATGCAAGGACGCCAGCAACTACCACTGAGATATTTCCGCTCTCGTATGCTGCCGAGAAAATCGCAAACTTTCCGACAAAGCCTGAGGTAAGTGGGATACCGGCGAGTGCGAGCAAGAAAAGGGTAAAGATCCCTGCAATTAATGGAGAGCGCTTACCTAGCCCACTCCATCGGTTCAGGTCAGTTACCTC
>CAZLOJ010000059.1:0-5561 GCA_964561165.1 uncultured Bifidobacterium sp. | reverse complement strand
TAGAGAGTAAGCGAGATCATCCAGAGCTTGGATATTTCGCCCGCACCGCGCTACGCATTCTCGACGATTTACGAGTAGAGCACGGCCGCCTCGATGCGCCGATGATTCTCAATGAAAGTGGCGGCACGCTCACCGTTGAACTTAATCACAGCGACAGTACAGGTCTGCCAGCGAGTTTCTTTCGAGATGGCACGAATGATTCACGCGTGCTGGCAGTGGCTCGAAATCTCAAGCGTGAAGGGAAAGATGTCGTACTTGTTACTAAAGATTTGCCGCTGCGCGTTAAAGCCTCTGCGGTCGGAATTGTCGCTGAAGAGTATCGCGCAGAACTTGCAGTAAGTGGTGGGTGGACAGGTATCGT
The DNA here is from genome assembly GCA_964561165.1 of uncultured Bifidobacterium sp. Classification (GTDB taxonomy): domain Bacteria; phylum Actinomycetota; class Actinomycetes; order Nanopelagicales; family Nanopelagicaceae; genus IMCC26077. The sequence continues at coordinate 5,200 of CAZLOJ010000059.1, read as the reverse complement.
CGAGATTACCCTTGCATCCGAACAAGTCGATCAGCTCTATCAAAATGAACGCGTTGAGTCACTCGAAATTTCCAAGCTTCCTGTCCATACCGGAGTGGTTATTCACTCAAGCAAGGGCAGCGCGTTAGCGCGCGTTACATCAGATCATAAGTTGAAATTAGTTCGCGGTGATCGAGAAGCGTTTGGTTTGCACGGCAGAAGTGCGGAGCAACGTATTGCTCTTGATCTACTCCTTGATAACGAGATTGGAATCATCTCACTGGGCGGTCGTGCAGGAACAGGGAAGAGTGCACTTGCAATTTGTGCAGGACTTGAAGCGGTGATGGAGCGACGTTTACATAAAAAGATTGTGATCTTCCGTCCGCTCTATCCGGTTGGTGGTCAGGAGCTCGGTTATCTTCCAGGTTCAGAGGGCGAAAAGATGTCGCCATGGGCGCAGGCAGTATTCGACACCTTGGGTGCGCTAGTCAGCCAACATGTCATCGAAGAGATCATGGCGCGCGGTTTAATTGAAGTGCTTCCACTAACGCACATTCGCGGTCGCTCACTCCATGATTCATTTGTCATTGTCGATGAGGCTCAATCTCTAGAACGTGGCGTGCTACTGACGGTGCTCTCGCGTATCGGGCAAGGATCGCGAGTGGTTCTCACGCATGATGTGGCGCAGCGCGATAATTTGCGCGTTGGTAGGTATGACGGCGTTGTCGCCGTCATCGAAGCGCTAAAGGGAGATCCGCTCTTCGCCCACGTAACCCTGGTGCGTAGCGAGCGTTCGGCTATTGCCGCCCTCGTGACAGAGATGTTGGAGCGACCCCCCACAAACTGAGGTACCCTAGTGGCCTTCAGATCTGCCCCCCTAGCTCAGTAGGTAGAGCGTTTCCATGGTAAGGAAAAGGTCAACGGTTCGATTCCGTTGGGGGGCTCGGCGGGGTAGCTCAGCTTGGTAGAGCAAGCGGCTCATAATCGCTGTGTCGCCGGTTCAAATCCGGCCTCCGCTACCAGTTTGACCGGGCAACCGGGCGCAATTTCCGAAAGAGCGAGGTGGGCAGGTAACCTTCCTCCCGCACGATCTCTATATATAAGGAGTACGACGATGGCCAGTAAGAGCGCGGATATCCGCCCCAAGATCACCATGGCCTGCGTGGATTGCAAAGAGCGCAACTACATAACGAAGAAGAATCGTCGTAACGATCCTGACCGTCTCGAAATGAAGAAGTTCTGCCCACGTTGCAAAGCCAGCACGCTCCACCGGGAGAGCCGTTAATCCATGGCAGTGCACGGCCCCGATTTAGTCGGGCGCCGATTTTCTTCGCAACATACTCGTCTTGTAACCGCTGAAGCTATCTCAACTTTTGCCTCGGCTATTGAGGCGGATCCTCGATTTACACCACCTACATTCCTCATCTCTTTTTCAGTAGCTGCAGCTGAAGAATTCCTACCAACAATTGGATTTGATTGGGCGCGCGTAGTTCATGGTGATCAACGTTTTTTACATCACAGGAACGTGCGCGCAGGAGACGAGCTTTCATACTCGAGTGAGATTGAAAGCTACAAGAAATTAGCGGGTAATGAGTTTGTCTCGATTCGAACAGATTTCATCTCGGCGCTAGATGGCGAGAACATTTCGTCTACTTGGTCGACTCTGGTTTTCAGAGGAGAACAATCATGAGCTGGAGCGTCGGTCATGAATTTACGGAGAAAACTTTCACAGTAAACCGGAGTGCTCTAAAGCAATATGCAGATGCCAGTGGTGATCAAAATCCGATTCATCAAGATGAAGCCTTTGCACAATCAGTTGGATTACCAAATGTGATTGCCCATGGGATGTATACGATGGCGCTCGCCGGTGAAGCGATTCGAAACTGGGTCGGCAGTGAGAAATCGCTCACTGAATTCTCAACTCGCTTTGCAAAGCCTGTAGTTGTCCCCGCGGGTGAAGATGTTCCGCTTACTTTTACCGGAAAAATTAGCGCCATTGAAGGTGATCAGATCATCATCGACGTTAATGCGACATGTAATGGCGTCAAAGTGCTCACCCAAACAAAGGCTCGAGTTCAACTGTGATTTCTGAGAGCGATATAACAGCAACCATTATTGTCGACGGCTTTCTCGAGGATGCGATTCTTTCGATTAATTCGATTCTAGATAACTCAGGCGTCCCACTATTTGTCTTGGTTAATGGCAAGCAAGAATTTGGACCGCTTGAGAATCTATCTCCTCGCATCCACATCCATTACGTAAAACAGAAACTTGGTTGGTCGAATGCGGTGAATCTCATTCTCGGCGAAGTGGACACTCGTTTTCTAGTTTTGATGGATTCCTCTACTCGATTTATGGGCAACCCTTTTCCGGATGTAATTTCGAAGTTAGCCGAGGGTTTCGTCGGGGTTGGTTGGCGTGGTGGGCTGATTGATCTTGATGATGAATGGCGTTCAGTTGTCGATAAGGGACCTGGTGAAGTGGATGTAATTTTTGGATACTTCATGGCTGTCGATCGCGAGTTCACTAAATCTGTAGGCGCCAATCCCAGCGCTAAGTACTATCGAAATGCTGACTTGGAATTATCGCTTGCTATGCGTGAGGCTGGTGGTCGATTAATGCAGATCGAATTGCCACTGACTCAAGAGCGCCATCATGGTTACCACGATGTAGACAGCGCATACCGAGAGAAGAACTCGAAAGAGAATTATCAACGACTACTCAAGCGCTTCCGCGGGAATCTAGGGATTCTTGCACCGCGGAGGTAATCTAGAGTTATGAGATTCGCCGAATTGACCACCTTCCGCGTGGGTGGCGAAATTTCGAACGTAATAATTGGTGATTCTGAAGAAGTTATTGTGAACGCTTTATCTACCAATCCAGATATTCACGTTATTGGTGGTGGCTCTAACATTCTGGCGGCCGACGCCCCATATAACGGAACCGTTCTTGTCGTGAATACAAAAGGAAGCCAGTTGGATTATGACGCTTGCTCGGGCGGAATGATTACTGTCGCAGCTGGCGTGCAGTGGGATGAATTTGTGGCCCAAACTGTTGCGGCGGGCTTTTCTGGTTTAGAAACGTTAAGTGGAATCCCTGGAAAAGTAGGCGCAGCGCCAATCCAAAACATTGGTGCATATGGTCAAGAGTTCTCAGCGGTAGTAGCTCGCGTTCGTACCTGGGATCGGAGCGCGAAAGAGCAGAAGACTTTTACTGCTAATCAATGTGCATTTGGTTATCGCACCTCATTATTCAAGGAAGAACGCAATCGTTATGTGATTCTCGATGTCACAGTGCAGCTTAAGAAGGGGGAGCTCTCGATTCCGATTACGTACCCAGAATTAGCGAACGAGCTGGGAGTGTCCAAGGGCGAACGCGCTCCGGTCTCGCAAGTTCGCGAGCGAACCCTTGCAATCAGAGCGCGTAAGGGAATGGTGCTCTCTGAGAGTGACCATGATTCATGGTCTGCAGGTTCATTCTTCGTCAATCCTTCTGTTTCACCCGAGCGCGCTGCAGCGCTACCGGAGGATGCACCCAAGTGGCCCAATGCAGATGGTTCAGTGAAATTATCAGCGGCATGGTTGTTGGAGCGTTCAGGCATAGCTAAAGGAGAACGGTTTGGCGGCGCTGGTATCTCTACCAAACATGTGCTTGCCATAACCAATGCGGCGGATGCAACAAGCGAAGATATTCTTGGCTTAGCCCATAAATGTCAAAAAGCAGTTGAAGATAACTTTGGCATACGTCTTGTGCCTGAGGTGCAGCTCATCGGCGCCACTCTGTGAAGAGTGGATTAACCGTTGATGAGCTTTTTGATTCGTGAGATTCCTTCGACGATATCTTCATCGCTGAGCGCGTAAGAGAAACGTAGATATCCCGACGGGCCAAAGGCCTCACCTGGCACTGCTGCAACTTCTACTTCATCGAGAATTACAGTCGCAAGTTCAGCGCTTGTCATAGGTTTTTTTCCGCGGATTTCTCGCCCAAGCACTTTGTGAACTGCAGGGTAAACATAGAACGCACCTTGCGGCATCGGACATTCAAAACCATCAATCTCATTGAGCATCTTTACGATGAGTTTCCTTCGGCGATCGAATGCAAATTTCATTTCATCGACAGCAGTGAGATCTCCAGTAAGCGCTGCGATGGCTGCGCGCTGAGCGACATTTGATACGTTACTAGTTAAATGAGATTGAAGATTAGTTGCAGCTTTGATGACATCCTTTGGACCAATCATCCAACCAACGCGCCAGCCAGTCATTGCGTAAGTCTTAGCCACTCCATTGAGGATAATTGTTTGGTCTGCAAGCTCAGGAAGTAATACTGGAAGCGATGGCGCCTCAACTCCGTCGTATCGGAGATGCTCATAAATCTCATCGGTAATAATCCAAATGCCATGCTTATGTGCCCACTGGCCAATTGCCTTCACTTGTTCTACTGTGTATACAGATCCGGTTGGATTACTAGGCGAACAAAAGATCATCGCCTTTGTCTTCGGTGTGCGTGCGGCCTCTAGCTGTTCCACGCTCACGCAGTAGTTGCTCTTCTCATCGGCAAAAACTTCAACCGGAATTCCACCAGCTAGACGGATACATTCCGGATATGTAGTCCAATATGGAGCCGGGAGAATTACTTCGTCACCTTTATCAACGATCGTTGCAATGGATTGGTAGACCGCTTGTTTGCCACCATTTGTTACTAAAACATTGTCAACAGAAATTTCAAAGTGTGAATCCCGTAGCGTCTTAGCAACAATTGCTTGACGTAATTCAGGAAGTCCAGGAGTTGGCGTGTAGCGGTGATTGGCAACCACACGCACCGCTTTCTCCGCAGCATCCAGAATGTACCCAGGCGTTGGAAAGTCTGGCTCGCCTGCGCCAAAGCCAATGACGGGTCGACCGGCAGCTTTAAGCGCTTTCGCTTTCCCATCAACAGCCAAGGTTGCGGACTCGGCGATCGCGGCTATGCGCGTGGAAATACGGGGCTTGGCAGGGGTAGACATGGCGGTAATCCTGCCATGTTTCCCGCAAATGGCTGGCCCCATCGGATGGCCCCATCGGAGCCCACTAGACCCAATCAGACCCAATCAGACCCAATTAGACCCTCACCCACATTGACCCGTAAACTCCTCGGCCTAGCTCCTCTCGTGGCCAGCCCTTCTTCGTGAAGAAGTGAGGGTCGCGAAGCGCTGGAGGGCAGTAGTTCAACTGGTAGAGCACCG
>CAZLOJ010000058.1:0-5575 GCA_964561165.1 uncultured Bifidobacterium sp. | reverse complement strand
TACTCCTTATTTACTCCATGGCGATGACCGGTAGCGGCCATCTATGGGGTGCGGACAGAAACGTTTCTAGAAAGAGTGTAAGGCGAGAAGCGGGTGAGATTGGAATCGCCTTCGCCATGAACGCACCGATGGGCTACCAAACCCCCGCCTCTTGGGCGCGCCACCCCACCCGCACCGCCCAATCGGCGGGGCCCCAGGATGGGCGCAGGGCTATCTCGTCCCCGCCAAATTCGCAGGGAATAGCGAAATTTGTCTGGGCAATCTGGCAGGCCAGAGCACCAGCGCCCCCGGCCCGTTCCATCGCAGCCAACCCGACCGCCTCAATTTTTCGTATCTCGGCGCGCCGCGCACCGATCTGCCCGATTTCGATCGCGACCAGAGCGCTCGCACCTATTAATAGGAGGGCAAAGCAGAGCGTGAAGAGGGCGGCGCTTCCTGCCTCGCCAGCGGGTGGACGACTCACTGCAAGCCTGCAGCTGTAGCGCTCGCCGTATGAAAGCGGACGGTGACGAGGAAAGTGCCATCGGATTCATGATGGACCACCGAGTACCGCGCACCGGGAAGAGCTCGCGTTACTTCGCGCGCAATATCGCTCTGGCTCTCATCGCGCATAGTTGCCTGTACGACACCTTCTGCAATATAGCGAAGTCGTTCTCTTTGAATAATTTCGCCCAAGAAATTCACGCCTAGCAACAGCACGGTAATAACAATCGGAAGCGCCACTACTAATTCAGCAGTAGCGCTTCCGCGTTCATTGTGATGAGAATTCTGCACGTGTATTACAACAAGAAAGTTGAAAGTGCGCGACGCAATAGGTCACCAATTAATTGCGCAATGCTCTCTGATCCAAGTAGTTTGTAAAGAACTCCAGCAAAGCCGCATGCGGCAACTGTTGTTACTGCATATTCGGCGGTGGCGATTCCTAGCTCACCAGAGATTCGGGCAGAGTTAAGATCTTTGATAAACACGATTGTTTTAGCTAACAATGTCATATTCCTTCATGCTCCTTCATTTAATTCAGTAATAGAAATACTGCTCTGTGAGCGAATTCTCATTGACCAAAGAAACTATCTGGATTCAAGAATCGATAGCTGGGGAAAGTTACGAGCTGTTAAAAGATTCTCAATGAAGAAAAGAATGAGTAGATCACTGGTCCGATTCCACCAATAAGAAAGCTCGGCAGAAAACAGAGACCGATTGGCAGCGCTAACTTCACTGAGAGTGATTTCACCCGTTCTTTTGACCGTGTGAGCGTCTTGTCAAAAACTTCAGTAATTATTCGATCGACGACAACGGCAAGCGAACGCCCCTCGAACTGGGCACGAGCAATTGCGCGAGCACAGGATCCAAGTTGTGGGTCATCGAAAAGAACTCCCCAGGCTTGCTTTGGCTCTGCGCCCAGAAGTAATAGCGAATAGACCTTTTCGATATCGCCTTTTAGAGAGCTAGTAAGAAGTGTGATGACATTTGCCAGGGCTGGAAGAAGGGGCAGCCCAGCTTTGAGTGAGCCGCCTAATGCAGAGAGAAAGAAAAGCCCCTCGCGTTCACGCTCTTTCGCGCGCGCAACGCTCGCCTCGGAAGGAAGGAGGGCGAGCGTTCGCTTAAGGAGCCAATAGGCAATTGGCGTGATCGCCACCCACCACTTACCAAAAAAGAGTAGCGGCGTAAGGGCGCCAAGCAAGGGCATCGGGTGTACCGATCGAAAGAATGAAACCAGGCGCATCTAAAGGCTAGCTTCTTGTGTGAGCAATGATCCGCTCCGACCATCGTCGACCTAATACTTGCAGCGCGATGGAGAGAAGAACCATTCCAACCGGAATCGGCGCGAGCAAACTCTCATTGACTGGCATTACATTTCCAATTGCAGCGCCGATGAGTATTAGCGCTGGAAAATAGGTGAGCAGTTTGAGCGTTGCTCGAGCTGGTGCAATCTCCACGTCGATTGCGCGCTCGCGCTCTATCTGAAATTTACATTGACGTGCCAACTCGCGAAGTGGCGGCAACAACGCCAACCCTTGCGCCATAGAGAGATAGCAGAACTTTTCAATCGGAGTGCCAGATAGATCCCGATAGCGATGTCGTTCAAAACTGACATGGATATGTTCACCGCTCTCTACATCGTCAATTACTGATTCTAGAAATTCCATCTGACGCACGAGCGCATTCTTACTCTCTGGTCGAAGTAGAGCACCAGGTAGCAACCACGTGAGAATCACTTGAGCAACGCTCGATCCAGATGCGCTATGTGCTCGAGCGTGAAATCTTCAGGAGCACTGATCAACTCTTCGATTACCACGTTATCGCCGGTGGTAATCACGTGTGAAATTGACGAAATTCGATTGCCACTTCGCCCACCATCCAAGTGAATAACGAGATCTATCGAACTGGCGAAGAGGGCAAGTGCGCCATCTCGGGGAATCCCAACTGTCATGGCCAGTGCAGCGATGCGATTGGGGATATCCCGTGGCGAATTTCCATGAATCGTGCCGCCACTTCCAGCATGTCCGGTATTCAACGCGAGAAATAAATCAAGAACGTCTGCACCCCGTACCTCGCCGAGAAAGATTCGATCTGGTTTCATCCGAAGAGCGTGCCGAATCAATTCACGAATCGAGAGCGCACCAATGCCTTCGCTGTTGCTCTCCCGCGCCTGCAATCTCAGCAAGTGGGGGTGCGCCGCCTGAATCTCGTGGGTATCTTCGATAACAAGTAGGCGTTGATTCGAGGGAATACTCTCGATGAGCTGGGAAAGTAGCGTGGTTTTACCACTTCCCGTACCGCCCGAAATGAGGAAATTCCGTTTACTCATGATGATGAGATCGAGGACTTCTCGTTGCCGCTCGGTAACACGCCAGTTGCTCTGCCTTTGATTCACTCGAAGCGAGAGATGGACACCTGATTCAACTAGCGGTGGTAGCAGCGCATGCAAACGCACGCCTGGACTCAATTCAAGATCAACTGCTGGATGCGCCTGATCGAAGAGTTTTCCTGCGCGTAAGGATTGCGAACGAATAAAGTTCACAAGCGCCCGTTCATTAATGGGAAAATCAATCTCCTCTAAGCCAGCACCTCGATTAATCCATGCTCCCGAGTTTGCATTGATGAACAAGTCGGTAAAACTCTCGCGCTGGAGGAGCTGGGTAAATGGTCCAAGGCCCCGTGAGATATCGCGGAGCGCTGCAGATTCATCTTCGAACTCTTGCTCAGGAATCCATGGGCTCTTTTCGATTAACTCTGCGACTACGTGTGCCCTGATTTCATCGAGAATCTCTCCCTGCATCATCGGAGAATCTCACGTGCAATATCAGTGACTCGTTGCTCGTTCTGGCTCGATAGTTTTCGCAATACCCCAAATCCAAGGGCGAGGTTTAAATCTTGTGAACGTGGCAGAGTGAATATCTTTGCATCGGTAATAAAACCCTCAAGCGCAGCTCGCTTTTTGACTCGCGCTGAATGTTTATTGATTATCACTAATTTTGGCTTTAGCTCTCCTGCGAGTGCAGTTAATCCAATCAAGGAAGGCAAGGTATTTTCTGCGACAAAAATGGAGTTCATACTGGGAAATCGATGGTGTGGATTATCAAAAAGCACGAGATCAAAATTCTCGCTAGCGACGGTACAGAGTTGAGTGAAAATCTCCTCGGATATTGGTGCGCTACTTCTTCTCGTGAGAAGAGCAAAGCCAGCGCGAAGCTGCTGCGGCAACGCCTCGGCTTTGACTAAGGCGTTCGCTCGTCGGTACTCCTCCCAGAACGGAGGCACGGCGCCAAGAATCTCGCGGAGCGGTGCGCGAGTATCTGATTCGACGATGAGCACGCGCTGTCCCAGCCGGGTTGCAATTCGAGCGAGTTGGAGGGTGAGCGTGGTGGTGCCAACGCCGCCGGATGCGGAGAACGTGCCCCACAGTCGTGGGGATCGAGAGTGGGGCACGGGCGGATTATCACGAGCGCGCACGTGCGGGTGCGCGCATTCCCATCTCACCTATGGAAATCGCAAAGTGGGCATACCTGTCGGTAATCGTTACGCTTCATTATGTGAGTAAGAGCGCCGCATTCTTCGATTTAGATAAAACCATCATCTCGCGCTCCTCACTGTTGGCTTTTACCAAACCATTTAATGAAGCCGGGTTGATTTCGCGAAAGCGGATGATGCGTAATTTTGTGAATCAATTCTTCTTCACTAATTCTGGCGCAAACCATGCACAGATGGAGAAGATGCGGCAAACACTCACTTCGATGGTGACAGGGTGGGATGTAGCGCAAACAAAGACAGTGATTAACGAATCGCTCCACTCAGCGATTGACCCGATGATCTATGACGAGGCGGCTGAGTTAATCGAGAAACATATTCGCGATGGGCGTGATGTCATTATCGTGTCGACATCGGGGCGTGAGATTGTTGAACCAATTGGCAAGATGCTTGGTGCGACAGATGTCATCGCTACCGATATGGAAATTGTCGATGGGCTCTACACAGGCAAGGTTTCGTATTACGCTTACGCTGAGAAGAAAGCAGAAGCGGTTCGTGCGTTAGCCGAGAAGAATGGGTATGACTTACAGAAATCGTTCGCCTATTCCGACTCCAGCACCGATATTCCCTTGCTATCTATCGTCGGCTTTCCATGTGTAGTCAATCCAGATCGTGGATTGCGCGCGCATGCAGAGGCAAATAATTGGCCGATTCTTCACTTCACACGCCCGGTTCCGTTGAAGCAGCGCTTTGCAGCTATCCCACCGCGCCCTGCGATTGCAACGGCTCTTGGCTTAGGTGCGTTGAGTGCCATAATCTATTTAGTGAAACGTAAGAAGAGATCTGCTGGAGGACCTGATGTCGCTTGAGAATCTGCTCTCAGAGAATAGAACTTTTCCCCCATCTGCTGAGTTTGCTACTGCTGCTAATGCGAAAGCTGAGATGTATGCGCACGCTGATGCTGATCGATTGAAGTTCTGGGAAGAACAAGCTCGCTTCTTGCAGTGGGAGAAACCATGGGAGAAGACGCTCGAGTGGGAAGCTCCCTTTGCCAAGTGGTTTATCGGCGGAAAACTTAATGCTTCTGTGAACTGCCTCGATCGTCATGTGGCCGAAGGTCGTGGTGATCGCGTAGCGCTGCTCTTCGAAGGTGAGCCTGGCGATACCCGTAAGATTACCTACGCGCAGATGCTTACTGAAGTGAAAAAGACTGCGAATGCTCTTATTGAATTAGGCGTAACGAGTGGCGATCGAGTTGCCATTTATATGCCGATGATTCCAGAGGCTGCGATTGCGATGCTTGCCTGCGCTCGTCTTGGTGCGATGCACTCTGTTGTCTTCGGCGGTTTCTCTGCTGAGGCACTGCTCTCTCGTATCCAAGATGCTGATGCGAAGATTGTTATCACTGCAGATGGTGGGTATCGCAAGGGCGCTGCTAACGCTCTGAAGCCCGCAGTTGATGAAGCGCTCAAGGGGCAGCAGAACGTCAAGCATGTATTAGTCGTCAAGCGAACCGGCCAGGATGTGGCATGGAATGCATCGCGCGACGTTTGGTGGCATGAGATTGTTGATCGACAGAGCGCAGAACATACCGCCGAAGCCTTCG
>CAZLOJ010000057.1:0-5930 GCA_964561165.1 uncultured Bifidobacterium sp. | reverse complement strand
ACCGACCAGGTTGAGTGTGCCTTCCATGTTGTTACCTTTTCTACCTTTCGTTCTTATCGATAAGACGGGCGCCTTATCGCTTTAGCAAAACTCTTTAGTGCTCATCCGCCAAGGCTCCAGCGATGTACAAGGCTGCGAGCAAAGTGAAGATGTATGCCTGGAGGCATTGGACCATGAACTCGAAGAAGGTCAACACGATGCCGATAAAGAAAGCAAAGGGGCTGATCAACTTCAAACCAATCACGCCCTGAAGTAGATGCTCTCCACCAAGGATGAACACCAAGAGCAGCAGGTGACCAGCAAACATATTGGCAAAAAGACGGAGCGAGAGCGTCAATGGACGTACAAGGAAGAAGGTGAGAAGTTCAAGTGGTGTGATGAGAATGTACGCAGGCTTGGGAACTCCTGGCATGAACATGATCTCTTTGATGTACTTGAGGGCGCCTTGCTTTCGAATACCAACATAGTGAAAGACCAAGAATGTGATGATTGCCAAAACATACGGGAAGCTCACACGAGACATCGTTGGGAATTGGAGCATCGGCACGATTCCGAAGATGTTGTTGACCAGAATGAAAGTGAAGAGTGTGAAAAGGTATGGCACAAAACGCATGAACTCGTGGCCAATAACATCTTTCGCCAGATCATTTCGCACGAAACCGTAGACGCTCTCTCCTGCAAACTGGAGCTTCGAAGGCACGATTGCCGCTTTGCGCGATGCAAGAATAAAAAATACTGAGATAAGAATTACCGAGAAGAAAACTAAGAAAATCGGTTTAGTAGTAAATGCATTGTCACCAAAGATTGGCGGAAGATTAAAGTCGACTGCACTGGGAGGTGTGAAACCCTCGCCTTCAGATAACCGCGTCACTCGCACCTACCCAAACCTTCCATCGAGAATCAATCAGACCGGAGTCAACGTGCTTCGCGCCAAACCCTATGGGGAAATGGCCGTTTGCGCGAAATCATTACTTCCTGCCGAATCGCAACCAGACCAAATAAATAGAGGAGCCCATACCTAACAGGAGGCCGACCAGAACCAAGAACGAGGTTCCCAGCCAACGATCAAGTGCAAAGCCAATCCCACCCCAGACAATCTGCCCTGAGATGAGGTAGCCAAAGATTGACCAGAGCGCGCTCTCCTCGCCCCGAGACTCGCGCCGGGAGTTATCGGAACTATCAGGGCCCCCTGTGTTCCCTGTGTTCCCTGTGTTCTCGGGTAGATCTCGCTCCTTGGCCATGGCCCCAACCCTAGCGCCCGCGGACCAGCTGGCGATAAGCGAGCATCTCGCCCACTAACCACCCTGCCGCAGTGGCGAAGGCAACACCGGCAAACCAGGGTCGGTCGATACTGGTGCGCGAGAGCGCCACCATGAAACCGGCCATTCCGATCAACTTGGTCAAGAAGCTCAACGCGACGAAGGCAAAGGTCAGACGAGGGTCGAGCGTTCGCGTCGTAGCCGCGATAAGTAGATGAATAATGAAAAACAGGAGTACCACTGTGAGCGCGGCCAGCCCTGCAAAGAAACCGCTGCTTCCCGCAACGACGCTTGCAAGTGCTGTTCCAATACCACCAATCGTTAGGGCAGGGAGCGCTGCACCTTTCAGAAAGAGCTTCGGGTAGTTAATCACGTACGAGACTTCGCGATGTTTGTCACGTACTTCGGTCGAAGTGAGAGCAACAGGATTGGAAGCGCGAGTGCCACCGAAAGCAGCAGGTTTATTCGCCACGAGATAAATGCAGACGCAGAGACTGGAGCTGCGACGACTAAAGTCCAGAGATACATCATCACAGTTGCACTTCGTTGCGTATGGCCGCGCGCCAATAACCGATGATGCAGATGCCCCATATCAGGTGCGAATGGAGATCGTCCTGCGCGAGTTCGTCGAATCACAGCAAGCAAGAGATCGATGGATGGAATCGCTAATACCGCAAAGGGCAAAAGCAGTGGCACAAGAGTCGGCGCGAAATTCTGTGAGGCAATTGCATTCGCATCTATCTGACCGGTAAGCGTTATCGCCGCGACACCCAGTAGTAAACCTAAAAGCATCGATCCTGAATCTCCCATGAAGATCTTTGCTGGATAAAAGTTATGCGGCAAGAAACCTAAACATGCGCCCATCATGATTGCGGTAAGGAGTGAAGGTGCGCCCGCGCGATCAAAGTTATAGACCACCGATAGTAGGTACGCAAAGGCGAAGAAACAACCTGCTGCGATAGCCACGATTCCTGAAGCAAGGCCGTCTAGCCCGTCGATGAAATTCACTGCATTGATGGTGACGACAATAATCAAGATTGTAATCAGCTGCCCCAAGGAGGTCGGTAGCATCGTTACGCCATTGAGCGGTAACCACAGCAGCTGCACACCGAAGTTAACCAAGATTGCTGCAGCCAACGTTTGCCCTGCAAGCTTGGTAATGGCGTCGATTCCCCACTTGTCATCAAGTACGCCAAGTAAACAGATGACAGTCGCAGCGATGCAGATACCTTTTATTTGCTCATCTTGTTGAAAGGCTTTACTCAGCAAATTCAATTGCGAAGCGATCAGGATAGTGAGCATGATCGATAACCAAATGGCGATGCCGCCCCAGCGCGCTGTTACCTCAGTATGGACATCTCGATCTCGCACTTTTGCGACTGCGCCAGATTTAAGGGCAAGTGTTCGGGCGTAGGGCGTAAGGAGGTAAACGAAAACGGCTGCAATAAGCAGTACTAATAAATGCTCGCGCATTAACGCTCTGGATAGACAGGAAATCGCCTGCAGAGATCTTTCACTTCACCAGCAATCTTCGCCGATGAAGCCGGATCCTTAATTGCGCGAGCAATCAATGATGCGATGACTTTCATCTCAGCCACGCCCATCCCCTGTGTCGTGATTGATGGGCTGCCCACTCGTATTCCACTTGTTATTGACGGCGGTTGAGGATCGAACGGGATAGAGTTCTTATTGAGTGTGATGCCTGCACTTCCGCACCGCTCGTCTGCCTCTTTACCGTTTACACCTAGAGCTTGCACATCGATTAACGCTAAATGTGTCTGAGTTCCTCCAGAGACAGCGCGCATCCCTTCTTCGACTAGACCGGCAGCGAGTGCTTGCGCGTTGAGTACGACATCTTTTGCATACTTTTGGTAGCTAGGTTGCAAACATTCCTTGAGAGCAACTGCCTTTGCCGCAACCGCGCTCATAATTGGACCGCCTTGCATGCCAGGAAAGACAGCCTTATCAATCGCAGCTGCGTGTTCTGCTTTAGACAAAATCATTCCACCACGAGGGCCACGTAGGACTTTGTGCGTGGTGAACGAAACGACATCTGCATATGGAACCGGAGATGGAATGGCTTTTCCAGCAACCAATCCAATGAAATGGGCTGCATCTACCCACATGATTGAACCAACTTCATCGCAGATTTCACGAACACGCTCGAAATCAATCAAGCTGGGATATGCGGTAGCGCCACTACAAATCATTTTTGGTTTATGTTTGATTGCTAATTCGCGCAACTCGTCATAATCGATTAACTCAGTATCTTTACGGACTCCATAGGACTCTACGTTGAACCATTTTCCAGAGAAGTTAACTTTGGAGCCGTGCGTTAAATGTCCGCCGTGTGGAAGAGACATGGCCAGCACTGTGTCACCCGGTTTTGTGAATGCCTGATAGACCGCAATATTTGCGCTGGCACCTGAGTGTGGTTGCAAGTTCGCATGCTCTGCACCGAAGAGCTCCTTGGCGCGCGCAATGCCTAACTCTTCGACCTTGTCGACCTCCTCACAACCTCCGTAGTAGCGCTTACCGGGGTACCCCTCGGCATATTTATTCGAGAGAGTCGAGCCAAGAGCGGCAAGAACTGCTGGTGACGTGAAATTTTCACTTGCAATGAGTTGTAGGCCATTACGTTCTCGCTCTAACTCTGCGATGAGCATCGCTGCCACATCAGGATCTTGCGCTTCAAGAGCTTCGTAACTTGCTCCGTAATATCGTGCGCTCATCTGATATCTCCCATCGAACAGGTACTAGCCACGTGAATCTAACTGAAATCTAGCCCAAATCCTGACTTATCTCAGGCCATGCTTGGCGAAGGCTCGCCTGCGCTACCGCCCCCACTCGAATGACTCGAGGTGGCGTCTGTGTGCAATCCACGACAGTGCTCTGCACCACATCAGTTATCGCACCGCCATCAATTATCACGCCGACATTTGCACCAAAGACATCTCGCACCAGCGCAGGCTCGGTAAACGCTGCTCTACCCGCAAGTCCCGCCCCTGCGACCGCCAAAGGTCCCGTCTCGTTCAACAGCCGAATCGCAAACTCACTATCAGGCACGCGCACGGCAATCTGATCAAGAATTCGCTCATCGCCAAGATCCCACGTCAACGCTGCATGTGGTCGTAAGTACAAGGTGAGCGGACCGGGCCAGAACATATCAATCAGCTTTTGGGCTGCCACTGATGGTTCACGAACTATGCCCACGATTCGCGCTTTATCACCAATCATCACCGACGCAGCTTGGCCTGGTGGATCACTTCGTAGGAGATGAAGTTCACCAACTGCTGCTCGATTAAATGCATCCGCAGCCAGCACATAGCCACTCTCCAACGGAAAAGAAATCACATTACCTGCTCTAATCTCACGCAAGGCAATATCTATCGCTGCCGGATGAGAAATCTCTACTAACTCATTCATTACTTGAGCACTCCACTACTGAATCGAGCTCTACCATTTAAATCATAGTGAAGGTGCACGCTTTCGAACGAGCGCTCAAGAATCTCGCAGATTGCCTCGCCGTGCTCCTCATGATGCTCAATAGCGAGATACCCACCGGGCTTTAGCGCCCGGAGCGCTGCAGCAATAAACGCTTGTGGGGCGTCCAACCCCTCACCCCCGCCAAAGAGTGCAGCGTGCGGCTCGAAATCCAAAACTTCTCTCGGTAATTCTTGCGTATCTGGAATATATGGAGGATTAGCAATTACTGCATCGAAGTTATGTTTGCCATCGAATTGCGTGATATCAGCGCAAACAATTTCTATTTCATGATTTACCACCGCACCGAGGTTCTTAACATTTCGCTCGAGCCACGTAATAGCAGCACGCTCTCTCTCCACTGCTGTCACCTTCACATTCGGCAGTTCTGTTGCGATACTCAACGCGAGCGCGCCAGATCCCGCGCCTAAATCGACAACACGAGCTTCTACAACTTCACTAATCTTCGAGATCACATCTGTTACTAACTGCTCACTTTCTGGTCGAGGGATGAGCACTCCAGGGCCGACCTCAAGTGTGAGCTTTCGAAAGTATGCGCGACCAGTTATGTACTGAATCGGTTCGCCCTTTTGCCTTCGACCAATCCAATCTCGGAACTGAGCTTCTTCATTGGGTTCAAAGCGCTCTCGAAGGAGCACGTGCGTTCGAGAAAGTCCGGTTGCTTCTGCAAGAAGAATCTGGGCATCCAATACAGGATCTTGCGTTGTGGACTTCAGCTCTTGCTCTGCCCATCGCAATAGTTCACGAGCGCCATTCATTGTTCTTTTAGCCAGCCGCTAAACGGGTTGCCTTATCAGCATCAATCAACGCTTGAATAACTGGATCTAATTCCCCATCGAGTACCACCGAGAGATTATTAGCTTTGAAATTTACGCGATGGTCGCTCAATCGATTCTCGGGGAAGTTGTACGTGCGAATTCGTTCGCTTCGATCCACCGTTCGGATCTGGCTCTTACGCTCTGCTGCAGCAGCAGCCTCCTGCGCCTCTACTGCTGCTGCCAAAAGACGCGCTCGGAGAATTCGAAGTGCAGATTCTTTATTTTGGAGCTGACTTTTCTCGTTCTGGCAGGAGACCACAATTCCTGTCGGTACGTGCGTTAAACGAACGGCGCTATCTGTGGTGTTAACGCTCTGTCCGCCAGGGCCGCTCGATCGATAGACATCGAC
>CAZLOJ010000056.1:0-6214 GCA_964561165.1 uncultured Bifidobacterium sp. | reverse complement strand
TCAAGACCCCGGGGTAAATCTCGCAAGATGCCATCGCCGACGAATCCCAACGTCACATCGCAAACACGTTCCAGGAAATACCGATCATGTGAAACGACCAGAATCGTTCCCGCGAATCCATCTAGCAAATCTTCAAGCGAGGAGAGCGTTTCTACATCGAAGTCGTTAGTTGGTTCATCGAGAAAGAGCACATTTGGTCCTTCCATGAGCAATCGTGTGAGTTGTAGGCGTCTGCGCTCACCACCTGATAGATCGCGAACAGGTGTCCACTGCGCATCTTTACCAAATCCCAATCGCTCACATAATTGAGATGCCGATAACTCTCGTCCTTTTCCTAGATCAACGCTCTTGGCAACATCCTCTACCGCTTCTAACACTCGCCACTGTGGATCTAACTCATCAAGATGCTGCGTGAGGAAAGCAAGCTTTACCGTTTGACCCGTCTGCATATGTCCTGCCATCGGCTTCAACCGCCCCGCAAGCATTTGCAAAAAAGAGGTCTTGCCCGCGCCATTCGCGCCAACAATCGCATAGCGCGCACCAGGAGCAAAATTTATGTTGATATGTTCAGCTAAAACTCGACCCTTAATACCAAGCGTGAGGTCATGTAATTCAAAGACTCGCTTGCCCAATCTATTGGTGGCAAAGTTGAGTAGTTCTACTGAATCTCTCGGTGGTGGTTCGGCGCTAATGAGTTGGTTTGCAGCGTCGACTCGGAACTTTGGTTTAGTCGTTCGGGCCGGTGCGCCACGACGTAACCATGCCAACTCTTTCTTGATGAGATTGTTCCGTCGCCCAGTTTCGACATCGGCTTGTCTGATGCGCTCTGCCTTTGCAAGCACGAAAGCAGAATATCCACCTTCGTATTCTTCAACGCCTGCATTGACGACTTCCCAGGTTTTATCGCTCACCTCATCTAAGAACCAGCGATCATGAGTAATCACAACAACTGCTAAACGTTTCTCACGCTTGAGATATTGAGCTAGCCAGTTCACTCCCTCAACATCGAGGTGGTTAGTTGGCTCATCAAGGCAAATAACATCATGGTTGTTCACGAGCAATTTAGCGAGCGAGACTCGTCGACGCTCACCACCAGATAGTCCAGCAATTGGACGATCGAAATCGCTTTCATTATGAGAACCAAAGAGACCTTCGAGCACTTCACGCGCTTTGGGGTCGCTAGCCCACGAGTGGGTGGCGCTATCGCCAAAGAGCGCCGTGAGAATTGTTGCTCCTTCAGCAAAGGTATCTACTTGCGCTAGATAACCGAGCGAAAGACCGTTTAGAAAAGATACGCGCCCTGAGTCGGGGGCTTCCTGTCCGACAAGCACGCGGAGCAAGGTGCTTTTGCCGCCACCATTTCGACCGACAATTCCAATACGTTCTCCCCGCAAAACACCTAGTGAGATGTTTTTGAGGACATCGCCTTTGCCATAATTCTTGGAGATATTCTCAGCGCTAATCAGCCCTTGTGCGCTACTCATAGCTCTTTATCATACGATGTATCCCATGCTGACGCTTCTGCTTTCACTTGTGATACTCAACTACCTGGTCGAATCTCTCATCAAGATTCTCAATTATCGACATGGGAAGAAGCCGCTCCACCCAACATTGGCAAATCTATACAGTGAAAGTGAGTACCGACGTTCCATCGAGTATTCGGAGGCAAACTTCAGGCTTTCGCTCGCTAATTCAACCTATTCGATTCTGATTATGGTTGCTGCGCTAGCGCTCGGAATTTTTGGCAAACTCGATGAATATGTGCGTGGGCTGGTCAACTCTGAGATTCTCATTGCACTCTTATTCTTTGCAATCTTGGGAGTAGCGTCTGATCTACTAGACCTACCGTTTGATCTCTATGGAACATTCGTTATTGAGGATCGATTTGGATTTAATAAAACTACAGCGAAAACATTTATCCTCGACAAAATCAAGGGTTACTTACTTGGTGGATTAATTGGTGGCGGATTACTCGCGCTTATTATCGTCATTTATCAAGAGACTGGTAGCGCCTTCTGGCTACTGGGCTGGCTCTTACTTTCGCTCTTCTCTCTCGTGATGTTTATGTTCGGAACCACGTTGATCCTGCCGCTCTTTAACAAGTTAAAGCCACTTGAAGAGGGTGAACTAAAAGATGAGATTCTCAACTATTGCAAGCAAGAGGGCTACTCGATAGGTCGCCTATTTGTGATGGATGCATCCAAGCGTTCAAGCAAAGCAAATGCCTTCTTTGCAGGGCTGGGCAAGAGTAAGACAATCGTGCTCTTTGACACTCTCATCGAGAAGTTAGGCACTCGCGAAATCATGGCAGTGTTGGCGCACGAAATTGGTCATTACAAGAAGAAACACACTCTTTTTGGCTTCGCATTATCCACGCTGCAGTCACTAATTATTTTCGCAGTCTTAGGGTGGGCTTTGCAGTTCCCTGAGTTATCAAATGCGCTGGGGTCAGATATCAAGAGCTTTCATCTCTCGATACTCGCCTTCTTCATAATATTTAGCCCGCTCTCCTTTGCACTTGAACTTGTCACTAATGGCATCTCGCGGCGAAACGAATATGAAGCAGATCAATTTGCGAAGAAAACATATGACGGTGAACCACTTAAAAGCGGCCTCATAAAAATCACCACCGACAGTTTGGCAAACCTTTCACCACATCCACTTGCGGTGAAGATCTATGCTTCACACCCTCCGCTACTCCAGCGGCTAAACGCTCTTAAATAGACTTAACGAAATCACGTCACAACTCTTTACTCATCACATCGATAGATATCTCTGGATACTCTCGATGTCCAACCAGTTGGTAGCCACGCTTGATATAGAAATCTCGCTTATCTTCAGTCCATAAATAGAGAGTAGGGATTGAAAAAGCACGCGCTCGCTCTTCGAGCGCTGCCAGCATCGCGGAGCCAATTCCGCTTCCACGACGTTCGGGGTCGACAACGAAAGCTGCCACCCAGGGTTTTAACTCCCTAAATTCTTCAAGATCATCAAAATCGACAAGTGCGATTGCCCCAACAACCTCACCCGCGCGGTACGCGATATATACCTGCTCTTGATCGACCCCATTGATCGCCCATTCGATATAGGAGGTCGTCGTGGCGTCAGCGGCTTTCCTATAGAAGGTGTGCCAATCCTCAGCCGAAAACCATGGATTAGCCTCGCCCCAGAGCGCAAGGCTCCATTCCAGGGGCTGCGCCCCCGCGGCGGGGTTGTCAGTCAGCGGAACCAGAATGAGCTCAGACACGTCACACAGAGTAACTTGCGGAACTTGTCTAACGGTGTGGCACCGCTGGCTCACGCACCAGTTGGCTCACATATGGGGGGATTTTGGGTACATTGGCAGAAATTAGTACCGTTGGAATAGAGTTCACCACATTCCACGAGGGGGATTCGGGTGATTAACGCACAGATTGCCGAATTTGCGGCACACCTTGCAAATAAGGATCTCTCCGAAGATGAAATCTGTGAGTTCCTCGTTACCAACACCTTAACTTTTCTCGGCGCTAAGCATGCTTGGCTCTCCAATGTCACTAGTCGCGAGACCGTTCGCGCTCGCGCCTCACATGGCGTTGATCAACGCCTTTATTCGGAGTGGCAAGAGTTTCCGCTCGACTGGAAGTTGCCGGTCACCGATTCGCTTGTTGAGCAACGAATCGTGTGGATCAACTCGCTACCGGAATGGCCCGCTGAGTATCCGTTGCTCAAAGATGTGCGATACAACAGTGACGCTCGAACACAGATAGTCGTACCAATCTTCAGACTAGAAAATTGTGTTGCGTGTCTTGGAATCGTCTCTGAAAAGACTCTCACACCCGATGAGGAGATTGATCTCTTCTTGCAAACACTTTCGCACTTGATCTCACTCCATGTCTATCGTCAAACTAGAGATCGCAAGAAAATGGAATCGCCAAACGTTACATCGCTTACCGACCGCCAAGTTCAGATTCTGGCTCATATTGCCGAGAAACGAACCAATATCGAGATTGCTGACATCATGGGCTATAGCGAATCGACAATTCGCCAAGAGACCATTCGCATCTTCGAAAAGCTACAACTATCAGGTCGAAATGAAGCGCGAAAATATTTCCTTGAAAATAGAGAGCGCTTTGGAATTTCAGCGGCAAGCAAAGGCGAAGTTCCCTCCTCACGCGAAGAGTTTGCACATTAATGGCTAATCTCACCGCCACCCGACTTCTAGATTCAGCAGTCGAGGTTGTCGGTCCATACGACCATCAAATCAATAATGATGGCTGGGTCGCTTTCTCGCGTCTGCCGTTATGGACATGGCAGCAATTTGGCGTGAGCGGATTGCATCGATGGACTCGGTTTCCATCCGGTGTACGGCTGCGCTTTCGCACTGAGGCAACAACTCTCGCGCTCGAGGTACATGTGATGCCGTTGACGATTGCCCGAGTTATTGAAGAGCCAGCAACCGCTCGTTTTGATCTCGTAGTTGATGGCGTCGAGGCTGCGACCGTTCCTGCAACAAAAGGCGGGCAGATTCGCCTTGAGATGGATGGACCGCTAGTAACTAGCGAGCAATTCATCCGCGGCGCTGGCGAAGAAATCACCTTTGCCAACTTGAAGAGTGGAATGAAAGAGATTGAAGTGTGGCTTCCCGCTGGCGCGCTCGTTGAGGTGCGCAATATCTCGGCAGATGGCGCACTGCTCGCGCCGACTCCATCAACGAAGAAGAAGTGGGTCCACTACGGAAGTTCGATCAGTCAATGTGCTGAGACAGAACGACCTTTAGATATCTGGTCGGTACACGCAAGTCGCCTTCTCGGTTTGGATATTCGAAATCTTGGACTCGCCGGGGAGGCTCACCTAGATGGTTTTGTCGCGCGCACCATTGCTGCCACCCCAGCTGATTTCATCTCGCTCAAACTCGGCATCAATGTCGTCAATGGCGACAGCATGCGTGAGCGCTCCTTTATCCCTGCAGTACATAACTTCCTCGACACGATTCGCGAGAAGAAACCAACTACCCCAATTCTTGTTATCTCGCCCATCATCTGCCCGTTCCATGAAGAAAATCCTGGCCCAACGCTTATTGGAGATAATGGGTTGACCTCAATGGAGCGCCCAGAAGCGCTCGCTGCTGGCGCGCTTAACCTCCCGAAAATTCGCGCAATCTTGGAGAAGATTGTCAACGAACGTAGCGATGCGAACCTCTACTTCATGAGCGGATTGGAGCTCTTTAACGAGGGTGACCTTGGCATGATGCCAGATCTACTACACCCCAACTCAGCTGGCTATCGCCTCATGGGTGAGCGCTTCGCTGCACTCCAAAAAGATCTTATTTCTCGAGTAGTTCACTAACTAACTTCTGCACGCGAGCTTTAATCTCATCGCGAATCCGACGTACCTCGTCGATGTCTTTTCCTGCAGGGTCGTCGAGCACCCAATCTTCATACCTTTTCCCAGGAAAGTATGGGCAGGTATCACCACAGCCCATGGTGATCACCACATCTGATGCTTGCACAGCATCAACGGTGAGAATCTTCGGTTTATTGTGCGCGATATCAATGCCAACTTCAGCCATCGCTGCGACGGCGACAGGATTGAGCGTCTCCTTCGGCGCTGAACCTGCAGATAGGACATCGATCTTCCCAGCGCCAATGCTCTCGAGGAAACCTGCTGCCATTTGGGAGCGACCAGCATTATGAACGCAGACAAATAAAACTGATGGCTTATCTCCCATTACACATCCTCATTTCTTTACTAAAACTTTGACCAATCCAAGAGCACATGCTCCACCTACTAGTTGAACAGCGATAAAAGCCGCGGTAGACGTGAGGTTAATTCCGGTGCCATTTGCTGAGAAGAATCGCGCGAAGGTGATTGCAGGATTGGCAAAACTAGTCGAAACAGTGGAGAAGTATGCCGAGCCAATCCACGCTGGAACGAGGTATGCAATCGCACTACTTCGCCCTTGCTCGATGGATAAGAGAATGATGAGCAACAAAACTGCAGTCGCTATCAATTCTCCAAGAAAATTAGCGCTAGTAGCTCGATTAATTGTTGAGAACACAACAACATCGCTGGTGAACATCAGGTTAGCTAGGATTGTTCCAGAAACGCCACCGATGAATTGTGCGCTCAAATAGGAAAATGAATCGAGAAACTTCATCTTCTTCTTAAGAGTAAAGATTATGGTGACAACAGGGTTGAAGTGAGCGCCACTTATTGGGGCGAACAAGTAGATAAC
>CAZLOJ010000055.1:0-6405 GCA_964561165.1 uncultured Bifidobacterium sp. | reverse complement strand
CGCAAGACCTGAGATACCGCGAATACCAACCGGAGGCGAACATGGCAGCCAAGTGCGACATCTGTGGCAAAGGCCCACAGTTTGGAAACAGCATCTCGCACTCACACCGTCGTACCCGCCGACGCTGGAATCCAAATATCCAGCGCATCCGCACCCTCGTCAACGGTGTTACGCCAAAGCGTCAAAATGTCTGTGCTGCCTGCCTCAAGGCCGGCAAAGTATCTCGCTAAATTATTTCTTTAGCCGACCTTCACCAAATCAACTACGAAAACTAGGGTCTCATTGGCGCCTATAGGTCCCTGTGCTGTTGCACCATAACCAAGTGCCGGCGGAACTATGAGTAAACGTCGTCCACCTTCGCGCATTCCAGGAATTCCATCCTGCCAACCCTTAATCACGCCACTCAATGGGAAACTCGCAGTCTGTCCAGTAGTCCAGGACGATTCCACGACTTTGCCAGTCGACCATGCCATCAAGGTGTAATGAACTGTGACTGAAGCACCTGCGGCAACAGTTGCCCCGCCACCTTTCACGATATCTGCAGAGAACAGAGCAGTTGGCGGTTGACCCTTTGGCTTACCTAACACAGCGCCAGCGCTCGTATCGCCAGTGATTTTAATGTACTTGGTGTCAAGGTTTGCTGGGATCGTTACTTTTGTGATGACCCAGAGATACTTCTTTCCAAGGCGCCCACAAGTGAGAGTTTGCTGCCCTTCTTTGGAATCTTTAAATGCAGATTGCGTTCCTAATGCTGATGCCTGACAAGACTTTCCAGGCGTTGCAGTAGCGCCTTGCGCAACGGGAGAGAGTAAGAAAATAGAAGCGAGCGAGAAAATTCCAACTACCGAAGCTGTTCGTTTCATTCTGATATCTCCCTAGTCTGCGCTTGTGCGAATCTCTACCAGTGCCATGACGTGCTCTGAAACGGCAAAGGTTTACCGAAGTACGTAATCTCATTACCCATAACAACTGTGCCAAGCATAATCCATGATTCTGGCGTTTCGGATTGCCACTTACTGTCAACTACCGCGATAAATGAGTGCTCTTCACCACTGCGCAGGAATAGCTCCAGCGGTGGGATCGCTAACTTCTCGGATAGCGGCTCGAGGAAACTCAGGGCTTTCTCATCAATTGTTAGGTCAATACCAACTCTGGATGCCTTTACGATTTTAGGTAAATCTGAGAGCAGGCCATCACTAACATCCATGAGCGCATTAATTTTCTCAAAACCAAATTCAATGACATCATGCGGATCGAATTCAGGACGTTGGAATGCTCGCACGTCAGGAGAATCTGAGCTCGCTAATTCTTTACTCAGCAGCAACAATCCAGCCAGAGATCTTCCGGTAGCGCGCGTAAGAAATACTTTGTCACCAACTTTTGCACCAGAGCGGAGCACTGGAGCTTTGACAGACCCAAGAGCAGTGATAGCTATGGTCAATGTTTTACCCGCTACCAAATCTCCCCCTACAACGCTGACGCCAAAATCTTTGGCAACCGATTCGATACCACGGGCAATGTCCAATAAGTACGACACCTCTTCGTCGCCTGGCGCTGAAATTGCCACGATAAGAAACTTTGGCGCTCCACCCATTGCGACGATATCTGCAAGGTTTGCAATGGCAATTTTTGCTCCGATATCTGTTGCTCTCGACCACAAACGATTGAAGTGAATTCCATCTGTTGCCATGTCGGTACTTATAACCTCTAGCGCAGATGTAGATTCGATGATTGCACCATCGTCACCTATTCCGACCGACACCCCGGCTCGGGAGCGGTAGAGGTCAGCAAAGGCGGCTATTAACGCCTCCTCGCCCATCTCGCGAACCCGCACGGTCTCCTCCAGCTTTGCGCTTGCGCCCTAAAACTAACTTTCCGACCGAGCCTATCCTGCGCTACCTTTGCTCCACATCAGCACAGCAAAAGGGGCGAAATACCATGTCGATCCAGACCTACATCCTGATTCAAACTGAAGTGGGAAAGGCAGCAGCCGTCGCAAAAGCAGTCGGCGCTATTCCAGGGGTCAATATCGCTCAGGGCGTGGGTGGACCATACGATGTCATCATGCGCGCTGAAGCTGGCTCGATGGAAGAGTTTGGTCGCACGATTCTTGCAAAAGTGCAGGCGGTGCCAGGGATTACTCGCACGTTAACGTGCCCAGTTGTAAACGACTAGTTGAAACGCTCTTACTTTTTCTGGTAGCCCTTTGGGCAACTCTTCGCTTGAACTTTCTTTACGCTCTTTCCTTTGGTGCAGGTAATCGTCTTGGACGTAACTGCCTTGGCAGTTGCCTTCGCTTTCGCCGCAGTTGGGCTCTTGAGCGTTATCTTTAAGACTGGATTCGAGTAGGTAAATCCATATGCGCGAAGGTCGATCCAATCAAACTCAGGAATGTACTTAGCGCTGACTGTGGCGATCTTCGTCGAACCATCGCTGTAGAGAAGTTCCACTCGAGCAAAACCCGTTGCATCCTGAGGCGATATCCCCCACCAATGTTTGACCAACGCACCCTTTAGCTTCAATTCAAGCCAGCCATCAACTTCGGTGATGCCATCTTCAAAATAATGTGGCGCAGCAACTTCAACAGTTATCTGTCGCTCTTTCGCATCCCATTTGATACCGCCCAAACACCACCATCCATTTGTACCAAGGATTACTTCACCTGGCGCTGACGTGTAATTAGCGCTCTCGTAATCTGATGCTGTAGAGAGATTCACCGCCACAAATGCAGCAGATGAAACGGCCTTTTCTTTATTACCTAAGTCCAATTTTTCGCAGCCAGGTTTCCCAGGGTTGGGGAATTTAGTTGTGACTCCCCTGATAAGGATTGTTCCATCGTCCTTGAAGATAACGCTCGGATTCTTGCCATTACTCGTTACCCAGCGAGCGTACTTCTTCAAATTCTTTGATTTCAGAACAGCTTCAAAATAGACACCTACCGGTAGAGACACGCCTTGTTCCATCTCACGCGGTGAGATGTTCATCTGCACAGCGCTCAACATTCGAGCGACATTTGCGTTCACAAGATTCTTTCCATTAGAGAGCGTTATGCCCTCTGGTAACTGCCACCATCCCTTAGTCCACACAGTCTCCAGATTGCTGAAGTCTGGGAAGTTATCGACTAGACCCGCGCTTTGAATATCCGGCGCCTGAGACCAAGATTGCTTAATTTCATAGGGATCAAAACCTGGCTCTTGCAAGTACTTGAGCGAACCAAGTTTCTTTCCCTCTTGGTCGTAAACGTTGATCTCCTGAATGCAATCATTCATAGACCACTCAGGGCGACAAGGCAACCATTGGCCAAGACGTACATCTGTAAATGTTTGCGATGAATACCATTTCTGTGGCCAGCTCCACCAATTAGGTAACTTCGGCCAGGGCCAGCCCTCTGAATAAGCTCGAGAGTCTTCGCTCCATGCTTTGCCATTTACATTAGCGAAACTCGGGCTCGAAGTGGGCAAGAGCAGCCCAGTTGCCAAAATTGCGATGGCAAGGAGAGCACGTGATTTCGTATTCCGCTTGCACACGCTTAACTATGCAATTCTATAAGGCGGGTAATAACCTCTTGATAACTAACTCCGGTCGCATCCCACAATCGTGGATACATCGACGTAGCAGTGAAGCCAGGCATGGTGTTTAACTCATTGAGGATGATTTCGCCATTTTCTTGCAGGAAGAAATCGACGCGAGCAATTCCTCGTCCATCGATGAGCGAGAAAGCATCGAGGGCTAATTGTTGAATCTCGCGCTCGACCTCGGCAGGAATCTTCGCTGGCACAATTAACTCGGTCGAGTTATCAAGGTACTTCGCTTCGAAATCATAGAACTCGTGATCGCCCAGAATGCGCACCTCACCAACGCGAGATGCCTTATCCCCCAAGATGCCACACTCAATCTCACGCCCAGGTGCAAACGCTTCAATCACAATTTTTTCGTCGAAATCTTTCGCAAGAGATACTGCCGCATCTAATTCGCTCCATGACTTCACTTTGCTGATTCCATTGCTGGAACCTGCGCGGGAGGGCTTAACAAAAATAGGTAATGTAAATTCAACCGTTAAACGCGAAGTGATCTCACTTTTATAGCTCTGCCACTCACTCCAAAAGAAGACATCAAAATCGACGGTAGGAATTCCTGCCTCCACAAACAATCTCTTGCAGGTTGCCTTATCCATTCCAATTGCAGATGCCAGGACTCCTGCACCCACATAAGGAATATCGAACATCTCAAGAAGTCCTTGTACTGTGCCATCTTCTCCGTATGGGCCATGGAGAACTGGGAACATCACATCCACATCGAGATTTTTTCCACCCGCAAACACGCCATCGCGATTTACCGTAACCGCAGGCGCTCGATCAGGAATGACGGGAAGTTTTCCATCGACTATCGCGAGCTCTTTCGTTAACCCCTCAAGAGAGACCCATTGGCCAGATTGAGTGATACCAAGAGGTACCGGCTCGAACTTTTCACGATCCATCGCTGCCAGCAAGCTCGCGCCCGATAAGCATGAGATTGAATGTTCGCTACTTTGACCACCACAGAGCACCCCAACGCGGATTTTCTTGGTTGTATTGGTAGCCACGTTGCACAGGGTACCGGTTACTAATTGCCCAGACTATTGCCGGCGCTAGTGTTCAGAGCGCGTCGTTCTACTCATCAACCTGCGCACAACTTCCTTTGGTGGCATCCCATTTGCCACAACATCGACAACAGCCTCAACTATTGGCATATCGATGCCATATTCCCGTGCAAGATCAAGGACTGCTGCAGCAGACGACACTCCTTCGGCCGTGGTTTTAGTCTCGCTCTGAGCTTGCGAAAGTCCAAGTCCACGACCCAATCGTTCACCAAAAGAACGATTGCGCGAAAGGGGCGACGAACATGTAGCAACTAAATCACCCATTCCCGCAAGACCTGCGAATGTCATGGGGTCTGCTCCAAGTGCGACTCCTAATCGCGTCGTCTCAGCCAGACCACGCGTGATAACAGTTGCTTTGGTGTTATCACCCATTCCTAAACCACTAGCCATTCCTACCGCGAGCGCCATCACATTTTTAATTGTTCCGGCAACCTCGCAACCGATTACATCAACGGAGGTGTACGGACGAAAATAAGCAGTAGCAATTGCGTCCTGCAGTTCAACAGCGTTCTCTTCTTTCGCGCAGGCGATAACTACCGCAGCTGGTTCACGTTTGATGATTTCACCCGCCAAGTTAGGTCCGGTGACAACTGCAATCTGGCTCTCGTCTAAGTTGAGCTCCTGACTAATGACTTCACTCATGCGAGCATGAGTGCCACGCTCAAAGCCTTTGAGCAAACTCACCACAATCGCATTTTTCGGAATCAAATTGCCCCAGCTTTTCAAATTCTCACGCAAAGTTTGTGCAGGAACGGCGAGAATCACTACATCAGCGCTTGCCAGTGCAACGGCAGGATTGGTCGTCGCAGTAATTTTTTCCGGAAGCATTAATCCAGGATGGAATTTAGAGTTGATGTGAAACGCGTTGATTTCGGAAATTACATCAGGATTACGTCCCCAAATGCGCACCGTGTGGTTTTGTGAATTATCCGCGAGGATCTGAGCGAAAGCGCTCCCCCATGAGCCTGAGCCCATCACAGCAATCGTTAGCGCCATTAGTTTCTCTTCTTTTTCTTCTTGTAATTGCCAATTCGTGGATGCTCGCTACTGGCTGGATCAAAACGAGTGGCCGGGGCGTGCTCACCGCGAATCTTCTCCAGAAGAGCTGCTAGGGCATCCATGGCGTAATCAGTCGCCTCTCGTATCGCAACAGGATCATCTTCCCTGCCGTACCACTTCGAAAAATCTAGCGGTTCGCCCGCCCAAACGTGGAACGTTTTGCGCGGAAAGAGCGAGAATTTTCGGCTATACGGAGGCAATACCGCTTGCGCTCCCCACTGCGCGCATGGCACCACGTGCGTTTGCGTCATGATGGCTAATCGAGCAACTCCTGTCTTTGCTTTCATTGGCCAAATTCCCGGGTCGCGAGTAAGCGTTCCTTCTGGGTAGACCCCGAGTAAGTGGCCTGACTTAAGAAATGCAATGGCGTGCTCAAATGCTTGGCGCGCATTTGGGCTCTCTCGTTCTACGGGAACTTGCCCCGCCCCTCGCAAGACTGTTCCAATGAGTGGAATCCGAAAGAGTTCGGCTTTCCCGAGGAATCGCGGTGCACGTCCGTTGTCATGAAGGAAGTGGGCGAAAACCAGCGGATCTAGATACGAGATGTGGTTTGAGATGCAGATGATTGGGCCGGTTTTTGGAATGTTCTCAGCGCCACGCCAATCTCGCTTAGCAATCGCAAAGAGGATGGGCCGCAAGATTGCTGCACCGAATCGAAACCACGGCGTGATGCCCAATGGTTTGCCAGTCGGAGGCGGGTACACAAT
>CAZLOJ010000054.1:0-6791 GCA_964561165.1 uncultured Bifidobacterium sp. | reverse complement strand
GGGTAGCGCTCAGCAAGAGTGTTGACGATTGCGCCGAGTTGCTTCTTCGTAACGTCTTCTTCAACGTACGAGAAGTCAGTCGGAAGCGCTTCGTTAAACAACGCACGGCCGAGAGTTGTATCGAGGATTGCACCATCGATGCGAATCTTGACCTTCGACTGAAGCGAAAGCGAACCTTGATCGAAAGCCATGATTGCTTCAGCGGTCGATGTGAATGCACGACCTTCACCCTTTTCGCCCTCGCGAAGTTGAGTGAGGAAGTAGAGGCCAAGGACCATGTCCTGCGTAGGAGAGGTGATTGGACGACCATTTGCTGGAGAGAGAATGTTGTTGCTCGAGAGCATCAAAATTCGCGCTTCAGCTTGCGCCTCTGCTGACAATGGAAGGTGCACAGCCATCTGATCACCGTCGAAGTCTGCGTTGAATGCAGTACATACGAGCGGATGAATTTGGATTGCCTTACCTTCGATGAGTTGTGGTTCGAAGGCTTGGATTCCCAGACGGTGCAACGTCGGTGCGCGGTTAAGCAACACTGGATGCTCAGCAATAACTTCTTCAAGAACATCCCACACCACAGATCGAGCGCGCTCGACCATACGCTTTGCAGACTTGATGTTCTGGGCGTGGTTAAGGTCAACAAGACGTTTCATCACGAATGGTTTGAAGAGTTCAAGAGCCATCTGCTTTGGTAGACCGCACTGGTGCAGCTTTAATTGCGGGCCAACAACGATGACAGAACGACCCGAGTAGTCAACGCGCTTACCAAGAAGGTTTTGACGGAAGCGACCTTGCTTACCTTTGAGCATGTCAGAAAGTGACTTAAGCGCACGGTTGCCAGGACCCGTTACCGGACGACCACGGCGACCGTTATCGAAGAGCGCATCGACTGCCTCTTGCAACATACGCTTTTCATTATTGACGATGATCTCTGGTGCTCCGAGATCAGCAAGTCGCTTCAAACGATTATTTCGGTTAATTACGCGACGATAAAGATCGTTGAGATCAGATGTCGCAAAGCGCCCGCCATCGAGTTGAACCATCGGACGAAGATCCGGTGGAATAACTGGAACTGCATCGAGAACCATGGAAGATGGCGAATTGGTGGTGTTAAGGAATGCGGAGACGACTCGAAGACGCTTTAGCGCACGAGTCTTCTTCTGCCCCTTGCCTGTTGCAATGATATGGCGAAGGTTGATTGCTTCAGCTTTGAGATCGAAGGTCTCGAGACGGTGCTTGATTGCAGCAGCGCCCATCTGGCCCTTGAAATACATTCCAAAACGATCGCGCATCTCACGATAGAGCTGCTCATCGCCTTCTAGATCTTGAACCTTGAGATTCTTAAAGCGCTCCCAGACCTCTTCTAAGCGATCGAGTTCGCGTTGTGAACGGTCGCGAAGCTGCTTGATTTCGCGCTCAGCTTGCTCGCGAACCTTGCGACGAATATCTGATTTCGCTCCCTCATCTTCGAGAGAGGCAAGATCAGCTTCGAGTTTCTTCTGGCGTGCATCGATATCGAGGTCGCGCTTTGTTTCAATCTTCTTCTTATCTGAAGCAATCTTCTTCTGATTTTGCTCGAAATCTTCGTGACGAGCATCTGCATCAACTTCGGTAATCATGTAGGCAGCGAAGTAAATAACCTTCTCGAGATCTTTTGGTGCTAAATCGAGCAAGTATCCCAAGCGACTTGGCACACCTTTGAAGTACCAGATGTGCGTAACAGGTGCAGCAAGCTCGATGTGGCCCATTCGCTCACGTCGTACCTTTGCGCGAGTAACTTCGACGCCGCAACGTTCGCAGACAATTCCCTTGAAGCGAACGCGCTTGTACTTACCGCAATAGCACTCCCAATCGCGAGTAGGTCCGAAGATCTTCTCGTCGAAAAGTCCATCTTTCTCTGGCTTGAGCGTGCGGTAGTTGATTGTCTCAGGCTTCTTGACTTCACCATGTGACCACGTGCGAATGTCATCAGCAGAAGCAAGACCAATCTTCAACTCATCAAAAAAGTTGACATCTAACATAGGTATCGCCTCTCCTAGATCTCTTCGACGCTGCTTGGCTCAACCCGAGATAGGTTGATGCCGAGCTCTTCTGCAGTACGGAACACTTCTTCATCAGTGTCTTTCATCTCGATAGCTGCGCCATCGGATGAGAGCACTTCAACGTTAAGACAGAGTGATTGCATCTCTTTGATAAGCACCTTGAAAGATTCGGGGATGCCTGGTTCAGGGATGTTCTCGCCCTTGACGATTGCTTCATAAACCTTGACGCGGCCGAGCACATCATCAGACTTAATAGTGAGCAACTCTTGAAGTGTGTAAGCGGCTCCATACGCTTCAAGCGCCCACACCTCCATCTCACCAAATCGCTGACCACCGAACTGAGCTTTTCCGCCAAGTGGTTGCTGAGTGATCATTGAGTAAGGACCCGTAGAACGTGCGTGAATCTTGTCGTCGACCAAGTGGAGGAGTTTCAAGATGTACATGTAGCCAACGGAGATTGGATCGCGATACGGCTCACCACTTCGACCATCAAATAGTCGAGCTTTTCCGCTCGCGCCCACCATTCGATTTCCATCGCGGTTTGGCATTGTCGAACCGAGCAAGCCAGTGATCTCATCTTCACGTGCACCGTCGAAGACTGGTGTCGCTACGCGAGTGCCAGGCTTTCCGGTTTGAGCGCCGATTGACTTGAGATTCTGCTTCCATGAAGC
The DNA here is from genome assembly GCA_964561165.1 of uncultured Bifidobacterium sp. Lineage (GTDB taxonomy): Bacteria > Actinomycetota > Actinomycetes > Nanopelagicales > Nanopelagicaceae > IMCC26077. The sequence continues at coordinate 4,081 of CAZLOJ010000054.1, read as the reverse complement.
GTCATCACCTTCAACTTGCCAACCCTGTTTTGCCACCCAACCAAGGTGGGTCTCAAGTACCTGGCCAACGTTCATACGGCCCGGCACACCAAGTGGATTGAGAACTACATCTACTGCAGTTCCATCCTCGAGGAATGGCATATCTTCGATAGGAAGAATCTTTGCGATTACACCCTTATTACCGTGGCGACCGGCAAGCTTGTCACCATCCTGGATCTTTCGCTTCTGTGCGACATAGACGCGAACAAGTTGGTTGACGCCGGATGGAAGTTCGTACCCTTCTTCGCTTTCGAAGACCTTTACGCCAATAACCTTGCCACCTTCACCATGTGGAACCTTTAGTGAGGTATCGCGGACTTCGCGGGCCTTCTCGCCAAAGATCGCGCGAAGTAGGCGCTCTTCTGGCGTGAGCTCAGTTTCACCCTTAGGGGTTACTTTTCCAACGAGGATGTCACCAGGTACTACATCAGCACCTACGCGAATGATTCCCATCTCATCAAGGTCGGCGAGAACTTCTTCACTGACATTTGGAATGTCGCGCGTGATCTCTTCTGCACCGAGCTTGGTATCGCGAGCATCAACTTCATACTCTTCGATGTGGATTGATGAGAGCACATCATCTTGCACTAAGCGTTGGCTCAAGATGATTGCATCTTCGTAGTTGTGGCCTTCCCATGGCATGAACGCCACAAGGAGGTTTTTTCCAAGTGCTAATTCACCAAGATCAGTGCTTGGTCCATCAGCGAGAACATCGCCGGCTGCAACATGCACACCTTGGGCAACAACTGGTTTGTGGTTGTAGCAGGTGCCTTGATTGGAGCGACGGAATTTAGATAGGTAGTAAGTCTTCGATGTGCCATCGTCATGACTTACCTTAATTTCATCTGCGCTGACCTCTGTTACTGCGCCAGCCTTTTCGCTGACGATGACATCGCCAGCATCAACTGCTGCGCGGAACTCCATGCCAGTTCCAACTAGTGGAGCTTCAGCGCGAAGAAGTGGCACTGCCTGACGCATCATGTTCGATCCCATGAGCGCGCGGTTTGCATCGTCGTGCTCGAGGAATGGAATCATCGCGGTTGCTGCAGAGACCATCTGGCGTGGTGAAACATCCATGTAGTCGACTTCTTCTGCCGGGATGTATTCGACTTCGCCACCCTTACGACGAACGAGTACACGTGGCTCTGCGAAGTGGTTGGAATCAGTCAACGGCGCATTTGCCTGCGCGATGATGTGCTCATCCTCTTCATCAGCGGTGAGATAGTCGATGTGGTCGGTGACTTTGCCCTTAACGACCTTGCGATAAGGAGTCTCGATAAAACCAAATGGTGTGATTCGACCAAATGTTGCAAGCGAACCAATAAGGCCGATGTTCGGACCTTCTGGAGTCTCGATTGGACACATGCGTCCGTAGTGCGAAGGGTGCACGTCGCGCACTTCGAAACCTGCGCGCTCACGCGAGAGGCCGCCAGGTCCAAGCGCGGAGAGACGGCGCTTGTGCGTGAGTCCCGAGAGTGGGTTGGTTTGATCCATGAACTGTGAGAGTTGCGAAGTTCCGAAGAACTCCTTGATACTCGCAGTGATCGGACGGATATTAATAAGAGTCTGTGGCGTAATCGCCTCGACATCTTGAGTGGTCATACGTTCGCGTACGACGCGCTCCATACGTGAGAGTCCGGTACGAACCTGGTTTTGGATTAGCTCGCCAACGGTACGGAGGCGACGATTACCGAAGTGATCAATATCGTCAGTCTCGATACGAACTTGGCCGCGAACTGAATCCATTACGGTCTCGCCCGCATGCATCTTTACCAAGTATTTGATTGCCCAGACAATGTCTTCGATGGTCAATAAGCCCTTACGAAGATCGAGATCTGTGCCAAGTTTCTTATTAATCTTGAAACGTCCAACCTTCGCAAGGTCGTACCGTTTCGCATTGAAATATAGATTCTCAATGAGAGTCTGTGCTGCCTCACGAGTAGGTGGCTCACCAGGGCGAAGCTTGCGGTAAATATCGAGCAACGCATCATCCTGTGTCACGGTGTGGTCTTTCTCCAACGTAGTCACCATGGACTCGTATTCACCGAAGTGTTCGCGAATTTGCGTCTCATCCCAGCCAAGCGCTTTTAGGAAGACGGTTACCGGAATTTTGCGCTTACGGTCGATACGAACTCCGACCATATCTTTCTTATCGATTTCAAATTCCAACCATGCGCCACGACTTGGAATGATCTTTCCAACAAGGGTGTCTTTATCGGCATTCTTATCTGGGTCAGCCTTCTCAAAATAGACACCAGGTGAACGAACAATCTGAGATACAACAACGCGCTCAGTTCCGTTGATGATGAAAGTTCCACGTGAAGTCATCAGTGGGAACTCCCCCATAAATACTGTCTGGCTCTTGATTTCACCTGTGACGTTGTTCATGAACTCTGCAGTTACGAAGAGCGGCGCGCTATATGTGATGTCGCGCTCTTTGCACTCTTCAATTGAATACTTGGGTGGCTCGAAGCGATGGTCGCGGAAGGAAAGACTCATCGATCCTTGGAAATCTTCGATTGGTGAAATTTCCTCGAAGATCTCTTCTAGCCCCGATTGATTGGGAAGTTCGCCACGAGTGGTGTTGGTTGTGGCGCTGTTGGAGATACGTGCTCGCCATGCCTCGTTACCAAGTAGCCAGTCCATGCTCTCCACTTGGAGGGCTAGGAGATTGGGAACCTCAAGCGGCTCACGAATTTTGGCAAATGAGAGGCGATGCGGCGCATGCGGGGATTGGGATTTGTTTTTCAACGACGGTCCTTCCGTACTCGCAATAGAGTTCTGTTACAAAATCCAGCGAAAATAGAAGGTCGCCACCGCTATATGCGAAGACCTCAGAATTTGGGATTACTGGGATTTTACGGCGAAGAAAGGGAGCGTGTCCAATTGGGGTCTCCCCCAGCTGAACCCGCTCCCGTTCTGGATATATATAGGCGCAAATGTGGCCGTATATATAGGTACTAGCTGAATTACTTGACGGCGACCTTTGCACCGGCTGCCTCGAAAGCTGCCTTTGCCTTATCTGCGGTCTCCTTGTTGACCTTCTCCAAGACTGTTGATGGCGCGCCATCGACCAGATCCTTTGCCTCTTTGAGACCAAGACCGGTGAAGGTACGAACCTCTTTGATGACGGCGATCTTCTGAGCGCCTGCATCTTCAAGGACGAGAGTGAACTCATCTTGTGCCTCTGCAGCAGCAGGAGCACCAGCTCCGCCAGCAGCAGCTACTGCAACTGGTGCAGCAGCAGTGACATCGAATTCAGTCTCGAAAGACTTTACGAAGTCGCTGAGCTCAACGAGCGTCATCTCTTTGAATTGTGCCAACAAATCCTCTGTTGAAAGTTTTGCCATGATGTTTCTCCTTTACTTTCTACGCTTGTGCTTCGGGTTCTGCTGAATTCTCAGCTGCTGCCACTTCTGCTTCGGCTTCCGGTGCTACTTCTGCCTCCGGTTGCGCTTCTGCTTCTGCTTGTACTACCGATGTAGTTGATGTATCTGCTGCTTGAGGTGCTGCCGCAGGTGCGCCAGCTTCTAACTTGATTCGGAGCGCATCGAATACTCGTGCGGCCTTTGCAAGTGAACCCTTCATTGCACCAGCAAGCTTTGCCAAGAGAACCTCGCGGGACTCTAGGTTTGCAAGCTTCATGATCTCTTCAGTAGTAACCGACTTGCCTTCGTAAATTCCACCCTTGATAACAAGTGCTGGATTCTCTTTAGCAAAATCGCGCAGGCTCTTCGCTGCATCGATTGGATCGCCGTTGATAAATGCAACTGCAGAAGGTCCCTTTAGAAGTTCGTCAGAGATTTCAACACCGGCATTCTTTGCAGCAATACGCATCAATGTGTTCTTTGCGACGGAGTACTTGTTAGTACCGCCGAGAGAACGACGGAGCGCCTTCATGGAAGTGACGGAGAGTCCGCGATATTCGGTAACAATCGTTGCGCCAGCGCCCCGAAAATCTTCGGTGAGCTCTGCAATGACTGCCGTCTTATCGGTCTTTGCCATATTTCTCCTCTCGTTATTCCATCCTGTTCTCGTTAAA
>CAZLOJ010000053.1:0-6941 GCA_964561165.1 uncultured Bifidobacterium sp. | reverse complement strand
CAAAGCGTTGGCGCGTAGTGCAAATTCTTGAAAAAGCGAAGTAACAGGAGAGATACCCATGATCCAACAAGAGTCGCGACTTCGAGTCGCTGACAACACTGGCGCCAAGGAACTCCTTTGCATTCGCGTGCTTGGGGGAACTGGACGTCGCTACGCCGGAATCGGCGACATCATCGTCTGCTCGGTCAAGGATGCAATTCCAGGTGGCCAAGTAAAGAAGGGTGAAGTCGTAAAGGCTGTCATCGTTCGCACAACTAAAGAGAATCGTCGCGCAGATGGTTCGTACATTCGTTTTGATGAGAACGCTGCTGTCATCTTGAAGACCGATGGCGAGCCACGCGGAACTCGTATTTTCGGGCCAGTCGCCCGTGAGCTTCGTGATAAGAAATTCATGAAGATCATCTCTCTTGCACCGGAGGTGTTGTAAGCCATGGCGAAGATTCGTAAAGGCGACACCGTTCAGGTAATCGCAGGAAAAGATAAAGGCGTTAAGGGCAAAGTCATCACCGTCGATCGCGTCAAAGCGCGCGTCATCGTTGAAGGTGTGAATCGCGTCCTGAAGCACACCAAGGAGAGCACCACCGAGCGTGGTGTAAAGACCGGCGGCATCATCACTACCGAAGCCTCGATCCATATCTCCAATGTCATGATTATTGATGACGACGGCAAAGCAACTCGTCTTGGCGCACGTAAAGATGAGAACGGCAAGAACGTTCGCATTTCGCGTCGCTCCGGAAAGGACATCAAATGAGCACAGCGACACAAGCTCGTCTAAAGGCGCGCTATCGCTCTGAAATCGTCCCGGCGATGCAGAAAGAATTTAACTACGCGAACGTCATGCAAGTCCCGACGCTCGTAAAGATCGTGGTCAACATGGGCGTGGGCGAAGCTGCTCGAGATTCTAAGTTGATTGAAGGCGCCATTCGCGACCTCGCTGCGATTACCGGACAACGTCCACAAGTAACTCGCTCCAAGAAGTCGATTGCACAGTTCAAGCTCCGTGAGAACATGCCAATCGGCGCGCACACCACGCTTCGTGGTGATCGAATGTGGGAATTCTGCGATCGCCTTCTCTCTATCTCCTTGCCACGTATCCGCGACTTCCGTGGACTTTCTCCGAAGCAATTCGATGGAAATGGCAACTACACCTTTGGCCTTACCGAGCAGGTCGTCTTCCCTGAAATCGAACAGGACAAGATCGATCGCACCCGCGGTATGGATATCACCGTTGTAACCACCGCCAAGAACGATGCGGAAGGTCGAGCGCTGTTGAAGTTGCTCGGATTCCCATTCAAGGAGAACTAAAACATGGCTAAGACATCGTTAAAGATCAAGGCGAGCCGTAAGCCTAAGTTCAAAGTTCGGGGTTACACCCGCTGCCAGCGTTGTGGCCGTGCCCGCGCTGTCTATCAAAAGTTTGGAATTTGCCGCGTCTGTTTCCGTGAAATGGCGCACCGCGGCGAACTTCCAGGTATCACAAAAGCAAGTTGGTAACTAACTACGGGGTAGGTCACTGGAACTCGCCAGTGATACCGCTTCGAGAAAGGTTCTAGGTAGAGCCACTTATGACAATGACAGATCCGATTGCAGATATGTTGACGCGTATCCGCAACGCCAATACTGCGCACCATGAGAGCGTGACCATGCCTTCTTCCACCGTGAAGTCGCGCATAGCCGCTATCTTGCAGCAGGAGGGTTACATCGCCGCATACAAGGTCGATCAGAATCCCTTTGGCGTTGGAAAGACGCTCACTATCACTCTCAAGTACGGCCCTAATCGCGAGCGATCAATCGCTGGCGTTCGTCGCGTGAGCAAGCCAGGTCTTCGCGTGTACGCGAAGTCAACAGCGCTACCGCGCGTACTCGGTGGATTAGGTGTTGCCATCATTTCAACATCATCCGGATTGCTTACTGATAAGCAAGCTGGCAAACAAGGAGTAGGCGGAGAAGTTCTCGCCTACGTATGGTGATCTGACATGTCACGTATCGGTAAGAAGCCAATTGAACTTCCTAAGGGCGTCGAAGTGACCATTAGCGGACAAGATGTCGCTGTTAAGGGTCCAAAAGGAACGCTCTCACTCACGATTGCTGCGCCAATCGCTATTGCCAAGGAGGGCGAGACAACCCTCGTTCTTACTCGTCCAAATGACGAGCGCGCTAGCCGTGCACTCCATGGCCTTTCCCGTACTTTGGTTGCCAACATGATCGAAGGCGTTACCAAGGGCTACGAGAAGAAGCTTGAACTCGTGGGCGTTGGATATCGCGTCGCTGCTAAGGGTAAAGACCTCGAGTTCGCTCTTGGTTTCAGCCATCCAGTTCTCGTTCCTGCGCCAGAGGGAATCTCCTTCGCGGTCGAGAACCAGACCAACTTCTCAGTTCAAGGAATCGACAAGCAACTTGTTGGTGAAGTTGCTGCCAATATCCGAAAGATTCGAAAGCCAGAGCCATATAAAGGTAAGGGCGTTCGTTATGCCGACGAGAAGGTTCGCCGCAAGCAAGGAAAGGCAGGTAAGAAATAATGTCGCAACAAGTAAGCGTCAGAGTCCGTAAAGGATCCGCACAAGTTGCGCGAAAGCGCCGCCATTTCCGAGTCCGCAAGAAGGTCGTCGGAACTACTGCTCGTCCTCGTTTAGTTGTCACTCGCTCTGCTCGACATATCGTGGCGCAGATTGTTGATGACTCAGCGAGCAAGACGTTGGCATCAGCGTCAACAATGGAAGCAGATATTCGCAACCAGAACGAAGATAAGACTCGCAAGGCTCGCCAAGTTGGCGCGCTCGTGGCGCAACGCGCTAAGAGCGCCGGCATCACAAGCGTGGTCTTTGATCGCTCTGGAAATAAGTTTCATGGTCGAGTTGCTGCTCTCGCCGAGGGTGCACGCGAGAATGGATTGGACTTCTAATGGCCGCTGAAAAAGTTACAGATCGCAACGATAAAGGCGCTCGCGAACGCGGTGGCCGCGATCGCGCTGGCCGCGAAGGTGGTCGCGACGGTGGCGAAAAGAGCCAATACATGGAGCGCGTTGTCTTCATTAATCGCGTATCCAAGGTTGTTAAAGGTGGTCGTCGTTTCTCCTTCACCGCTCTCGTTGTCGTCGGCGATGGAAAAGGAACAGTTGGCGTTGGATACGGCAAGGCAAAAGAAGTTCCTGCTGCAATCGCTAAGGCTGTCGAAGAGGCGAAGAAGAGTTTCTTCAAAGTTTCCATGATTCAAGCAACCATTCCGCACCCGGTTCAAGGTGAAGCAGCTGCAGGCGTCGTGCTACTTCGCCCTGCAAGCCCAGGAACTGGAGTGATTGCAGGAGGCCCAGTTCGTGCTGTACTCGAGTGCGCAGGAATCCATGATGTATTGAGTAAGTCACTTGGTTCAAGCAATGCGATCAACATGGTCCATGCAACCGTGGCAGCGCTCAAGCAACTAGAACACCCAACTGCTATTGCAGCTCGCCGCGGCTTATCGCTCGAGCAAGTTGCTCCAGCCGCCCTTCGTCGTGCGATGAATGCAGGCGTAACTTCACATACATCGGTAGGTGCGTAATGGGACGACTCAAAGTAACTCAACTCCGCTCGAAGGTTGGCGGACGTCCAGAACAGCGCGACACTCTTCGTTCGCTTGGGCTCAAGCGCATAGGCGACGTTGTCGTCAAAGAAGATCGCCCAGAGATTCGTGGCATGGTGCACGCAGTGCGCCATCTCATCCAGGTTGAGGAGGTCGAATAACAATGACGCTCAAGATGCATCATCTCCGTCCAGCGCCAGGCGCGAAGAAGGAGAAGACTCGTAAAGGTCGCGGTGAAGCCTCCAAAGGTAAGACTTCAGGTCGCGGTGGCAAAGGAACGCATGCTCGTAACACTGTTCGCGCAGGTTTCGAGGGTGGACAGATGCCACTTCACATGCGTCTTCCAAAACTACGTGGATTTAAGAATCCAGAGCGCGTGGAATACCAAGCAGTGAACGTGGCAACGCTCAATGCTCTCTTTCCAAAGGGTGGCACCATCGGTGTCAGCGAAATTGTTGCAGCAGGAGCAGCGCGAAAGGGTCTCCCTATCAAGATTCTTGGTAATGGCGAGATCTCGGTAGCTTTGACTATCACTGCACATGCGTTCTCAACGAGCGCACAAGAGAAGATCACCGCCGCAGGCGGAAAGGTCAATTCACTCTAGAGATAGAGTGAATTGTGAAGAGTTACGTCAGATAGGGGAGTAGCGATGCTTGCAGCATTTGGTAAGGCGTTCAAGACGCCAGATCTTCGTCGCAAAATTTTCTTCACGCTCTCCATCATGGCGCTCTTTCGCTTTGGATCGGTAATTCCAACTCCGGGAGTTTCGTATCAGAACGTCCAAAAATGTTTGGATCAAGTTCAAACCGGTGGATTATTTGGTCTGATTAACCTCTTTAGCGGTGGCGCATTGCTCCAGTTGAGCGTTTTCGCACTTGGCATCATGCCGTACATCACCGCATCGATCATTGTGCAACTTCTTACCGTCGTGATTCCTCGTTTTGAAACGCTAAAGAAAGAGGGCCAATCCGGAACCGCAAAATTGACCCAGTACACCCGTTACTTGACGATTGGTCTAGCAATTTTGCAATCGTCTGGTCTCGTTGCGGTAGCGCGTACGCCAGGTCGACTCTTCAGCGGATGTAATGAGGCAATCATTCCTGATACCTCATGGTCACGAATCATCACCATGGTGATTGTCATGACGGCAGGAACATCTGTTGTGATGTGGCTTGGTGAATTGATCACAGATCGCGGCGTTGGAAACGGTATGTCGATTCTTATTTTCACCTCAATTGCTGCAAGTTTCCCAGGACAGCTATGGAGCATCAGACTCTCGCGAGGACTTTTCGTCTTCCTATTTGTTATTGCGGTCGGCTTGCTGATTGTTGCCGCTGTCGTCTTCGTCGAGCAGGCGCAGCGTCGAATCCCTGTTCAATACGCAAAGCGCCAGGTAGGTAGCCGTTCATACGGTGGGGCAAGTACCTATATCCCAATCAAGGTAAACCAAGCCGGCGTTATCCCCGTCATCTTTGCCTCTTCACTTCTCTACATTCCATCACTCATTGCAAACCTCACTAACAGTAAGGCTGCTTGGGTCATATGGATCCAGAGTAATTTTGTGACTGGTGATCATCCAATTTATATTGCGTCGTACTTCTTGATGATTATTTTCTTTACCTATTTCTATGTCTCCATCACCTTCAATCCTGAAGAAGTCGCTGAGAACATGAAGAAGTACGGTGGATTCATCCCTGGTATCCGCGCTGGTCGACCAACTGCTGAATATCTGCAGTATGTCCTCTCGCGAATCACCGCCCCAGGCTCGCTTTATTTGGGCATGGTCTCCATCATCCCGATCATCGCTCTCGTGCTCTTCGGTGCTTCACAGAACTTCCCGTTTGGTGGAACTGCAATTCTGATTGTCGTCGGTGTTGGTCTTGATACCGCCAAGCAGATCGAAAGCCAACTGCAACAGAGGTCATACGAAGGTTTCTTGCGCTAATGCGTCTTGTCCTCGTCGGCCCACCTGGAGCGGGTAAAGGAACTCAGGCTGAATTCATCTCGGCTCATTTTTCGATTCCGCACATCTCGACTGGAGATATCTTTCGGGCAAATCTCTCTGCGGGAACGCCACTTGGCTTAGAGGCGAAGGGTTATATGGATAAGGGCGATTTAGTGCCGGACTCCCTGACGACTGCAATGGTTAAAGATCGATTGCAGCAAGGCGATGTCGCGAATGGATTCTTATTAGATGGTTACCCCAGAACAACTGGGCAAGCAGAAGCCCTTGATCAGATTCTTCGAGAGCTTGCCGCTCCGCTCGATGTAGTCCTTGAGATGCAAGCAGATGAGGATGAGATTGTCGCTCGCCTACTAGCTCGCGGCCGCTCGGATGACAGCGAAGAAGTTATCCGGCATCGCCTCAAGGTTTATGCAGACCAAACTGCCCCAATTATCGCGTACTACAAAAACTCTGGAATCTTGCGAACAATTGATGGCCTCGGTTCTGTTTCAGAAGTTACTGAGCGCGCAATTTCTGCTCTTACTCGCTAAGCGTTGGCTTTCATATGGCTATTGAAATCAAATCTCTCGAAGAAATAAAGAAGATGCGCAAAGCAGGCATTCTGGTAGCGCAGACGCTAGACAGATTGCGCGAAGTAATTCGCCCAGGGCTCATGACTAAAGATCTCGATCTCATTGCAAATAATTTCATCACTAAGAATGGTGGTGTTCCGTCATTCCTTGGGTATCACGGATATCCGGCCACGATCTGCACTTCGGTAAATAGCCAAGTGGTGCACGGGATTCCTGGTGAATCAGTACTATATGAAGGAGACATCATCTCTATTGATTGTGGTGCGATTGTCGATGGCTGGCATGGCGATAGCGCAATCTCCCTTGGCGTCGGCGAGATCTCTGCAGAAGACCAGAAGATGTTGGACGATTGTGCGCACTCGATGTGGGCCGGCATTGCAGCAGCAAAAGTTGGTGGTCGATTAACAGATTTGAGTTCAGCTATCGAAAAAGCAATTACATCCCGTGGCACCTACGGAATCGTCCGCGAATACGGCGGTCATGGGATTGGTACTGCTATGCACCAAGAGCCTCATTTACTTAATTATGGCTCTGCCGGGCGCGGACCAAAATTAGTCGCAGGTATGGCATTGGCTGTGGAGCCGATGATCATGCTCGGGTCCGAGAAAGTTCGAGTGGAAAGCGATGAGTGGACGGTCAGCACAGTCGATGGTTCGCGCGCCGCGCATACCGAACATACCTTTGCCTTCCTACCCTCGGGGGAGATATCTGTCCTGACCGCCCTCGACTCTGGGGTGGCGGGCCTTGCTCCATTTGGAGTCACCCCCGCTGTTTTGTAGGGCTGGGCGGCACCCGATTTCTAGAAATCGACCCCCCTGGCCTAGACTTGCCGGTCTTGGGTTTAC
>CAZLOJ010000052.1:2622-6965 GCA_964561165.1 uncultured Bifidobacterium sp. | reverse complement strand
GTCACCAAGAGCGATCGAGTTGCCCCGCAGACTCTGATGGAGAAATTAGCGAACGTGGGAGCGCTTGCTCCTTGGCGAGAGATCATCCCAGTCTCTGCAAAAAAGAACTTCCAAGTTGATCGCCTGCTCGAACTTCTCATCGCACATCTACCAGAGGGGCCAGCGCTTTACCCGGAGGAGTACGTCAGCGAAGAGAGCGATGATGACATTTATAGCGAATTGATTCGCGAAGCTGCACTTGAGATGCTTGACGATGAACTTCCACATTCATTGATGGTGACCATCGAAGAAGTTGGCGTTGGTGGCGATGGGAAGACGCCGATGATCTACGCAAAAATCTTCCTCGAACGAGATAGTCAGAAGAAAATTATCCTAGGAAAATCTGGCGAACGGATAAAAGAGATAGGAACCAAAGCTCGCCAGGCAATCGAGAAATATCGAGGCGAGAAAGTCTTTCTCACTCTGCACGTAGGAGTTGAATCAGAGTGGCAGGGCAACCCGCGAGCGCTTGAGAAATTCGGTTTCTAGCTTTTTCCTGCCACTGCCATCGCGGCTATCGCAGGATGTGCCGGGCGCTGGCACTTCTGGCAGATCACTACTCCATTTGGCGCAATGCTCCATGGAGTTCCGCAGCCACATCTGAGAAGCGACTGAGAGCTCTGCGACATGTTGGCAAGAGTAAATCTGGGAGCTACTTTTCGCTCGTTGAAATCTTCCCTCGGGTAGTGCGCGAGGCTGCTAGATAGGAGCCCAGCAGGACCAACGGGAAACCCAGCAGCATCCCAACCGTTATTGGCTCGTTAAGGAGAATGACCCCCAGAGCAATCGCTATCGCAGTATTGGGGTAGGTCACTGTCGATGCCTTGGGTGGTCCAATCATCCGCAGCAGGGTGAAGAAGAGATAAAAGGCGAGCGCCGTGCAGAGTAGCCCTAGGGCAAGGAGCGCAAAGAGAGCTTGATTCGAGGGCATTGATGTCGGTGCGGTTCGAAGCGCGGGAATAAAGAAAACCACCGCAGTAAGCGCCATAGCCAAGCCGTTGACAGTTACACCTGCAACGCCACCGAGGTGGCGCATAGCCATAAAAGTAGCGAACGCATAAGAGAAGGCGCTTAAGAGGATCTTAAGCATGGCAAGTAGATCGTGGCTCTCCATCAGCGAGTCGATACCTACCAAAGCTACGACTCCGATAAATCCAATCACAATTCCAAAAGCTTGCCGTGGGTGTCGCACTGATCGATCGCCCGCAAGAGCTGCGAGAAGGTTTGCCCAAATCGGGACAGTTGCTATTAATAATCCTGCAAGTCCTGAACTCACCGAACGTTGCCCATCAGAGATCAAAGTCCAAGGAATGAACATTTCAAAGAGGGCATAGAGTGCGATGTATTTGATGCTGGCACGCGGAACTTTTAGAGCGCCGGCACGAAGTGCCAATGGAATGAGAATCAGCGCACCAATAAATACTCGAGTGAAGACAATGACGGGAACAGAGAGCTCTTTCACGGCAACGCTGACAAATAGATAGGGGACGCCCCATAGGGCGCTTACTGCAAGGTAGTACCCGATATAGCGGGAATCAGGCTGTGGCTGCGTTGCGCTGTCGGGTCGCGTAAGGCTCACCATCCCGAGCATATCTCAGGGAATTGCTCAATCGTTCAGGCCAGAGCGCGAGCTATCTCTGCCCCGGTACCATTAGGCCTAGCGAAAATCTCATTATTAAGGGGCAAACCATGCGCGTTGGCGTGTTGACTGGCGGGGGAGATTGCCCCGGCCTCAATGCTGTCATTCGCGCGATTGTTCGCAAGGGCGTCAAAGAATATGGGTACGAATTCGTTGGTTTTCGCGATGGGTGGAAAGGCCCCCTCGAGGGCTTAAGCATCCCACTAGATATCGAACGAACTCGCGGGCTACTTCCCCGGGGTGGAACGATTCTTGGCTCTTCACGAACCAATCCATTTGCTATCGAAGGTGGCGTTGAACAAATCAAGAAGAATTTGCAAGCGCAGGGCATCGATGCACTGATTGCAATTGGTGGCGAAGATACATTAGGTGTTGCAACGAAGCTCCACTCGCTGGGCGTGAAAGTAATCGGTGTCCCAAAGACTATTGATAATGATTTGAACGCTACCGATTACACCTTTGGTTTTGATACCGCAGTAAATATTGCTGTCGAAGCTATTGATCGACTCCACACCACTGCAGAATCTCATCATAGAACCTTGATTGTCGAAGTGATGGGGCGTCATGCAGGATGGATTGCTCTTCATTCTGGGTTAGCTGGTGGCGCATCATGCATTTTGATTCCAGAAGTGCCATTTTCAATAGAGAAAGTTTGTGAGTACGTAGAGTCGCGTTACACATATAACTACGCGCCAATCATCGTTGTTGCCGAAGGTGCGCTACCAGAAGCGGGAAGTGCAATCACGAAAGATGGATCGCTAGATGCCTTCGGCCATGTGAAGCTTTCAGGTATTGGCGAGTGGCTCGCGCAAGAGATCGAGCAGCGAACCGGTAAAGAAGCGCGCGTGTCGGTCCTCGGCCATATCCAGCGCGGCGGTACCCCAACCGCATTCGACCGGGTATTAGCTACCCGATTTGGTTTGCACGCTATCACTGCAGCTCACGATGGAGCCTGGGGCACCATGGTTGCGCTGCAATCAACACATATCGTTCGCGTCCCGTTAGCAAGCGCGACCGAGAAGCTCAAGTTGGTCGACCCAGCACTTTATGCAGAGTCAGAAATATTCTTCGGATAGCGCCAGGACCCAAGGAAAAGGACGAGCACTTACTATGACCACATCATTGGAAAATCTCTTTGACACCTCATTGGTCGCTGCGCAACAACCCAATTGGCCAGACTCTGCAGCTCTTGATCAAGCTACTGCAGAGTTGCGCACCTTCCCACCTTTAGTGTTCGCTGGCGAATGTGATGAGCTAAAGCGTCGAATCGCCCAAGCAGCGCGCGGTGAGGCATTCTGGTTGCAAGGCGGAGATTGTGCGGAGACCTTTACTGGCGCAACCGCAGATTCGATCCGAAATCGAATTAAAACGATCTTGCAAATGGCAGCTGTCCTGCAATACGGCGCAAGCCTTCCTGTCATCAAAGTAGGCCGGATGGCTGGCCAATTCGCCAAACCGCGGAGCAAAGATACTGAAACTCGCGATGGCATCACGCTTCCTGCCTATCGTGGCGATGCTGTTAACGATCTTGCATTCGACGAGCGTTCGCGTACTCCTGACCCACAACGATTGGTTAAGGTCTATCACACCTCGGCAATGACCTTGAACCTGGTACGCGCATTCACGCAAGGTGGATTCGCAGATTTACGGAGAGTTCACGAGTGGAATAAGGGATTTATTCGCGATGCCGCTTTCGGTGAACGCTACGAACAAATGGCAAACGAAATCGGACGAGCGCTCGCATTCATGAAATCTGCTGGGATTGACGCCGATCAATTCCGAGCCGTAGATCTCTTCTCAAGCCATGAGGCGCTCATCCTTGAATACGAGAAAGCCCTCACTCGAATCGATTCACGAACTGGTGAGCCATACGATGTATCCGCGCACTTTGTTTGGATAGGTGAGCGCACTCGACAGATTGATGGCGCACATGTGGATTTCTGCGCCAAGATTCGCAATCCAATCGGTATCAAAGTTGGTCCGAAGGCTACTGTCGAAGAGATAACTGCGTTGATTAACAAGCTCGACCCTAATCGTGAGCCAGGGCGAATCACGCTCATCACCCGGATGGGTGCAGGAGTAATCCGGCAAGCGCTTCCCGCTCTCGTTGAAGGAGTTCGAAAATCTGGTGCAGAGGTGCTTTGGGTGTGCGATCCGATGCATGGAAATACCTATGAAGCGCCGAGTGGATACAAAACTCGCAGGTTTGATGATGTGATGGACGAGGTGCGCGGATTCTTTGAAGTGCACAAGAAACTAGGCACGCATCCGGGCGGCATTCATATCGAATTAACCGGTGACGATGTCACCGAATGCGTGGGTGGTGGCACTGAGATTTCGCATGACGATCTAGCGTCGCGTTATGAGACTGCCTGCGATCCGCGATTGAATCACACCCAATCGCTCGAACTGGCCTTCCTCGTTGCTGAAATGTTGCAGGCTAGATAACCTCCCCTCTCGTGCAACCACTCATCAAATGTAGCTCCACCACGCCATTAGGAACTTTGAACGTCATTGTGGATGGGAAGACCCTTGTTGCAGCAGGATTTACCACTTTCGCGCAACTGCGCGGGAAGCTTTCGAACACAGATCACGAGCGAAAGTTGGTTGCCAGCAAAGATTCAATCTGGATTGCCGAGATTATTGAAGATTACTTCGATGGCGA
>CAZLOJ010000052.1:0-2522 GCA_964561165.1 uncultured Bifidobacterium sp. | reverse complement strand
TGCGCTACTGACTTTCGAGTTCTGCCGCACCTGCATCAAGAGCATCGCGGCAAAAATCAATGCACCGCCGATAGTTGCTTTAACCGTTAATGATTCTTGTCCAGCAATTACTGCAAAAAGCGCCGCAAAGACGACTTCAAGCGTGAGCACGACAGCAACCACGGTGGCATCCATCTTCGATTGCGACCAAGTTTGAACCAAGAACGCCACTGAGGTAGCCAGAATGGCGGTGAAAATCGTCGCCTTCCACTCCTGGTCGGTATTGGGGGGTTCATAGCCGTTATCAATTATTGCAAGCATGGAAGTGAGGATGGCAATCGTGCCTAGCTGCACGACGGTCAGCGGGTACGTTGCAAATTTCTCAGACCATCTGCCAAGTCCGAGAATATGGAGAGCGAAAAATAGCGCGCTAAGCAAGACTGATAGTTCGCCAACGCCAATAGCGAATCCCTTAAAGGAGAGCAGCCCTAGTCCAGCCGTGGCCATCACAACGCCAATCCATTCATTTCTTGTTACATGAGATTTGAGAAAGAGGGCACCGAGTATCGGTGTGAAAACAACATAAAGGCCAGTGAGAAATCCTGTTGTTGCAGCAGTTGTGAGGTTTAGCCCAATCGTTTGAAATAGATATCCAGAGCCAAGGAATAAGCCGAGCGCGAAACCTTTCTTCAACATCTCAGGAGAGATTTGCGTCAATGTTTTCGGTTGGATGAGGATCAGTACAAAGGTGGCAATGATAAATCGGGTAGCAAGGAAGTCATCGACGTTCTGTCCAGCGAGGGCATCTTTCATGAGGACAAAGGAGGCTCCCCAAATAGCTGCGACAGATGTGAGCGCTATTAGAGCAAAAATCTGGACTTTTCTCGTCATGGCTTTAAATATTTCCTTGAGAGCTATCCGCGGAGTTTCTTGAGAATTTTCACTTCGCCGCCATGTTCTGGTTCTTCACCAGGGGTTTCGAGTACGAAGGGAACTCCGGCCATTGCAGGATGCTCCATCAACATTTGAAAAGGCTTCTGACCGATGTGACCTTCGCCAATCGACTGATGCCGGTCTTTGAGCGCACCACAAATGTCCATGGAATCATTTGCGTGGACTAATTTGATCCGTTCTTTCGGGACATGCTCCAGGAGTCCGGAAAGCATTTGATCAATGCCATTCTTAGTAGTGATGTCATGTCCTGCCGCAAAGACATGGCAGGTGTCGATACAGATACCAACCTTTGGATGGAATTCAAGCGCCTCAAAGTATTTGACCAATTCTTCAAGTTTCTTCACAAGCGATTGACCCTGTCCTGCAGTGGGTTCAAGTAAGAGGAAGGGGTCTTCATCCTTTAGATTTTCAAGAATCGGCATCATTCCATTATGAATTTGTTTCCATGCTTGGTCGACAAACTCCTCTTTGACTGCCGAACCAGTATGAATGACAGCGCCCAGCGCGCCAAGTTCACGACTTCGACGGAGGGCATACTCGGTTGATGCCAACGAGTTCTCATATGTTCCTTCAGTCGGCGAACCAAGATTGATCAGAAATGGCGCGTGTATGTAGGTGGTGATATCCATTGCCGCCGCGCTCTCTCGAAATTCAGCATCAGCTACAGGATTTGCATCGGGCATCGCCCAGCCACGTGGGTTCGAGGCGAAAATTTGAATGGTCTCTGCCTCAATAGTTTGGGCATAACCCAAGGCACGCTTTACCAATCCACCAGAAGTGGGGACGTGAGCGCCAATTCGGTTTTTTACTTGGGTGGCCATATACGGGAAGGCTACTTCACTTCGATGGTTATTACAGAATTACGCTTCACAAGTGCGCCCTCAGTGGGGTTGACCTTGATGACAATCAACTTCTTTCCTTTTGCCACCTTGGCAGGCTTTAGAACTTGGACGCTGAAGCCGTAATCTTCGAGAAGCTTGATTGCTTTACCTTCTTCGCTCTTGAGGATCCCAGATGGAATTTTTATCTTTTCAGGACCCTTTGAGATAGTGAGCGCGACTTCCGCTCCCTTGGTAAGTTCTGGGTCGGTTGGGTTCTGCGAGATAACAATTCCAATTGGGAATTTATCGCTGAACTCATCGCTCTGCGTAACTTCAAAGCCCGCCTCTGTTAACTCGTTGAGCGCTTGTTCACTCGACTTGCCCACATAATTAGCGATAGCCACTAGCTCTGGTCCTTTACTGACCAGAAGGTTGACCTGGGTATTTTTCTTAACCAAGGTTCCTGGGGCCGGCGAGGTCGAAATTATCTGGTCCTTTGGAATCTTGACATCGAATTGACTTTGCGCCGAACCAATCACCAATTTCACATTCGCTAGTTCAATTGTGGCCTGCGAGATGCTCTTACCTTTAAGGCTAGGGACCTTGTATCGCTCTGCTCCCTTAGAGAGCACTATCGAAATTTGTTCACCCTCGGACGCTCTGCTTCCCGCAGGGGGCGACATGCTAATGATCTTCCCTTTTGGAATCTGTTCATCGAAAACAGATTTAGCAACCGTGATCTCAAAGCCAAGTTTTTCAAGTGTGCGC
>CAZLOJ010000051.1:0-7148 GCA_964561165.1 uncultured Bifidobacterium sp. | reverse complement strand
GTGGTGTCGTAGATGTGAAAGGCATCGCCCTGGGGCTGGGTGGCCATTAGAGAACGCGCTTCATCCAACCGTGCTTATCAGCAACAGTTCCATGTTGAATTCCCAGTAGGTGCTCGCGCAACTTCATCGTAATCGGTCCAGGCTTGCCATCGCCGATTGTGAAATTCCCTTGCGCGCTCTTCGCTTCGCCGATTCCTGAGATAACAGCTGCGGTTCCGCAGGCAAAGACTTCAGTGATTTCACCACGTGCGACGCCTTCGCGCCATTGATCGACAGAGATCATTCCCTCTTCGACTTTAAAGCCAAGATCCTTTGCAACTGTTAAGAGTGAGTAACGAGTGATTCCTGGAAGGAGGGTGCCAGTAAGTGACGGCGTGAAGATAGTTGCGCTCTCGCCTGTGCCCTTCACGAAGAAGAGATTCATACCACCCATCTCTTCTACCCACTTACGCTCGACAGCATCGAGCCAGACCACTTGATCGCAACCCTCTTTTGCCGCAGCCTTTTGTGCAACGAGCGATGCTGCATAGTTGCCACCACACTTTGCCTCACCAGTTCCGCCTGGTGCAGCGCGAACATATTCCGTTGAGATCCAGACCGAGACAGGTTTAGCCGCATTGAAATATGCAGCAGCAGGCGTGGCTATGAGTAAGTACATTGCTGCGTTACTTGGTCGCACGCCTAGCCCAACTTCAGAGGCAATCATGAACGGGCGAATGTAGAGCGACTCACCTGGATTGTTCGGCACCCAACCAGCATCTTGTTTTACTAACGCCTCGACTGTTGCGACAAAATCTTCAACGGGAAGTTCCGGCAGCGCCATTCGCTTAGCGCTCCGAGCAAAACGCGCACCGTTCTCTTCAGGTCGAAAAAGTGAGACGCCACCGTCGGCTTGGCGGTATGCCTTCAAGCCTTCGAAGATCTCTTGCCCATAGTGAAAAACTGCCGTAGCAGGGTCAAGGGTGATCGGCGCGTATGGAACTAGTTGCGCATCGCTCCATCCAGTCGCTTCACTCCAATTCGCAACGACCATGTTGTCGGTGTAGTACTTACCAAAGCCAGGCACAGCAACTCGCTCTGTGCGTAGTGCATCAGGAACTGGCGTTGCGCTTGGCTTTAGTTCGATCTTCATGGTCTTTCCTTTTGGATTAGATAAGAGCTGCTATTGCAGAGCCGATATCGGTAGTGGAGCGTCCTGGCTTGCGTGTTGCTAAATCCTGCGCAACAGCGGCGTTGACATCAGCTGCTGCTTTCGGATGACCGAGGTGATCGAGCATCATCGCAAGTGAGAGCACGGTCGCAGTTGGATCAGCGATGTTCTTTCCTGCGATATCAGGAGCTGAACCATGAACTGGCTCGAACATAGATGGGAAATTTGGGTTTGGGCTGATGTTGCCGGAACAGGCAAGGCCAATTCCACCCGTGATTGCCGCTGAAATATCAGTAAGGATGTCGCCAAAGAGATTGTCGGTGACTACAACATCAAATCGCGCTGGATCGGTAACAAAGAACATCGCCGCAGCATCAACATGGAAGTAGTCGGTTGGGATATTTGGATAATCCTTCTTCACTGCTTCGAAAGTTCGCTTCCAGAGCGCACCTGAGTGCAACATGATGTTGTCTTTATGAACCATAGTGACCTTCTTGCGGCCACGGGCAATACATAGTTCAAATGCATAACGAATCACGCGCTCAACGCCAGAGCGAGTGTTGATGCTCTCTTCGGTAGCAACTTCGCGTGGCGTGCCAACAGCAAGAGCGCCACCCGCACCTGAGTATGGGCCTTCGGTTCCTTCACGAACTACGAGAAAGTCAATTGGATCTTTCGTTGCCAACGGTGATGTGACACCTGGGTATAACTTCGCTGGGCGAAGGTTGACGTATTGATCGAAGGCAAAACGCATCTTGAGCAATAAACCGCGCTCGAGAACACCGCTTTGCACTGTTGGGTCGCCAACTGCACCGAGGAAGATCGCGTCATGTTTTGCGATCTCAGCCATGGTGGAATCGTGCAAGACCTCACCAGTCTTATGGAAATGGGCAGCACCTAATTTGAAATCAGTCGTTTCGAACTTGAGACCGTGCTTATTGGAAACAACTTGAAGAACCTTGAGGCCTTCATTAATGACATCTGGACCAATTCCATCGCCACCGACAACTGCAATTTTTTGTACGTTAGCCATAGTTAGACCAACGTCACAAATCGAGCAGTTGCGGAAGTTTCCTTCGCAACTTTGGCAAGGACATCGGCCGGGATAGCCGAATCGACAGTAAGGACCATGAGTGCTTCTCCTCCACGTTGGTTACGGGCAACTTGCATGCCTGCGATATTGATTCCGAGCGCTCCTAACGCATTACCAACTGCCCCGACGACGCCGGGACGATCGGTGTAGCGAAGGAAAAGTAGGTGATCTGAGAATGCGACATCGACATCGAGGCCATCGATCTCAACAATCTTCTCAACGCGCTTAATTCCCATCAGCGTGCCAGCGACCGAGACGCGCTCACCATTAGAGAGCGCACCTGATAAAAAGACCATGTTTCGATGATCGGGACTATCACCAGTAGTTGTGACAGAGGCTACTAAACCGCGCTCTTGCGAGAGCGATGGTGCGTTGACGTAGGTGACATCGTTGACGCCAGATGCGCTCAAAATGCCACGAAGTGCACTTGTCGCAAGGACCGAACAATCTTCACCAGCAATTTCGCCACGAACTTCTACATCAACCGAGACTGGCGACTCCCCCGCGATTGCAAAGAGAACTTGTGCCAATTTCTCAACAAGAGGCAAAGCCGGGCGAACATCTTCTGCGATGGCGCCACCTTTGACGTTTACTGCATCAGGAACAAGTTCACCTGCGAGTGCTTTACGAACTGAAATCGCAACTGCGATGCCAGCGCGCTCTTGCGCCTCATCAGTTGAGGCTCCCAGGTGTGGAGTCGCAACGACGTTATCAAGAGTGAACAGCGGTGAATCGGTGCAAGGTTCGGTTGCAAAGACATCAAGACCAGCGCCAGCGACTTTCCCCGACTTGAGCGCTTCATATAACGCTTCCTCATCAAGAACGCCACCACGAGCTGCGTTGATGATTCGAACTGTTGGTTTCACTTTCTTTAGCGCTTCGGTGCCGATGAGATTTGCGGTCTCTTTAGTCTTAGGAAGATGGATCGTGATGAAATCACTTTCAGCCAACAACGTATCGAGATCAACTAAGCGCACGTCGAGTTGTGCAGCACGAGCCGGTTGCAGATACGGATCGTATGCAATCACCTTCATACCAAAGGCTTGCATTCGATGAGCAACAAGTTGGCCAATGCGACCAAAGCCAACAATGCCGAGCGTCTTCTCGAACAGCTCTGCACCGGTGTACTTCGAGCGCGCCCACTTGCCAATCCGAAGCGCGGCGTGTGCAGGTGAGATGAATCGAGCGCTGGCAAGAATTAGGGCAATTGCCAACTCTGCAGCGCTGACGATATTCGATGTTGGAGCGTTGACGACCATCACGCCAGCGGCAGTAGCTGCAGGAACATCAACATTGTCGAGCCCAACTCCAGCGCGAGCAATGACTTTTAGCCCCTTAGCAGCAGAAATTGCTTCGTTATCCATTTTTGTGGCGGAGCGAATAAGAACTGCCGAGACGCCTTTAGCCAGTTCAGCTAAAAGCTCAGCGCGATCAGCACCGTTGCAATTGCGCACCTCAAAGTCAGGTCCAAGCGCCTCAAGGGTCGCCGGGCTTAACTCTTCAGCAATTAGGACTACTGGTTTGCTCATTAGCGCGCAGCAGTTCCTTCGGTGTAGTCATCTTTAGTCTTGACCCATGACATCATCGCACGAAGATCGCGACCTACTTGCTCAATTGGGTGTTGCTCACCCTTTGCGCGGAGCGCCTTGAACTCTGGCGCACCAGCATCTTGGTCGGCGATAAATCGAGCGGCGAAGGAACCATTCTGCACATCCTTGAGGACTGCACGCATATTGTCTTTGACGCGCTCATCAAGCACGCGTGGACCGGAGATGTAGTCACCATATTCGGCGGTGTCAGAGACTGACCAACGCTGCTTTGCGATGCCCCCTTCGTACATCAAATCAACAATCAACTTCAGCTCGTGCAAGCACTCGAAGTATGCAACCTCTGGTTGGTAACCAGCCTCGAGAAGAACTTCGTAACCCATCTGGACAAGACGTGATGCGCCACCGCAGAGAACTGCCTGCTCACCAAAGAGATCGGTCTCGCACTCCTCGGTAAAGGTAGTGAGGATTCCACCAGCGCGAAGTCCGCCAATTGCCTTCGCATATGAGAGCGTGAGTGGCCATGCATTACCGGTTGCATCTTGCTCGACAGCAACGATGACCGGAACGCCACGACCTGCGACATATTCACGACGCACCAAGTGTCCTGGACCTTTTGGCGCGACCATACATACGTCGACGTTTGCCGGTGGCTTGATGTAACCAAAGCGAATGTTAAAACCATGACCAAAGAAGAGCGCTGCGCCAGCTTTTAGGTTCGGCTCGATCGACTCTTTGTAAATACCACGTTGAAAATGATCAGGTGCAAGAAGCATGACCACATCTGCTTCTTTGACAGCATCGGCAACGCTGAGAACGCGAAGACCTTCCGACTCTGCTTTAGCTTGTGACTTAGAACCCGGCTTAAGGCCTACGCGAACATCAACTCCGCTATCACGAAGGCTCAACGCATGTGCGTGACCTTGTGAGCCGTACCCAATGACGGCAACCTTCTTGTTTTGGATGATGGAGAGATCTGCATCTTCATCGTGATAGAGAGTGGCCACTGGTAGTGCTCCTTTTTTAATCGGTGAAACGGCTTGGTCAGGAAAATTAAGATGTAATCGTACGCCCCATCGCGACTACTCCGGACTGGGTCAATTCCATAATCCCGAACGGGGTGAGCTCGCTAATAAGCGCCTCAATCTCGGCTGGTTTGGCGGTCTGCTGGATAGTGAGTGAGCTTGCTGTGCTCTCGACCACGTGCGCCCTGTGCTTTTCCAGAACAGCCTCAATCTTTTTCTGGTCACTCGCACCGTTGGCCACAGCCACGCGGACAAGAATGAGTTCCACCTGGTGAGATGTGGTCGCGGGAAGTTCGATGATGTCGATTACATTGACCAACTTATCGAGTTGTTGGATTACCTGGTCGAGCGCATGTCCTTCGACATTGACTGAGATAGTGATGCGCGAGATCTCAGGGTTTTGAGTTGGCCCAACAGAGAGCGCTTCAATGTTGTAGCCACGTCGCGAGAAGAGCGATGAAACGCGCGCAAGTACGCCGGCTTGATTTTCAACCAGTACTGAAAGGGTATGTGTCTTCATTAGAGCTCCTGTGAATCCCAGTCAGGCGCCAATTCACGCGCGATCATGATGTCGTCATTCGATGTTCCTGCTGCAACCATCGGCCATACCATCGCATCGCGGAAGACATTAAAGTCAACCACTACGGGTTGATCGTTAATTGCCATCGCAGCTTCGATTGTCTTATCAACATCCTCTGGTCGCTCGCAGCGAAGTCCGATGCAACCCATCGCATCGGCAAGCTTTGCAAAATCTGGAACGCGCTTTGAGTGCAAATCGGTATTTGAATACCGTTGGTTGTAGAAAAGGGTCTGCCATTGGCGAACCATTCCAAGGCTCTCGTTGTTGATCAATGCAACTTTGATGGGAATGTTGTTGATGGCACAAGTGACGAGCTCTTGATTGGTCATCTGGAAACACCCATCGCCATCAATAGCCCAAACGGTTGTATCAGGAGCGCCAACTTTTGCACCCATTGCTGCAGGAACTGCATAGCCCATCGTGCCAAGGCCGCCTGAGTTGAGCCATGTGCGTGGCTTCTCATAGCTGATGAATTGCGACGCCCACATCTGATGTTGACCTACACCTGCGGTGTAGATCGTGTCGGGATCGGAAATTTTGCCAAGTCGCTCGATCACATATTGCGGTGAGAGCGAACCGTCTGAAGGCACGTCGTAGCCAACGGGATAGGTGGTGCGCCATCCCTCAACCTGCTTCCACCATGGCGTGAGATCGGGCTGACTTTTTGCGAATTCTGCCTTTACTGCAGGAAGTAATTGCGCCATCGTCAATCGAACATCACCGATTACTGGAACATCTGCATGGCGATTCTTTCCGATTTCAGCGGGATCGATATCTGCATGAATAACTTTTGCGCCAGGGGCGAAAGTTGAAAGCTTTCCAGTAACTCGATCATCAAAACGCGCGCCAAGAGTGACGAGCAAATCAGCTTTTTGCAATGAGGTAACCGCGGCAACGCTGCCATGCATTCCTGGCATTCCAACGTGTAGTTGATGGCTATCCGGGAAGGCACCGCGCGCCATAAGAGTTGTCACAACTGGTGCGCCAACTAATTCGGCGAGCGCACGAAGCTCTTTGTGAGCATTTGCTTTGATAACTCCGCCACCGACATACAAGACTGGTCGCACCGATTGTGCGATGAGCGCTGCTGCATCTCGAATTGATTGTGGAACTGGCTGTGAATGATCTCGATAGCCGGGTAGATCGATATTCTTCGGCCATTCGTAATTAACCTTCTCCTGCAACGCATCTTTAGCAACATCAACAAGAACTGTGCCCGGTCGACCACTTGCTGCAATGTGATACGCCTCTGCGATTGCACGTGGAATATCGACTGCACGAGTTACTAAATAATTATGTTTGGTAATGGGCATTGTGATGCCGCGGATATCCGCTTCTTGAAATGCATCAGTACCGATTGCGCTCGAAGGAACTTGACCTGTGATCGCAACCATCGGAACTGAATCCATCTGTGCGTCGGCAATTGGCGTGACGAGATTCGTTGCACCTGGACCAGAAGTGGCAATGCACGTGCCCACGCGACCAGTTGCTTGCGCGTAACCGGTTGCAGCATGGCCTGCACCCTGTTCATGGCGAACAAGGATGTGGCGAATCTTGCTGTCGTAGATCGGGTCGTATGCAGGCAGGATCGCCCCGCCAGGGATTCCGAACATGACATCGACGCCAGCGTTCTCCAAAGAACGGATCAAGCTCTGCGCGCCAGTCATCTCCTCGCCCATATTTCTCACTCCCTAGTTGAGGCCCCACTAATGCGAAATCCCCCAGTGATTCCACTGAGGGATGGCGCACGATC
>CAZLOJ010000050.1:5764-7321 GCA_964561165.1 uncultured Bifidobacterium sp. | reverse complement strand
ACCCCGTCTGACCAGCGTTTGAGGTCCCACTGCTTTTCAAGCGGAATTCCCAACAACTCACAGATCACGATTGCCGGCAGCTGAAAAGAGAAATCGTCTACCAAGTTGAAAACATCCTTGGACATAGCCGTGTCTAATAAATCGCTGACTATCTTCTCGATCTTTGGTTCAAACGCGGCAATGCTGCGGGGAGTGAACGACTTGCTAATCAATCGTCGAAGGCGTGTGTGTGCTGGTGGATCTTTGAAAACGATCCAGTTGCTTAGATTGGTGAGAATATGAGGCAGCGTCGATAACTGCTCTTGCGTAAGGTGTGATGATGCTTTCGTCATCCGCTCGCTTTGATTGAAAACATCATCGCTATTGAGGCCATTTTCCACCTCATCAAATGGTGTAACAATCCATGCTCTTGCGATATCGCTCCAGAAGATTGGCGACTCCTGCAAAAGTTGTCGGTACACCGGATACGGATTCTTGAAGTAATCCCCAACAAGGAACTTGGCCGCTCCACTCTCCTGCACGCTCATTTGCGCCCCTTGCCTTCTGTGGTCTGTACTCCTCTGAGGTGTACAGTCAGGATAACTGGAAACTCCATTTATTTGAAGCGCTGCGCTCATTCTGGAAATTTCCGGGCTCTTTTCCGGCAATCTTCTGGAATTGAAATGAGGGTAACGAAGAAATGTTCTACATCTTCGCAAGTGCGGCTGCACTCGCCTTCGCCTTCGGAACGTTTTTCACTAAAGGTGTCACGCTGCGCATCTCGATCTTCAAAGCAATCGGGCCACTATTTCTTCTGAATGCGGTATTCGCTCTTCCTTTCATTGGAACCGGACCATCGTGGAAACTTATTACTGGACCAGTCCCCTATTTGCATATCATTGCGGCGCTCTCCAGTGGACTCGTTGCGTACATCCTTTTTTCTATGGTCGCAAAGAGCACCGCATCAGTCAGCTCAGTAGCTCCAGCAATGGCACCGGCTGTAGTTCTACTTCTCTCCCCGATTTTCTTGAGCTCTTCGATTTCACTCATTCAGATTCTGCTGGTGACACTGTTGATGGGAGTCACGCTCTTTCCGTTACGTAATTCGATCTCAGGGCTAAATTCTGCGAAAACCATTATGTTCATGCTGATCGCGGCGTTAGGAAATGGCGCTGTCACAATCATCGCCAAACTACTTGCGGATGAGAACGTTGGAATGCCAGAGACCTTTGTTGCCCGACAGGTCATCGCCGGTCTTGCATTTATCGTTCTCTTCCCACCTGTGGGCTTGAAATTCCGCGACTTCTTTGAATTAGTCCGGCGCTCATTCTTTATGGCAATCGGCTGGATGACATCGATTACCGCAATCCAAAATGGCAGTCCACTAGTTGTTCAAACTTTCCTTGCCACTATTCCCATTACCGTGATCTTGATTGAGACTGTTGCATACCGGAGAAAGCCAGAACGAGTTGTAATCGTTAGCGCAATTTGTACGGCGCTTGGGATTGCGGCACTGAGCCTCACGGTTTAGTGCTTCGTTTAGTAAATCTGTTAGTACATCAACTGCCCGCCGGAGAC
>CAZLOJ010000050.1:2540-5664 GCA_964561165.1 uncultured Bifidobacterium sp. | reverse complement strand
CCAGTCCACCAACCTTGTGATGAGAAATTCACAATCGAAGCCTTGGTGCCGTGTTTCTTAAAGTGATCTCGAGCCGAGCGATTTAAGAAGAAGGTGGCCTTCATATTGACATCAATTTGAAGATCCCAATCTTCTTCGGTGACATCGTCAACCGTTGAGCGACGACGCAGAACTGCAGCACAGTGTGCAAGCGCAACAACTTCCGCTGCCTCTGCTGCCTTATCGAAAATTTTCGCATGCCCGTCGAGGTCTGACAGATCGCATGGGAAGATCTGATGGCCTGTACCTGCCAATGACTTGAGCACATCATCAAGTGGTGCGCCTGGAATGTCGACCAAGAGAACTTTCGAGCCTGCCTCGGCGAATCCGCGCGCGACGGCACTTCCGATTCCACCAGCCGCACCTGTCACTACAACTGATTTACCAACGAGACCTGCGTCGTTTCGCCAAACCATGCTCATCGTCAAACTCCTGATCATCTAGTGAAAGATTTTTGCCGCTACCCGGATAATCTAGATATTAGGGAGCAGCTAGGCAATACTCAACACTCAGTTCTTGAGAGATGGAGCACTTCATGGCGATTATCGATGAACTCTTCGATATTTCTGGAAAACGAGTAGTTATAACCGGTGGCACTGGCGGGATTGGTGCGGGGCTGGTTTCAGGCTTCCTTGCCGCTGGCACCCAAGTTGTGGTGAGCGCACGTAACGAAGAGTCGGCAGCCCAAGCGCGCGCGACATATTCGGGAAGTACAAATGTTCGATTTATCGAAGCAGACTTAATGTCTGACGAATCAATTCAAAAGTTCGTTTCTCAAGCTGACGAAACTCTTGGTGGTATAGATGTGTTAATTCAAGCGCACGGAAATGTTTTTCCTGGACCGGCCACACAGATGTCGTTAGATACATGGCATGAACAGATCCAAGTAAATCTGACAGCAACGTTCCGACTTGCACAAGCTGTTGCGCCACAGATGATTGAGCGAAAAAAAGGAAAGATCATCAACATCGCATCGATGCTCACATTCCAAGGTGGGCTTAACGCATCAGGATATGCAGCAGCAAAAGGTGGCGTTGGTCAATTAACCAAGGCGCTGTCGAACGAATGGGCGCCGCATGGCGTAAATGTGAATGCAATCGCACCTGGCTACATAAAAACAAAATTGAATAAACACATCTGGACCGATCCAGTGCGACATGATCAAGTGCTCGCACGATTAACGAGCGGACGGTGGGGCGAGCCCAGTGATCTGGTTGGCCCTGCGCTCTTTCTTGCTGCAACAGCTTCCGATTACCTCCATGGGGTACTACTTCCCGTAGATGGTGGTTGGCTATCTCGATGAAATTAGGACTCGATAGCTACAGCTTTCATCGCTTCTACGGCGAGATCACTGCGTGGGAGACGCTGCCCGAAACGAAGTGGTCGCTTCGTGACTTCTTCGATTTCTGCGATGTCGAGCGCATCACGTTGGCCTCAATTCAAACTTCTTACATGCCCAGTGATGATGAAGTCATCCGCGAGGTGGCCAGATGGAAGCAGGTAAATCCTGAAGAACGAGAGGTTGTTTTCACCTGGGGCCATCCCAATGGATATAACGGAGGAAAGAATCTAGAGGCTCAGGCGAGCGTGCTCCATTACCTTGCTCTTGCTGCCAAAGTCGGCGCCACTCAAATGCGAATCGTGCTCGGCAACCAGAAGAACTTCCAAGACTCGATTTCGCAGCGCCATGAGATTCTCCGGCCACAACTGCGCGAAGCGGCCGCGCTCGCTAGCGAACTTGGTCTTCGCCTCTCTATTGAGAACCACGCGGATTTTCCGGTAATGCGCCTGGTGGAACTCATCGATTCCATTGGAAATCCAGCGCTGGGTCTATGTCTGGATACGGGCAACGCCAAACGAGTTGGCGATGACCATTTTGAACTCCTAAGAACTCTCGATCTCGATCGAGTGTTCATGATCCAGTTGAAGGAGACGCTCTGTCTGCCTGGCCACGAAGCGCCAACTGGCTGGTGGCCAACGGTCTATTACGGCCAAGGTGATACCCACGCCGATCAATGTCTGGCTATTTTGCGAGAGCGAAATTTCGCAGATCCAGTTGTCATCGAACTTTCTAATCTCAATACTGGCCTTGAAGAAATTGATGTCGCAAAGCAAGCAATTGCTTTTACACGAAAAGAGTTAGCAAAGTCATGACACTTAACGGAAAGTTGGCGGTCGTAACTGGCGCCTCAAGTGGAATCGGTAGAGCTGTTGCAGAACGCTTGCGCGATGAGGGTATGCGAGTGATTGGCGTTGATATCAATGCTCAACAACTTAGTGCGATAACAGGGATAGAACATTTGGTTGTTGATCTAGCACATGACGAAGGTCGCGCAGAAGTAGTGAAGGCAGGTCGTGGTGCGCATGCGCTCATTAACGGCGCAGCGTTGATTCGACTAAAGAAAATCAGAGATTTCACTACTCAAGATATTCGAGATATCTATGCCGTGAACGTCGAAGCACCGTGGTATCTCATGAGCCATTTGAGCGAAGTCATGAGCGATGGTGGTTCAATCGTGAATCTCTCGTCAGTCTCTGCGCGCCTGACTGTGACCCCAGAAACCGCTGTCTACGCTTCATCGAAGACTGCGCTGCTTGCTATGACACGTTCGTGGGCTCATGTATTAGCATCGCGTGCTATCAACGTGAATGCAATCTTGCCCGGCATAACTGATACTCCGATGCAAGAGCATGTCTTACATAGACTTTCAGAGTTACGCGAGATTCCCTATAGCGATTTGGAGGCAACTCGCCTTGACAGTATTCCTATGAAAAGAGCGGCCCAACCTGAAGAGATCGCTGCATTGGTTCGATTTCTGATCACAGATGAAGCGAAGTACATCACCGGGCAAGCGCTCAGCCAGGATGGCGGAAGCGTGATGTTCTAGCTCTTATTAGGTTTCTGAAAGAGCTCCACGTGGTAACCATCAGGATCAATCAAATAGACGACTTTTGCGCCAATATTCGGGCCAGCAACAATATCTACCGCGTGGGCGCTGCGCGTTTTGTACCCAAGACCATGCATGCGAGCCACTAAGGCATCGATGTCATCAACGTAAAGACATAAGTGCCCAGCGCCATAATC
>CAZLOJ010000050.1:0-2440 GCA_964561165.1 uncultured Bifidobacterium sp. | reverse complement strand
AAACGATTCGAATCTCAGAGAAGGGTAGCGCTAATACATTTCGGAGATAATCGGCCCCGTTGATAACGTCAAACGCGACTTCGAGCTGCAAACCATCGCGGTAGAAAGCTAGCGCTGTGTCCATATCTTTGACTGTGATTCCGCCATGAAAGAAACCCGTTATATGTGTCATGAAACCCTCGGATTGATGAATTCGCGGATATTTTCCGCAATATCTCTAACTGCTTCGCGCGCTTCTGGCAAGAAGCCTTGCATCAACATAAAACCGTGGATGAGCGAGTCATATCTTTTGATCACACTTGTGACACCTGCATCGCCCAAACGCTTGGCGTAGAGCTCCCCTTCATCGCGAAGTGGATCGAGCTCTGCGGTGAGCGTGAAGGCAGGCGGAAGGTCTGCCAAGTTAGTTTCAGCCATTGGTCTGAAATAAGGATTTCCAAGATCTGCTTCAGTTCCCATGTATTGATCCCAGTACCACTTCATACCTTGAGTCGTTAGCGAATACCCGGTTGCGTTATCAATCATGGAAGGATAATCAAATTTGTAATCAACCGCTGGATAAATCAGAATCTGAAAAGCAATCTTCGGTCCGTTTACATCACGGGCCTTTAACGCTACAGCAGCAGCTAAGTTGCCACCTGCGCTATCACCAGCAACGCCAATCTCCTCTTTGTTGATTAGCAGAGCGTCTGCGTTTGCAAAGACCCACTCAGTAGTTGCGTAACAATCATCAAACGGAGTTGGGAAAGAGTGTTCTGGCGCTTTCTGGTAATTGACGGCTACTACTACGGAACGGCTGTCGTGAGCTAATTGTTGGTGTTGTACACCGTTGAGTTCGATATTGCCTGCCACCCAGCCACCACCATGAAAGAAAATGACGGCTGGAAAAGGTCCAGCACCGTGTGGGGTGTAGATCTTGACAGGCAACTCTGCCGTCGGACCTGATATGTAACGGTATTCGATTCTGGCCACACTGTCGGCGCTACCTAGATATTCGGATTTCCATTTTTGACCCGCTATTGCGCGCACTTCGGCTGGAGTCGATTCCCATTGAGGTTTCGTTGGAGTCTTTGCCAACATATCCTGAAACTCTTTTATTATTGGATGTAGGGCCATGCGTTTTACCCCTCTCGCAAGAATTGGTTGATGCGCGCCCATGTCGAATCATTTGCTTGCTCACTAATTAAAGCCTTCACACAATTAACAATTTCGACATAGTCAGCACCAATCATTGAGCTCCATTTTGCTTCGCGCCATGCGACTTCATGAGCAGCGAACAGATCAAGTCCTGGGGCTTGATCAATGGTGAGTTCAAAAACTCCCTCAGAAGTTTCAGCGCGAATATGTGCACTTCCAAGCGGGAGATCACCGCCCACTGCATGGACTAAATTCTCAATCTGAACTGCTGGCGTAAGCACCATGGGATCTTTAGAAGCCCATGCTGCAGCGCTATTAAGCGCAAGGTTCCACCATCGTTCTTTCTTTGGATCATTAAGAATGGGAAAGACGCCACTGTTCACTGTGACCGTGAGGCGTTTGAGTTCACCACTAGCGCTATGTTGCTGAGCCAACTGGCTCACACCTAAAAGCGCACTTTGAATAAAGCCGGTGGCGGGAAAGGTGCGCACCCGCACTGTCGAGATGCCGTCTTTGATCAGTGCACCATCTGTGATGACGCCAGCAAGATCAAAAACTTCAAGCAGACCACGATCGCCATCCCAGAGATTCTCTATTGCAGGAATCCCCTCATATGCGCCGAAGGCCGATGCAACGCCAAGCGCTGCCGCCGCTGCGCGATTAAATCGCGGCGTGCCCTGCAATTCTCGGGAGACTTGACCTAAGCCACCCATATTTGTGCCTGCTAAGTGCAGCGCTTTCTGCGCAGTTGCGTTATCAAGGTTAAGGGCGGCTGAAGCAGCACAAACGGCACCGAAAGTGCCAGCGGTTGCTGTGATGTGCCAGCGCTTACGGTGTCCTGGACCGAAAAAATGTGCTGCTGAAGCGCTTGCTCGCATACCGGCTAACGCTGATGCAAGGAAATTCTCGCGGTACTTCGGATGCTCCAAAGCAATTGCAAAACTAGCCGCGAATACGACAGAGCCTGGATGGTTCACTGCGGACCAATCAAGATCATCTTTATCTTCATATGCGGACTGACTCGCCAATCGTGTCGCGAGCCCGATTGCGCCATCGTTCTTAAGTAACGAATCTGCAGCGTGCAATCTATTACCGCTCACAACGCAGATGATGAAATCTGCGAGGAGTACCTCTAATCGCTCTAGTAACTCTACGGAACGATAAAGCGTCGATAGATCAACTAGCTCTCGCACTAGTCGCTGTGCATTTGCCACTTGCTCTGACATTTAGCGCGCACCTTGGCTGCTTGCGCGGGCGGTGAACTTTGTGTCGATGACAGACTCGCGCGGCTCATTCCCGTTAA
>CAZLOJ010000049.1:0-7598 GCA_964561165.1 uncultured Bifidobacterium sp. | reverse complement strand
GTGGCGCAACAACATTTCCATCAGCTAAGACAATTTGTCCATCCCCTACTGCAGGTTGAACAAATTCTCTTCCATCTTGCAACGGCACTACAATTTTTTCAGCAGTGACAATACTTTGAACTTGATTATCTTGAACGACAATCACTTGGTCAGGTTCAGCAATAGTATTTGTGTTATTAACCTGGGAAACAACATTCTGTTTATCTGTAAAAACTCTCGTTACATTCTCACCTTGTTTGACTTGAATCTCAATCTCACCCGATTGTCGAATTGTTACTTCGGTTTTATCTTTAGCAACAAATTGCAGAGATTGATCTTTTGCAACTTTAACTTGCAAGCCAACATTTTCTTTTTCAAGTTGCGAGGTAAATTGGTGAACGCTCAGGCGCTCGAATCCCTCAGATGCGCTCGCTTGAGAGGCGCCCGATGGAATATTGATGTATGGAACACCTGTTGTGTCGCGTACGACAAAAAATGAGGCTATACCTGGAATGCCGAGTGTGTACCAAAGAGTTCTTCGCTTTCCCATAGGCGTTGGTGCCGATTTAACTTCTTCAGTCTCTAACGTAAGCCCATCGGAGAAGGTGACAACTCGAACGCCTTTTCCATAATCATTATGGAGCTTGGTGCCATTCTGAAGAATGAGTCCAGTCCTGCCAGATTTACTTTGACTTACTGCGTTTATCCAAGCGGGATGAGAAATCTCAACAGTCGCGCCATTAGCGCCTTGCGAAGTCGCCTCGATCTGGGTGCCGTTTTTATTCTTACGGCGGATGATCTTCACGGCTTCGATGTACTCCGTTCGAGGGACAACCGAGCGCAGCGCGTCAGCTATCGGGGGCGAGGTATCCCCAAGTATTCCCATCCGTTGAGCCCTGAGGAAATAGGGGGTGGGGTAACCCCCTCATTCAGGAGGTGCGCTCTCAGGCTCGCCGGGTTACGGCCTGAGCGCTTGGTTGTGGGCGGGCAGGTGAATGTCCAGAACCGTCCCATGATCCATAAATTTCCGCTTCCAGAGCTCCGGAGCCAACTCATCCAGAATCCGGCTCCCTAATCCCGGAGCCCCGATAGCGCCATTAACCCCATTACCTGAATTAATAGTGCGACCGTTATCGCTAATCATCAAATGGAAATAATTTCCTTCGCGTTGACCCTTCACTTCCACCGCGGTCGCCAAACCAAAACGTACTGCAGAAGAGACCGCCTCCTCGACCAACTGCGAAACATCACTTAAGAAATCCGGCGAATAATTCTCGGTATCAGCTAACGAGAGTTTTACCTCTGCAATCCCACGCCACGCACTAGCGAAGTCATTTAACTTATCGAGAGGCGAACGCTCATGCGAAATGAAGTCTTCAGAAATATCTCGATTGATGACAATCTGTGCCATCTTCACCATCTTTCGCACACCAATCGCATCGCCGGCGGTTGCCGCCTGCTGCAACTGCATCGCGATAGCCGTTAGCTCCGCCTGCAGCGAACCATGCAGGTACGTTGCAATCTCCGAATCTTGATTCATCTTCGCCAGGGTGTGTAAGTGCTCTTCTAACAAATCATCAGTGACTGACTTATCAAGTAACTCGAGTATTTTGGCTCGGTCCGAGAAAATCTGATTGATCATCGTGATGATGATTGTGACAACCAGGTTCATAATCGATAGCAGCCAGAAAATATATGCATTCGGGCGACCGGTGCTGAGCATCTCTAGCATCTGCATAGTGATTGACGATGGAATCACTCCAATTAATAAGAGGATTACAGGGTGCAGCCATTTGCCGATAACAATATGGCGATCGCGCAAAATATCCTCTACAAATAAAATCGCAAAAATCGAGATGGTCGCAGCTACCGCCGTTCCAGTTGCGACAACCAACCCCTCAGGAATCGCAATCCCAATGAAATGTACTGAGAAGAAAAACACGGAAATTGCGATAAAAGGCACTTGTTTCGCCAACAGCGAATCCGCTATCAAACGACTAAAACGAAAACGCAGTACATGATTTGAACGATCGAGCCATAACCTGTGGCTTAGCGGCCGAATTTTCTTCTCGATGATCTGTTTAATGTCCTCCGCAACAGCCGACGCATCCTCATCGGAAATCTCACTCTCGTCGAGTGAAGCCAGACGCCCCCGAAGAGTGGCAGTTACTTTGTCGATGTATGTCGAAACTTCGCTCAATCGCTCTGCGGGCTTAGTTGTTATGTAAATCTGCCGCTCCCTTTTGAGAAGGAGAAAACGGCGATAAAGATCCTGATATTCCTGGATATACCGCTCCTGCCCCTCGGTGATAAATCCAATCGCAGCCATGGCAATAGTCACCGTTATTGCCGAATTCAGCGCCCGTAAAAGTATGTTTACCTCGTCGTTTAATCCAAAAATAGTCGGCGCAAGATTAATGATGACCCCACGGAGCGCACCGCCGGCAGCAACTAAAAATAGAATCTTGACGAGAGGTTTGGGTTTACGTTGCACGCTCGGCAAAATCGCGTATGAAACAAAGAGCATGAATAGGCCAAGTGCGAGCTCAGAAATCACACCCACTAGTAACCAGTAGCCACGCTGCGCGAGCGTGATCTCTCCCTGTGGAATGGTAATCGCAACGCCTAACGGTCCGAAAATTGAGAAGAGCAGATAGGTGCGCAAGGTGAAGATATAACTTCCCGTGACTCGTTCGAGAATCGATGTAACAGCGTTAGGTAACACGGTTACCTAGATTTCCCCGCCAAGCGCATATATGCGCGAGTTAAATGCACCCGTTGATTCTGCGTCGAATCGCGCGGCAATTGCAATTGCGTGTAGATCCGCGCAATCGTGTTCTCAACTGCCTTCTCACTCACGCCCCGTTGTCGCGCAATCTCAGCGGTAGTCAGACCGCGCGCAACCATCCCGAGAATCTCAATTTGCATCGTGGTTAATGGAATTGGCTCCCGCTTCGGGAAGATCTTTCGTACAACGCGGCCAAATCGAGTTTCATTCACTACATAAATCTGCTCGATGATCTTCCGTACATCATCAATATCTTGCTTACACAAATAGAGCGCACCGGCAGGTAGCGGCGGCAATTTGGTAGTGAGTAGTCGCGGATCTCTAAATGTAGAAAGGATGATGATTCCTAAGTTTGCCTGACGTGAGCGCAGGGCATGTGCGACATCGATACCAGTTGGTCCAGGCCCCAAATCGAAATCCAGCATCGCAATATCAAAGGGGCTCTGCGCTTGAATGCGCAGCGCCTCCTGAGCAACGCCGGTTGCGCCCACAACATCGAAGTTCTGCGCACGAATCGCTGCCGCAAGAGTGGTGCGAATGAAGGGGTCATCCTCGACAATCAGAATGCGCGCAGGTCTCATGGCGGTGAGTCTGCCAGGTCACGCGTTATTTCTGAACTAGCTCCCGACACATATTTCTAAATGCTCGGGTATGCGCATCAATATCTGCCTCTGTCGTATCCGGTGAGATAAGCGCCATATTGTGAAACGGCGTCAATAAGAAGCCTTCGTTGAGCAGATATAGATGGAGATACTGCTCTAACTCAAAATCTCCTGCATCAGCAGCTTCGCGTCCAGTACGTGGAGCGCGCACCGTAAATGTGTACTCCGCGCGCGCACCTAATCGATTCACATGCCACGAGAGCGCAAATTCTCGGACTACCCCTTCAACTCCATCAGCCCAACGATCGGCCAGCGGAATCATCCTCGCGTACGCCTGCTCGGTTAACACCTCTGTCAATGTCGCGCGCATCGCTGCGAGCGAAAGCGCATTACCAGCGAGCGTGCCGCCAACTCCACCGGTATCCACGAGATCCAATTGCACGAATTCTTTTATCTTCGCGGCAATCTCGCGCGTCATTCCAAAAGTCCCCGTTGGAATTCCGCCACCAATTGCTTTTCCGATAGTAAGGAAATCTGGCTTCAAACCGAGTGAGCCAGTCATACCACCAGGTCCATAGGAAATCGTGTGCGTCTCATCAAGAATTAAATATGAGCCATATTGTTTTGCTAGACGTTGTAACTCTTCAAGATATCCCGGCTCTGGTAGGACGATGCCGACATTAGTCATTGCAGGTTCTAACAAGATTGCTGCGATATCTCCAGTTTTGAGCGCACGTTCCATTGCGCCAAGATCATTAAACTCAACAACAGTCGTCGTTGTATCGAGCGCTACTGGCGCGCCAATGTTTCCCTCGCGTGCAACTGTGTGATTGTTACTGTCGAGTGTTGCAAAAGTCTCGTCCACACTTCCGTGATAGCACCGATCAATCACCACGATCTTCGGGCGACCAGTAAGCATCCGCGCATAACGGATCACATGCCGATTGGCATCAGTTGCCGAGACCGTGAATTGCCACAATGGCAGACCAAAACGACGACTTAACTCCTCAGAGACTACGAGCGCATCTTCACTGGGCAACATCATCGTGATGCCCTTATCAATCTGCTTATGTATCGCAGCAACGGTTGAATCGGGTGAATGGCCAGTCATCGAACCGGTGTCCCCCAAACAGAGGTCTACATAATCGATTCCATCGACATCGCGAAAGTGTGCGCCCTTTGCGCTCGAGACAAAGAGTGGAAATCCACCCGGCCACTTCGCCATCCACGACATCGGCACACCATCTGGCATATGCGTCTTTGCCTTCTCGGAGAGCGCAGCAGATTTTGGATGTAGTGCGCGGAATCGTTCGCGCTCGCGCGCCATCAAGTAGGCAAGGTGGTCGCGATCAATCATTATTACTTCCCTAAGAATTCCCGTAACGCTGCGACAGCTAATTTATGGTCATCAACTTGTGGCACGCCACTAACCAAAATCGTTCCGCAATGTCCCTCGCCCACCACATGCAACGGGTACCCACCACCATGGAGCGCATGCGTCTCTTCGGGGAGATTATTCATCGCATACCAGGTGAGCTCATCGACGCCCTCTTCTTCGGCGGCAACACGTTCATACATTGATGAGTGACCATCACTAGCGACCACACGCGCTTTACGTGCAATCCACGAATCATTCTCTGGCGTTGACCCAGGAAGTGATGCATGAAAGACCACCCAGTCATCGATACGTACCTCGATGGCAACGGGCAAGTTCTTTGCTCGAGCAATTCGCACCGCTACTTCACCAAGAGCCACGCAATCGCCTGCATCAAGTTTCTGGAGGATTAACTCCTCTTCTTCAGCGAGTAATTCATGGCTGCTAAAGCCACCACTAGTTTCGCGTTTCATTTCCGTGTCGCCCGCCAATTACGCTTTCGAGAAAGTGAATTGTGCTTGCAAGAGATTTGACTTGCTCAAGTCATAACCCAAATTCTGCGCATTAGGTGGCGCAGTCTGCGGTTCGATGCAGACGCCTTCACTATCGAGCGTATAAACGACCCACCATGGCGTTGGTGATGTCACTTCAAGTTTCGCGCCACCCTTCCAGAGCGTGGTTGGCGTGCCGATCGGATTGAAGAACACGTCATCCCACGGTTGTGGCGTGATGGGCGAGATGAATTCACCATTAGGCATCAACGTTTCATCGACTTTGAGCATCTTCTCGGCAGTGAAAATCACTTCGGCGCTCTGCGCACCGCCACCGATCTCACGTGGGAACCAGGTATGAATTCCCGCCCAACCTGGTAGGTCGCAATCGCCAGCGAAATACTCCAATTCATAATTCAATACATTGCCTGAAACAGAGACGCGCAACTCAGCGCTCGCACCGTTATATGGCGCTGGGAAATCAACGCGACTTACACCATTACCGCAATCTTCCCAGGGCATGAGAAATCCCAAACCGTGAATCGCATGCGGTGGAATCACATTGGTGGGCAATTGTTCTTCGCGCCCATCTTTATGGCGGAACTTGCCATGGAGTACGCGCCCTGCCCACGGGATCATCGGATACCAACCCCAATGGAGGATGTTCTCGCGCTGTGGGACCGAGAACTCGTAGCCACCCCACTGCACTGAGGAGAGGCGTGCGCCATGTTCTAAATCGATTTCGACGGTGATCTCATCACCCTTGATGATCTGTTTCATAGTTCCTTCTTATATGGTGGTTGGGCGCCTTGTCTAGAGCAGGTAATAGCTGATGCTTGCACAGCGCGATGCAAAATGTGGGAAAGCTCGGCGGCGAGCGCTCGTTCGAGTCCATGTGTGACGATTCCCTCAGCGAGAATCGCGCCCACGGTATCGCCAGCACCGACGGTATCAACCACATCCACCTCGATGCCAGGCACCTCGATGACATGATCTGCTGTGATTCCGACCAATCCTTTTTCGCCACGGGTGATGACGACAAGTTGTACGCCATGCGCCAACCAACTCTTTGCCACTTCAAATTCATGCATCTCGGGATAGAGCCATGCAATATCTTCACTGCTCGCTTTTACAACATCTGCAATCTGTAAGAATCGCGCGACCGATGCTTGGTAGCGCTCGCGATCTCCTAATACAGTCGGTCGAATATTTGGATCGAAAATAATGGGGACTTTTCCGACTGCACTTTTCATCCACTCGAAGAGAACGCTTGCACCAGGTTCGACGATTGCCGCGAGCGTGCCAAAGTAGAGCGCATCGACTTCGTCACGATTAATACGTGGGAGTGATTTCTCATCGTAGGCAAATGTTGCTGTGCCATCGATGATGAAGTGATAACTCGCGCTGCCATCAGCAGCGATGGTGACATTTGCTGTGCAGGTAGGAAGTTCATGGGTAGGTGTAAAGCGCAATCCCACACCTGCTGCAGTGAATTGCTCGCGCATCATCTGACCATATGCATCGCTGGAAAGCCCACCGATGAATTCGCTCGCTAACTCAAGACGGGCCAGCGCATGTGCAGTATTTGCTGGGCCACCGCCGGGGATCTCACGGAGCTGGCCACCTGAGGTGATCTTGTCGATGAGCGCCTCACCACAGACCCAAATCGCCATGGATTCACCTTATCGAGGTGGCTGCGTTGTTTCGCTGGGCGAAATGGTGATTGCCCGCAGAATTAGCCGGCAATAGGCTCACTTCCCTACTTGCATACCCCTATATATAAGGAGCAACGATGGCAAGCCTTCTCATGGAAGTCCCGGTTCTTGTAGCAGCGAATACGCCGATGCCGATGAAGAAGGTGGAGGTTGCTGATCCTGCGCCGCATGAGGTGCGCGTGAAGATGGCTGCATCGGGCGTTTGCCATTCATGTTTGCATGCTTATGACGGTTCCCATGAGACGCCGATGCCGATGATCCTTGGTGACGAAGGCGCTGGCGTTGTTGAGTCGGTTGGTTCTGCTGTTACTACTTTGGTTCCTGGCGATCACGTCATCATCTCGTGGTTGCTCAACTGTGGCACCTGCGCACAATGTCTTAATGGCAAGCCTGCTTATTGCTACGGTCCATCACCATTTGGTGCGATTGGATTTGATAACACCGGGCGCTTTACCGATGTTGAAACCGGAAAGCCTGTTCTCCATTATGGGCCAGCAACGTACGCGCCATATGTTGTCGTCCCAGCAACTTCGGCAATCAAAATCAGAAAAGATATGCCGCTTGAGAAAGCTGCGCTCATTGGTTGCTCAGTGACAACTGGTTTTGGTGCAGTGACAAATGCTGCTGCTGCTCGCCCTGGCGATAGCG
>CAZLOJ010000048.1:2099-7692 GCA_964561165.1 uncultured Bifidobacterium sp. | reverse complement strand
GGAAAGTCTTATGTCACCCAAGTTGTTGCTGTCTACATGTGGGAGTCCACATTCGATCAGCGAAACTACGCCAAGGGAACTGCTATTGCAGTCGTTCTTTTGCTTCTCATTGCCTTGATTATCGTTCCTTACCTACGTTGGGTTATTAAGCAGGAAGAGGAGAATCGATGAGCGCCGAATTGCTCGAGAGGAAAATCACTCCGCTGGCGAATAAGAGAAAGCGCTCCGGAAAAGAACAATTCTGGTTGATTTTCCGATACGCCTCACTCACCTTCATCTGGTTCCTGATTGTGATGCCGATTTATGTTTTGGTGGTCAATTCGCTCAAAGGCGTTAAGGATGTCTACCTGGTAAATGCTTTCGATTTACCAAAGAGTTTGGATTTTTCTGCTTGGCCAACGGCGTGGAGTGGCGGCGATTACTTCTCGGCATTTAGCTTGGGTGAATCGATGCTTCGAACGCTCTTTTTCGTCCTCCAATCTTCGATCATCTCGGCAATTATCGGGTCGATCAATGGATACGTGTTCGCTAAGTGGAAGTTCCCAGGCTCAAATGTGGTCTTTACGCTCTTCCTCTTTGGAATGTTCATTCCTTACCAGGCGGTGATGATTCCGTTGGTGCAATTTGTTACAAACTTAGGGGTCAACAAAACAATTTATGTGCTGGTCATGGCGCACGTAATTTATGGAATTCCGATCTGTACCCTCATTTTCAGAAATTACTACGCAAGCATTCCGGATGAATTAATCGAGGCAGGGCTAGTTGATAAGGCGTCACGAATCCGAATCTATCGCTCGATCATTCTGCCACTTTCATTACCTGCATTCGTTGTCGTCCTCATCTGGCAGTTCACCTCGGCGTGGAACGACTTTTTATTCGCAATCTTCTTGACTGGTGGCTCACCAAAGCTTTCCGTTGCGACAACTGCGCTGAACTTCATCACTGGTTCAAGCAACCAAGTCTTCTATGGCTTGAATATGACGGCGTCCTTAATCGTCTCGTTGCCAACCCTTATCGTCTACATCTTCCTCGGTCGCTATTTCTTGCGTGGCTTACTGAGCGGATCGCTCAAGGGATAAGAACCGACGCACCATTCAGTAACTCTTTAGCGCGCGCTGCTGCTAATGATTTCTCATCATCGAATAGGTAGTTCACCTGCGAGATGCCTACAACTCGCACAGCCATGATGGTCCCTGCATGGGATGAAATATTCTTCGGAATTTCGCCCCCATGAGCTTCGTACGAGTGGAGAAAGTTCTGCACTGTCTGCGCTAGTAAATCTCGTTGCGCTTGCAGTTTGATTGCCTTTAGGTTCAAGTGGGCGCACATATATGCCAAATCGAAGACCGGGGCGCCTTGATGCGTCACTTCAAAATCCAAGACCCACGTTCCACTTGGTCCATGCAGAACATTTTTAGGACTGAAGTCGCCGTGTACTGCGCACTCTTGAGATTCCATCAGCTCTGTCGATAGTTCATTAATGAGGGGAGCGAACTCTGGCCAGGTGCGCGCCATGCCACCGTAGAACGCACCCGCACGCAGATCGAATAATCGCTTCTTTCCCGCGGCAATTCGACCAGGCAACGCGCGAGCCCGCGTCTTGGTATGCCATGTTGCGAGAACTCTTCCTAATGTCGTGCCAACTTCTGGCTCCACAATTCCGGAGAGCATCGAATATCGCCAGTCATGCATATCTGCTGCTGCCAATTCGATGGCAATGGCAAGTTCTTCATCGCTTCTTGAAATTAGTTGCGGCACATTCTCTGGCGTAATGGCGCCAAAAAGCTCGATTGCATCTGCCTCAGCGAGAATTCGGTCGACATCAGCTTCCCATTGTCCGGGAACTCTCAATTGGGCTAATGCACGTTTTACGACGGCACCATTCGTGCCTGCCCAAGAGACTTTGGCGGTATCGCAAGAAACGCCACCAGAGAGCAGCTCTACAGTGAAATCATGTTTGCCGAGCAATTTCTCGAGGGTGCGCTGCGCAAAAACCTCGCTCATGGAGCAAGCGCTATCAATTCTGCGATGTGCACCACTTTAGTTTTCACCCGTGCTTTACGGAGCGCGCTCTTAAGTTGGCGCGTACATCCAGGGTTCACGCTGACGAGAAAATCAAGCTCAAGTGCTTTAATCGCTGCAACTTTAGGAGCGATGACTCGCTTGCTATCGCGTGAACGTAATAGTGAGTAACTTCCAGCGGCGCCACAACATCCCTGCGCATTTGGAACTTCGACGTAGTCGCCAAGTTGCTCCAAGATCTTTCGTGGTTCTTTAAAGACGCCCATGCCATTTCTTAAGTGACACGAATCTTGTAGCCCAACCCGAATCGGCTTCCCGTTCTTCATGATTGGTGTTAGCGATTTCTCCCACCATTGTGAGAATTCTTGAACTCGTTCCTTGCCCAGCACTGAGGAGAGATGCGCTGCACAACCGCCAGCCGTAGAGAGAATCGTTCCGGGAAGCTTTTCGCCGAGTTGTTTGGCTAGCTCGTTGCCACCCTCGAGGTCTCCGTTATGCGCATGGAGCGCGCCACAACATCCTTGCGAGCGATCGATGGAAACCTCTGGTGCAAGTCGCGCAACCGCCTTACTCACCTTTGGAAAAAGCCGGCGCTCGAAGCAGCCAAGCGCGAGGTGTACGTCAGTGGAAGCTCGTCGATTTCGCGCAATGGGGGAGAGAGCGCTCATGAGGTTCACGCGCCATGGAGCATTAACCAGTTGGAAGAGCGCTTTGATGATTAATGGACGTTTACGTCCGCGCCAGGTGATATCGCGCCACTCTTCAAGTAGCACGCCGTACTCCACACCTGCTGGACAGACCGGTTCACATGCGCGGCATCCGAGGCAGAACGATGCTTGCTCTTGTGCG
The DNA here is from genome assembly GCA_964561165.1 of uncultured Bifidobacterium sp. Lineage (GTDB taxonomy): Bacteria > Actinomycetota > Actinomycetes > Nanopelagicales > Nanopelagicaceae > IMCC26077. Next base: position 4,821 of record CAZLOJ010000048.1, on the reverse strand, counting down.
CCAGTATCAGCAAACGGTAAGCGGCCATCTTGGAGAGCTCGCATCAATGTGATGCGACCACGAGGCGAGGATTGTTCTTCACCGGTTAATTGATAGGTAGGGCAGGCGGGCAAGCAGTAACCGCATGAGATGCAGCGATCAAGTTTTGATTGAGTGAATTTTCCTAGTGGGCGATCTTCGTTCATGAGCCCACACGACCAGGGTTAAGAATTCCATCGGGATCGAATACTGATTTGATATTTCGATGGAGCGCGAGCGAGACATCACCGAGTTTTTGTCGTAAGTAAGGGAGCTTGGCGCTGCCGACGCCATGTTCGCCAGTGATTGTTCCGCCAAGTTCTAATGCGAGATTGAAAATGTCTGCTAATGATTTCTCTGCCCGCGCAACTTCGTCAGCATCATCTTTGTTAATGACAATCGTTGGATGCAGGTTTCCGTCACCAGCATGGCCAAAAGTTCCGATAAGTAGGGAGTGCTTCTCACCAATTCGTTCGATGGCATCGGCCGCTTTACTCATTTGAGGACGAGGTACTGAGATATCTTCAAGAATCGACATTGAGCCAAGGCGAGCGAGTGCAGGAAGTGAACATCTGCGGGCATAGAGCAGCGCTTCTGCAGCAGCTACATCTGGCGCAAGCGTCACCGCACGCACTCCTCGAGCGGAGGAGGAGATATCTGCCATTTCAGTGACTGCCTTCGCAACGCTCTCTGCGCTGCCATCGTCACCGAATAGCAGGAGCGCCCCAGCCTCCTTGTCGAGGCCAAGGTGAGCAAAATCTTCAACCGCTTTTATGCAAGTGTTATCTAAAAACTCCAAGGTCGCGGGCAAAATCCCACTTGCCACAATCGAGTCAACTGCAACAGATGCATCGGCGAGATTATTGAAATACGCAACGCCATATTTCGAAGCCTTGGGTCGCGGACTAAGCACTGTGGTGATCTCAGTAAATATGGCGAGCGTGCCCTCACTACCGATCAGTAATCTCGTGATGTCGTATCCGGCAACATCTTTGACGAGCCGGCCGCCAGTTCGAATAATTTCGCCGGTACCAAGTACAGCTTCGACTCCAAGGATGTAGTTCTTTGTAGTGCCGTATTTCAAGCCACGTAAACCACCTGCGCTAGTTGCAACATTGCCACCGATTGTCGAAACAGTCTTTGAGCCAGGATCTGGCACGTACATCAAGCCCTCTTTGGCGACCGCTTCATCAAGTTGCTGTGTGGAAACGCCTGGTTGCACAACTGCCAATAGTTCATTGCGATTGACTTCAACAATTTGTTTCATCTGCATCATGCTTAACACGATGCCGCCTTGTAATGGCACTGTTGCTGCACACAAATTACTGCCAGCACCGCGAGCGATTATTGGGGTCTTCGATTTACGTGCGAAGTTGACCACCTCGCTCACTTCTGCGGTTGAGTGCGGTGTGACGATTACCTCGGGCAGTCCTTTAAATAAGGGTGTGGCATCGCGGCTATACGCTTCCCGCGCAGCAGGGTCATCAAGGACTCGATCTGGGCCAAGAAGTGAGCGAAGGGCTTGTGCCAAAGGCGTATCTGCCATTTCCCCTCCTCTAAAGTACCCCTAGGCTACTGGGTGAAAGGCAATAGTGAGAGGCTTGCAATCATGGCACTGAAGGCAGAAGTTTTTGATTCCCGTCGAAATGTTCTTGGTGAAGGTCCCACCTCGTCAGGTGCGAGCAATAACCATGTGATGTGGGTTGATATCTACGGCAAGGCTGTCCGGTGGCGCAACCTCGACAGTGGTGAAGTTGGGGAGTACCAAACGCCTGAGGATGTTGGGTTCGTCATTCCGCTAGCTGAAGGTGGCGAATTACTCGGCACCGCCCATGGGCCACATGTGCGTGATCTCTCCGGTAATTATCGAAAAGTTCCTGGTCGGGTTGAAGCTGATGGTTATCTGCAATCGAAAAATCTTCGTTGGAATGATGCAAAGGTCGCTCCGTGGGGGGATCTCTTTTTAGGTTCTATGACCTATGACTTTGAAACTAATGCTGGTGCGCTTTATCAATTACAAAAAGGTGGCCACCATATTCGTCGCCTCTTTGGTGATGTGACTATTAGTAATGGCATTGATTGGACCGTTGACCAAAAGTCCATGTTCTACGTAGATACACCACTTCGACGCGTGGATAAATTTGATGTAGAAGAGCGTGAAATAAAAAATCGCCGCACCTTCATCAATTTCCCTGATGAGTTTGGAATGCCAGATGGTTTCTGCATGGATGCCAGCGACAATCTCTGGGTTGCGTTCTGGGAGGGTTCTGCAATTAGATGTTTTGATGGTCAGAATGGAAAGTTAATAGAGCAGATTGACTTGCCAGCGCGGAGAATTACCTCCGGCGCATTCGCCGGTGCAAATCTCGATCAATTGATTATCACTAGTGCCCGCGATGACGATGAAGCTGGAGAGGCTCCTGAGGCAGGCATGACTTTTATTGCATCTCCTGGAGTACGTGGCAAGATGACTAATACTTTTACCTTCTCGGCAGCAGCCGCCAATGCCTGATCTGTACACCTTCGGTGAAGCCATGGCGCTTTTTCTCGCCAACGACACCGACTCGGTGCTGACTGCTCGTACGTATTCGCGAAGCACAGCAGGAGCTGAAGGCAATGTCGCTGTCGGTGTTTCGAGACTTGGTCTATCGGCGCATTTCTTTACTTTGATGGGAAATGATCAATTAGGTAGCGCTGTCATCGC
>CAZLOJ010000048.1:0-1999 GCA_964561165.1 uncultured Bifidobacterium sp. | reverse complement strand
CGCCGCTGCAACCGTTGCAGCAGGTTTAGCGTCAGCGCGAAAGCACGGCATAAAGAAGAGCTTTGATCTCAATATTCGGCGGAAATTGTGGAGCGAGGAGCAAGCCCGGAAAGTTCTCGAACCGTTAGCGCGTGATGTTGATTTACTAATCGGTGGTGAAGATGAGTATTGCGCCGTCTTTGGTGCGAGCGACCCGCAGGAAGCACTTCGAATCGCTGCTGCTCGCGGCAATACCTGTGCCATCATGACCAAAGGTCCGGAATTGCTAACTTATGCTGTCGAAGGAGCTGTGCATACCGTTCACCCACCTCGCGTGCAGTCGGTTGATCCAGTGGGATCAGGGGATGCGTTCACCAGTGGAGTGATTTCAGGTTTGCTCGCAGATCTAACGATTGGCGATGCGGTTGCTCAAGGAACAATCTCTGGCGCGCGAGTAGCGAGTCAATTCGGTGATTGGGCTGGCTTGCCTCGCGGCAAGAATGGAATTACGGATAAGAGTTTTGTCGAGGAGATTCTAGGAAAGGCGAAGTGAGAATGGTTACCAGAGAAGATCTTTTACGTGCAGGTGCTGTTGCCATTGTGCGCATGCCTGATGAAGAGTTAGGGCAACGCGTTGCAGAACGGATAGTCGCCTCAGGATTGACCACTATCGAAATTACTTTGACTAATCCAGGTGCACTTCGGATTATCGAACGCCTCGCGGCACAAAGTGGCGTTCAAGTAGGTGTAGGGACTGTTGTCGAGAGTGCAGATGTTGTGCGCGCAAAGAATGCAGGCGCCACTTTTATCGTTTCGCCGAACACAGATGAAGAGGTAATCGGAGAGACCAAGCGACAGGGTTTACTCTCACTTCCAGGAGTTGCGACGCCAAGTGAAGTGGCGGCGGCGAAAAAATATGGCGCAGATATCTTGAAACTATTTCCGGCATCGACTTTTGGCCCTGGACATTTAAAGGCGCTTCGTGATCCCTTCCCAGGAAATTTCTGGTGTCCGACTGGAGGCTTGAGCGCAGAGTCGGTGGGGGATTGGTTCGCAGCTGGCGCCAATATCGTCGGCGTGGGTGGTCCGCTCATCAAAGGTGGATTAGACGCAATTGAAGGTAATGTGAAAGCATTCTTGGCAGCGGTAGCAAAGGCGAGGAGTTAAAAATGGCAGCGCAGACTTCAGGTAACGAATGGAAGAGCACTCGCGATCCGCAAGGGCCGATGAAGCGCGCGATTGCTGCACTTGCTGCGCAGGGAGTTGGTTACGAGGACCTCGATGGACTTCCCGAGAGCGCAAAGCGCTTTAGCGACGGTGCCCGTTGGAAAGTTGAGATTCCTTCCGTAGAGGGTCCTGCTGCGATGCGCGCGGTCATGGACGAGGCAAAGAAGTATTCGCTTGATTTCCATCGGGCAAGTCAAGGTAGTGGAATCATGATGCTTCGCGATGAAGAGATAACGGAGTATCTGGCGCTCGGTAAAGAGGCTGGCGCTGAGGTCTGTCTCTTTGTTGGACCACGTTCTTCGTGGGATATCGGTCGCGCAACAGTCGGGACTTCGAGCGCAACAGTTCACCCATCACTTCGCGGCGCAGATCAAGTTCGATTCGCCATGGAAGATGTTCTGCACGGCGCCGCTCTTGGAGTGCGCTCGATTCTGGTTGGAGATGTTGGATTACTCAAAGTTTTAGGTGAGGCAAAGCGAAAGGGCGACCTACCAAGTGACTTCATATTGAAGACATCTGTGGCTCTGCCATGTAATAACCCAGCAACGGCGGCGCTCTATGAAGATTTGGGAGCCTCTACCTTGAATCTCACGACTGATCTCTCACTTGCACAAATTGCCGCTATCCGTGCGCAGGTCGATATTCCGGTCGATGTATATGTTGAAGCTGCTGACGATTTCGGTGGCGCGGTACGTCACTATGAAGTGCCTGATCTCGTACGCGTTGCAGCACCGATTTACCTTAAATTCACCGTTCGCAACGCGCCTGGTCTCTATCCGTCAGGTGGACATAT
>CAZLOJ010000047.1:1926-8279 GCA_964561165.1 uncultured Bifidobacterium sp. | reverse complement strand
GCACCAGAGGCACCAGCACCAGAGGCACCAGCACCAGAGGCACCTCAAGCACAGAACTAGTTCACACTAGTTAGCGTTACGAAAGAGGGTGGCAATCTTCGCGATTGCCACCCTCTACTTTTTCTCTCTTTCTCAATGAGCCACTCAACTCTGACCACTTACCGATGGATTTCTAACTGTGTGTAGTTGAGAATTCACACTATGGCAAGAAGATTTGGGCGATTGCCTTCAGGTAGATCCGCCACAGTAACCGCAATCGCACTTTTTGTTGCCTTGTTAGCGCCCGTGACTGCGTCGGCGTCAACCCATGCCAGCGCCGCTGCGACAACTGCTATCAAAAAAGGTACAGCTCTCGCTCTTTTGAACACTCTTGTTGTAAAAGGCAAGGCGCCAAAGACGGGATATTCACGCAGCGCGTTTTCGCACTGGCGAGACCCCGATCGAAATGGATGCGATGCGCGAAATGACATTCTCAAACGCGATCTCATAAATTTAGTTTTCAAAGAGGATACCGATGAGTGCAAAGTGGTGAGCGGAGTGCTCAACGACCCATTTTCTGGTTCTCCGATCGAATTCACCTTCGGTAAATCAGATGTGGATATTGATCATGTCGTTGCTTTATCGCACGCTTGGCAAGTAGGCGCATTCCAATGGAGCGATGCGAAGCGACTCGAGTTCGCCAACGATCCAACCAATTTATTAGCTGTGAGCGCTCGCCTAAATAGACAGAAGGGGGATGCTGATGCGGCAACATGGTTGCCACCGGCAAAGTCCTATCGGTGCGCGTATGTATCTCGCCAAGTAGTGGTAAAAGTTAAATACGGCTTATGGATTACTTCGGCAGAAAAAGCCGCAATAGAGCGCGTTCTAGCGAGCTGCCCAAATTTTAAGGCGCCAACTGGCTAAATGCTTTGCTGACGCTGCACTTAGTTAGATAGCAGCGTCGCCGCGCTCGCTTGTGCGCACGCGAATAACTTCTTCAACAGCTGTGACCCAAATCTTTCCATCACCAATACTTCCGGTATTTGCCGATGCAACAATCACATCAGTAATCCGCTTAACGTCACCATCACTTACCAGAATCTCAAGCTTGGATTTTGCAACGAAATCAACGGTGACGCTCGCGCCGCGATAGACCTCAGTATGGCCCTTTTGCCGACCGAAGCCATCAACCTGAGTGACCGTAATTCCACTAATGCCAGCTTCGTGTAACGCATCTTTAATTGCGTGCACGCGCTGTGGCTTGACGACAGCAGTTATCAGTTTCATGGCAGCTCCCTGCTATAAATCATAGGCCGATTCGGCATGCTCCACAGTATCAAGACCCGTCATTTCTTGATCACGAGAGACCCTAAATCCAATAGTTCGTGAGATAACTGTGGCGATAATCCAGGTTCCAATGAACGAGAAGGCAGCAACTGTTGTCGCGGCTATTACCTGCTTGAAAAGTAAGTCTGGATTCCCGCTAACAAATAGACCATCCCCGCCAGCGCTGTTGGCCGCTTTGCTCGCTAGCAACCCGATACCAAGCATGCCGACAAAACCCCCAACGCCGTGGATACCAACCACGTCGAGCGAATCGTCGTAATTCCATCGGTACTTCAACGAGACTGCATAAGCAGATGCGACTCCACCCACTAGCCCAATGACCAATGCACCAAGGGGGGTTACGAATCCACACGATGGCGTAATCGCAACAGCACCAGCAATCGCACCAGATGCAACACCGAGAGTTGTCGGTTTTCCATTGCGCACGCGTTCGTATGCAATCCATGACATCGCCGCTGCAGCGGTAGCAATTTGCGTGTTGATCATCGCCACCGAGGCGAGGTGCCCTGCGGCGAGCGCGCTTCCTGCGTTGAATCCAAACCAACCAAACCAGAGCAATCCAGCGCCAAGGAGGATGAAAGGAATGTTATGCGGGCGCATCGCATCGCGCTTAAAGCCTTCGCGTTTGCCAAGGACTATTGCAAGCGCCAAAGCCGCAGCGCCCGAGTTAATTTCTACGACAGTGCCACCAGCAAAATCAAGTGCACCTAATTTGTCGATGATCCATCCGCCTGAGCCACCTTGCGCAGCAAATGCCCAATGTGCAACCGGTGCATAAATCAAAGTAATCCAGACAACGATGAAGAGTACCCACGCGCCAAATTTCGCACGGTCAGCTATCGCGCCCGATAGCAGCGCGACGGTGATAATCGCGAATGTCATTTGGAACATCACAAAAGCAAGTGTGGGAATCTCGCTACCTTGTGCGCCAACTACCGTGTTAAGCGTGCCGTTTAACCCAACATGAGTGAGATCACCTATCAAACCTTGACCAGTGTCTGGTCCAAAGGCGAGCGAATAGCCCCAGAGAATCCAGACGATCGTGCCCACGCCAATCGCAGCGAAGGACATCATCATCATGTTGAGCGTGCTCTTCGTTCGCACTAAACCACCATAGAAAAGCGCGAGCGCCGGTGTCATAAGCAGAACAAGTGCTGCGCTAGCCAAGACCCATGCGGTGTCGGCGCCATTGATAGGAAGATTTGTCATGGAGTGAGGATGTTCGTCTTCTGTTACGAACGTGTTACATAGGTGTGGCGTTTTGGAAACAGAACGCCAGAGTAAATCTGCTGAAAGGTGTGGGGTGAGCGACGGGGCTCGAACCCGCGACATTCCGGACCACAACCGGATGCTCTACCAGCTGAGCTACGCCCACCATGTATTTTCCGTTTTGCTAGGTAAATAGTACCGGCTTTTATCGCTGGCTCACTCGGAGCTGGAGTTGAGAAAAATCGAAGCGCGATAGTGCGCCAATTCGGCAATCGAGTCGCGGACATCGCCAAGGGCACGATGGTTTCCACTCTTCTCTGGCGCGGCGAAGTAGGCTTTGGGGTACCAGCGCTTGGCGAGCTCCTTAATAGAGGAGACATCAACACTTCGATAGTGCAAGTACTCGTTGACGCGGGGGAGATCGCGTGCGATGAAGTTTCTATCGAGCCAGAGACTATTGCCGGCTAACGGAGCCTTACCAGCAGGGATGCCGCTGCTTGCCAAATAGTCGAGAATTAGCGTTTCTGCTTCAGCCAAACTTTTTCCTGAAGCAAGCAGTGGCAATAAACCAGAGTCGGTATGCATTTGCCTCACAAAATCACCCATCTGGAGAAGAGCTGCATCCGGTGGCTTGATGACAACTTCGACACCAGTACCGATTGGATTGAGGTTCTCATCGGTAGCAAGGACCGCAATTTCCACCAGGGCATCAGTGGGGAGGTTCAGGCCCGTCATCTCACAATCAACCCAGATTAGTGGCACGCCCTCATTCACCCGCTCAATCTACCCAGCGTGGGTCTGTTATGAGAATTCCCCATCTGTTCACCTTGTTGTAACCCAATTTGGTTGGGGGCTAGGGCGGAGTTCGGAAGGCTAAGCGTGTGACGATTGCAGATGTCGAGCGGCCGAACGCGACCCCCGCTCCTCGAATTTTAGAGAGCAAGCCTCGAATCTCTGATCGGGTATTCCGTGCAATCGTTGGACTGGGCGGATTTAGTTCCCTCATCATCTTGGGCTTAATCGCTGGTTACCTATTCTTCCGAGGCTTTTCAATTCTTAGGCGCGAGGGTCTCTCATTCATTACGAGCTACGAGTGGGTCTCCTCAATTAACACAGATGGAACGTTGGGGTCAGATCCTTCTACATATGGTGTTGGCGCAATGCTCATCGGCACCCTGGTTACCGCAGCAATAGCTTTGGTTATTGGTGTTCCCGTTTCGGTCTTCGCCGCTTTGTATTTAACTTTTTTTGCTCCACAAAGAATTAAAAGAGCGCTCATCACCGTTGTTGACTTGATGGCAGCTTTTCCCTCGATTTTATTTGGACTCTGGGGACTCTATGTCTTGATGGAACCAGGGATGTACGTCGCAGAGCTACTCAATAAATATCTCGGTTGGATTCCGCTTTTTGCCGTTCCGGTTCCTGTTTTCTTGCGCTCGCCGTTTATCGCTGGCCTTGTTCTGGCAGTCATGATTATTCCAATCGTGACGGCAATCTCGCGTGAGATTTTCTCCCAAACTCCACTGGATCGGATTCAGGCGGCGTACGCACTCGGTGCATCAAAGTGGGCGATGATCAAGAATGTAGCATTCCCATATAGTTACAGCGGAGTTGTTGGTGGAGCGATGCTTGGACTCGGTCGCGCTATGGGAGAAACCGTTGCAGTGTTCACTGTACTGAACATTCTTTACCAAGCTAATTTCCAAATTCTTTTGGGCGCAGGAGGAAATCTCGCCTCGCACATCATCTTGAAATTCGGTGAAGCCTCAGAAGATGAGATTAAAGCCCTGATGGCCTCCGGTTTTGTGCTCTTCTTAATGACGCTGGCTGTAAACATGATTGCGAATTTCATCGTAAGCAAGACTGGACGGCGCGGACGATGACAACTGCGACCCCAATCAAGCCATGGCGCCCAACGAAGCGCGATTATTCTTTTCAATTTGTTATCCTCATCGCTAGTTTGATTGCCGCTTATCTATTGGTTGCCAATACTGGATTCGAAGGCCGCCTACCATTGGTGGTTTTCTTTGGCATCTTCTCAGTTTCTGCTCTAGCAATTCTGGCGGGCAGTAGACGTGGAAAAGAGTCTGCAAAAGATGCGATTATGGCTGGCGCTGCCTATACCGGCATCTTCGCCCTGCTCTTGCCCGTGGTCTCAATTCTTTGGACAGTAATTTCTCGCGGTACTGCTGCGATTTATAGTGGATTCTTCACAACCGATATGGCTCAAGATCCCTTCTCGTCTCCGCTAAGCGAAGGTGGAATTGCACACGCTCTTATTGGCACTCTTTGGTTGATTGTGATTGCGCTGATTATCTCGGTGCCGCTGGGAATTCTCACAGCGCTCTACCTCACTGAGATAAAAGGTCCTGGTTCGGCACTGATTCGCTTCTTAGTTCAAGCAATGAGTGGTATTCCCTCGATCGTTGCCGGATTATTTATTTACTCTGCTCTCATCTCGGGAAGCGGGCGTGGCTTCTCCGGATTCATGGGGGCGCTCGCTCTAAGTATTTTGATGATTCCCACCGTTGCGAGAACGGCTGAAGAAGTTTTGCTCCTGGTTCCACCAGATTTACGTGAGGCAGGACTTGCCCTCGGTGCAACTCAATGGAAGACCGTTGCACTTGTTGTGATTCCCGCTGCCAAGAGCGGTCTTGTTACCGCCGTGATTCTTGGTGTGGCTCGCATTGCTGGCGAAACCGCACCGTTATTGTTCACCACGGGCGGCGCCGATGATATGAACCTCAATCCTTTTGATGGAAATATGGGCACAATTCCTTTCTACATTTGGAAGGCGCTCATTGATGGCTCGCCTGAAGCTGCTTCGCGCGCATGGGCAGGAATTTTCATTTTGATGGTTGCTGTGCTCGCGTTGTTTGCGTTAACGCGGTACTTCTCCCGGGCAAAGAAGGTCAAATGAGTAGCAACGAGAAAGAGGAAGCTTCGATGAACTCCACAACAACTCCCGCGAGCACAACAACGAGCAGTGCGATTCGCACGAGCAGTTTGGGTGATGTCGCAACGGCTTCCGCCGCTGCGCGTAGCCGCTCTGAGCAACCCATCGGCAGCGGTCTCGAAGCTCGCAATGTACATGCATGGTTTGGTAAGTACCACGCTGTTAGAGATATGTCACTTGATTTTCCCACGGGAACAGTGACCGCCCTCATTGGACCCTCTGGTTGCGGGAAATCAACCTTCTTGCGCACGCTAAATCGCATGCATGAATTCATTCCGGGTGCAGCTATGGCCGGACAGGTCTTGCTGCACGGGAAAGATATTTATGCACCAGGTACGGATGTGACAAAAATTCGTTTAAAAATCGGCATGGTTTTCCAAAAGCCAAATCCATTCCCATCCATGACAATTGGTGAAAACGTTTTAGCGGGCATTAAATTGGCACAGCTAAAGATCTCTAATAAGAACGAGTTAATGGAAGAGTGCTTAGAGCGCGCTGGCCTGTGGAATGAAGTGAAAGATCGCCTTAATCAACCGGGCGGCTCACTCTCTGGTGGGCAGCAGCAGCGCTTATGTATCGCTCGATCGCTTGCGGTCCGCCCGGAAGTCTTACTTATGGATGAGCCTTGTTCAGCTCTTGATCCTGGCTCAACTCTAAAAATCGAAGAGACCATCTCTGAACTAGCGAAAACCATGACCATCATCATCGTCACGCATAACATGCAGCAGGCCGCTCGCGTCTCTGATTACACAGCATTCTTGCTCTCAGATGGTGGGCCAGGGGAGATTGTTGAGTTTGCCCCAACGCGTGAGATTTTCACGCGCCCGAAAGATAAGCGCACCGAAAACTACGTCACCGG
>CAZLOJ010000047.1:0-1826 GCA_964561165.1 uncultured Bifidobacterium sp. | reverse complement strand
GTTTCTTCTCTTCCGTAAGTTTGTCTTTGACAACAAGTCAACTAACGGAGGAAATTCATGAAAAAGTCGCTCGCAATTATTGCAAGTGCGGCAATTTTCACCTCGCTTATCGCTGCCCCTGCACAAGCGAAAGATGTGAAATTAACTGGAGGTGGAGCGACATTCGCATTCCCACTTCTCGATAAGTGCAAGGGCGAATTCACCACTGCGACCGGAGATTCTTATACCTATGCTTCCTTAGGTTCTAGCGCTGGTCGATCAGGTTGGGATAAGGGAGATTACGATTTTGGGTGGAGCGATACCCCACATGCAACACCAAAGGATCCAAACACCATCCACGTACCTGTCACCGCAGCGCCAGTTGCTGTGATTTACAACGTTCCAGGGGTTGATGAGCAAATCAATCTGACGCCAGCGATTATTGCCGAGATCTTCTCACGCAAAATTACGATGTGGAACGATCCAAAAATCAAGAAAGAGAATAACAAGACCATCAAGACACCAGTGTTCAAGACTCAGAAGGTAAAGACAAAGGTAAAGGGCAAGACGGTTACCAAGACTGTGATCGCGGTAGATAAGAAGGGTCAACCCGTCGTTGGTTCCTATAAGACCGAAACAGTCGAAATCGACTTTCCAAAGTTGCCAATTGTTGTGGTTTACCGTTCCGATGGATCTGGAACCTCTGGAGTCTTCACCAACTACCTTGCAGCTCAAGCACCTTCTATTTGGACCAAGGCGGGAAATAATGATTTCACCGCATCTTTCCCTGGCCAAATCAATGATGCTGCCAATTTCGGAGCGCTACAAGGCGCAAAGGGTTCAGAGCAAACTGTTCCACTGACTGCTCGAATCGCTGGCGCGATTACGTACGCAGAATCCAACTATGCAAAGCAGAATGGGCTCCCCGTTGCAAAGATCAAGAATAACGCTGGCAACTACACCGCTCCTGATGCGGCCGGTGTTTCGGCGTTTCTCGGATCCGCAACCACCAATGCAAATGGCTCTTTGACTCTTGATTACAAGAGCACCAACCCGGCTTCATACGAGTTGGGAACCACTTCATACGCGCTCGTCTCAACTTCCTACAAGGATGCTGCGAAAGGTGCGGCCGTCAAGGGTCTCATGACCTATATCCTCAATGAATGCCCGAAGAAGTTCCCAGAGACTGAATTTGCTGTTATCTCTGGAACGCTGAAGGCCTTTAACGAAGCGCAAATCGCAAAGATTAAGTAGTCCACTACTCAATCAGAAAAAGTAGAGATGCCGCCTGGATCCCCAGGCGGCATCTTTGTTATGCAGGCAAACTCTCCGACACGTCGCCTAGATCTTGGCTGGCAAGTCTAAAGCCCACGCTGCGAACGACGTCGATGACATCTGGCCCACCATTGCGTTTGATTTTGGCTCGCAACTGTTGCGCATAACTTTCCACTGAACCATTTGCAGATTGACGCAACGACGCAACAGCAATCAGAACTTGCTCTTTGGGAAAGACGCGCTGCGGATTCTCCATAAGTAATTGCAGGAAGCGGTATTCCGAATTTGTCAGGAGAATTTCCTTATCGCCGATTCTGAATAAGTGCTCGGCGAGGTCTAGGGAGAGGTTTTCCCATGTTAAGAGTGTTTTCCGGGGAGCGCGCTGACTCTCACCACGTTTGATTTGTTGGGTGACTCGCGAAGTAAGAATTCGCTGTTCGATGGGCTTGGTGACGTAATCATCTGCGCCGGCACCAAGGGCTAATTCTTCATCAAGAACTTCGCCACGGCGGGTGAGGCATACGAAATGAGAACCGAAATGGCCCACGGCTCACTGAGCGCCAAGAGTTAAT
>CAZLOJ010000046.1:0-8358 GCA_964561165.1 uncultured Bifidobacterium sp. | reverse complement strand
GTCGAAGTCGCTACATCTGGGGCTGTGGTGACAAGGTAAGGACGAATCGACTCATCCCGACTCATTTCACTTAATACTCGACCAAAAATCTCCTGAGTTGAAGATTTACCAATGCCCTTCACACCGGTTGTTATCGGGATGGCGACCTTACTTTCTTCAGTAGGTTCAGGGCGCGTCAAAGCTACTGCGCGAGCGCGAACCAGAACATCTTCGCCACTTCCTGGCTCAAAGCGTTCCCACTCATTTTCCGTAGTAAGTCCAACCCGAGCACGAAGTTCATCAATCTGCGCCACTGAGATTTGAGCTGAGTGATTGCGTGGGTCGCCCGCGATAGGAAGATGCCAACCCTTAATTGTGTAGGCAAAGACCACACTTGGTCGATCAGTTACGGCATCGCACTCGGCAAATGCTTGTAATAGCGACTCAACATTATGCCCACCCAAATCTGTCAGAATTTCAAATAACTCATTGTCATCAAATTTTTCAAGAAACTCTGCGGTTCCTACCGGCGCACCTTCGAGAAATCGCACTCGAGCGTCTGCTGGAACTAAACCAAAAAGAGATTGATATTGCTCATTTGGAATATCATCAAACCACTTTTTGAAAACTTCGCTACCACTTTGAGTGAAGATCTCTTCGAGGCGGGAACCATATTTGATTTCTCGGACATGCCATCCGGCAGCCTCGAACTGTGCGCGCCATTGGGAGATTCGAATTCCAGGAATTACGCGATCAAGAGATTGGCGATTGAAATCGACAATCCACATCACGTTCCCAAGGCCATCTGTCGCAGGATCAGCAAGGGCCTCCCAGATATTCCCCTCATCCAATTCAGCATCACCAATGATTGCTACAAACCGGGAGTGTGGTCGAGGGCCAAAATGTGCATCTATGTATCGACGCGTTGCAGCGGCAAAAAGTGGGGCGACTGCGCCGAGACCGACCGACCCAGTTGAGAAATCAACAACATCAGGATCCTTAGTTCGTGAAGGATAACTCTGTAATCCTCCTGCAGTACGAAGTTGGGTTAGATACCGCTTATCTAAGTTTCCTAGCAAGTATTGGATTGCGTGAAAGACTGGAGCGGCATGTGGTTTGACACTCACGCGGTCTTCTGCATCTAAGTAATTGAAATAAAGCGCTGTCATCAGAGAGACCATCGACGCGCTTGATGCTTGATGACCACCCACCTTTAAACCATCGAGGTTTTCGCGCTCGCGGTTGGCGAAGTCAATCATTCGAGTGGAAAGCCAGAGCACGCGCTCTTGGATGCGCACTAAACTCCGCAATTCATCGCTCGGCAAGATTGTAGAAATCCCGGTGTTCACCATAATCACCCCAGATTAGCCTTCACAGGTCCCTGAATCCAGCAAATACGGGGAACGTTATCCAGTTGCAACAATCTACAATCTAGCGAAGTCCATCCATCCTCGTTAGACTTTTATAAGACCGGGAGGGAAGTGTGAGTATCAAAAAAATTACCCCTAGCCTCAGTCTTGGCTCGATCTCTCCCACCAGAAACCAGTTAGTCGACATCCTTCGAGAATCAATTATTTTTGGAACACTGCCTCCTGGAACCCAGATAAAACAAGAGGAAATTTGCAAACAATTTTCCTGCAGTCCAGGCCCGGTACGCGAAGCTCTCCGTGAACTCGAGAGCGAGGGACTGCTCTTCCACTACCCAAATCGCGGAGTTTTTGTCGCTGAGGTATCGAATCATGAAATAGCCGAAGTTCTCATTCCGATGCGATTACTACTTGAGAAATTTGCTCTCTGTACCGCTGGCCTGAAATTTACCTCTGAAGCAGTTTCTGCTCTTAACGAGCAAATCACAGCTATGCGCATCGGCGCTGAAACTGGGAATTCAAAAATGGCCGAGGAGGCTGATGCTAAGTTCCACCTTCTGACTATGCAGGTAGGAGGAAGTGAACATACCCTTCAATTGTGGAACAGTATCGTTTCGCGAATTCGACTCAAATTTGCTCGCATGGGTCCTATGGATAACACATCACATAAGGCAGCCGAACACCAAAAATTGCTTGATGCGCTTCTTGCCAACAATCCTGAAGAAATATCACAGTTACTTGAGGAACACATCGTGGCTAGCGTGATTGATAAGGTGCGAACCAATTCTCTTTAGCTCAATCTTGGCTCTAAGTAAAGGTTCTACGCACTGCTAAGGCCAGGGCCTCATAGTTCTCCGGTGTGTTATATAACATGCCCGAAATTCGCAAGTAATACTTTTCCGCAATGTATGAAATAGGAACTTCGACTCTAAACTCTTCCGCAATTTTCGCTTGCACAGCAGCTGAGCCATCACGACCGCCCGAAATATTGTAAATAGGTACTACTCCAAGTGGAAGAAAATCAACACGAATCTGATCGTCGGCTATACCGAGCTCGTGCATCACAAGCTCTCGGCCGTACATCATTCGCTGATGATTGGCCTTTCGTACTCTCTCCCAACCTAACTTCGAAAAGAATTCAATTGCACTTGGTGCGCTTAGCCAAGATGTCGGATCTACCGTTCCAAGCATGTCCCAAGGGAATGGATACGGCTCATCATCGCGCCACGAAACTATTAATGGTCGAAGGATTTCCTGCCAGCGCGGGGCAATGCGCAGTACACCGACGCCCAGTGGAGCTGAGACCCACTTGTGAAGATTGCCAAACCAGAAATCAGCATCCAATCGGTCAAGATCAATATCTACTGTGCCTGGTGAGTGCGAGGCATCAACAACATAAACAACGGAATTGGACTTGCAAAGTGCCGCTAAATCATAAATTGGGAAGGTGCGCGCCGTTGCAGAGGTGATGTGGTCCACAATCAACATGCGTGTCTTCTTATTTATTCCCGCAGATATCTTCTGGATGACCAATTCGTCAGAATCGAGGTAATTGATATCAATCTCGATTAGCTTCGCCCCCGAAGCTTCACAAGCTCGTTTTACCGCCTTTGTTACTGCCCCATATTCTTGATTGAGAACTATAACTTCGTCACTGGGGCGCAACGGAAATCCCCGCATCACTGTGCTTGCCCCTTCGGTTGTATTACGAATCAATGCAATCTGATCAGCTTGCTGTCCTAGGAATCGTGCAACGTGGCCGCGCGCATGGGCAATCTCATCTTTTAGTTCTCGGGCAAAGAACTTCACAGGATTTTTTTGGATTCGATTGCGCAACTCTTGTTGCACTTTTTGGACAGAAATCGGAACAGCTCCAAAGGAGCCATGATTCACATGATGAAAAGAGGGGTCCAAACTCCACTCAGACTTCAATTCTTGTAAATCGAATTCCATCATTACCCTTTCACAATTCCAGCGGATAATCCACTAATCATGAACTTGGACATCAAACCAAACATGATCATTGTCGGAATGATTCCAATCATCACCGAAGCAGCAAGACCACCCCATTCGATGAAATAGGCACCAATAAACGAACGTTCTGCAACTGGGAAGGTTTTATTCGCATCGGAATCGATAAGAACCATTGCCAAGAAAAGTTCATTCCAGCATTGCACAAACGAAAAGATAAATGTTGCAGCTACTCCGGGTAGGGCAACCGGGAAGATGACCCGAAAGAGCGCTGAAACGCGATTACAACCGTCAATGAGCGCTGCTTCATCCAATTCGGGCGGGATCTGCTGGAGAAAACCACGAAGCATCAAGGTTGCAAAAGGAATCATGCCCCCCAGGTAACAAAGTACTAGAGCGATGAGAGTATTTAGTAAATTCAATCGTGATAAAAGTAAATAGAGCGGCGCGAGAGCAATTAATCCAGGAATCATCTGGGTGACAAGGAAGACCAACATCACTTGGGACTTGCCCTTGAAACGATAGCGTGCCAATGAATATGCTCCAAGCATTCCTATAAAGATAACTAGAGCCGAGGCAGCAATTGCCACCACAAAACTATTCTTCAAATAGGTACCAAAGGCATAGTCTCGAAAAAGAGCGCGATAGCTCTCAAGAGTCGAGTTGCTTCGCGGCCAAAAGAAATGCTGCGTAACCTCGCGTACCGGACGAATTGAGGTGAGGAACATCCAATAAAGCGGGAAGATTGTGAAAAGGAACCAGATAGTGAGCACCGCTACTTTGGTACCCTTAGAAAAACCCTTAAGCATGGCTACTTATCACCATCCTCAATCTTGACCGCAAGGAGATAAAAGACCGAGAAGATAAATAGGATGATCAAAATGAACATTCCCAGCGCAGAACCTGCGCCCCAATCTTGGTCATAGGTGATTTTTTGAACCAGCCACGAAGAGAGAATGTGCGTTTGCTCATTCGGACCACCACTTGTCATACCAAAAATCAAATCTGGAAAATTTGTAATCCAGATAACACGCAGCAGGATGATTAGCACCAAAGTGTTCTTGATAAATGGCACAATCACTAAAAATAGACGCTGACGTGAAGAGGCACCATCTAGTTCGGCAGCTTCAAGGATTTCTTTAGGAACGCCCTGTAGCGCAGCGAGAATCATGATCACAAAGAAAGTAACACCATACCAAATGTTTGCAATGATGACCGCGGCCATTGCCCACTTATCATTGGATAGCCATGGAATTGGTTTATCAATAAGTCCGATTCCCTCGAGAATCGTATTCATGATTCCTAAATTGTCATCAAAAATCCATTTCCAAATCAATCCCATCAAGAAGCCTGAAAGTGCCCAGGGTATGAAGATGATGGCCTGGTACAGACCAGAGAATTTGAATTTGGTGTTTAAATACAAAGCGAGTACAAAACCAATGGTGAATTGGAAAAATAATGAAACTACAACCCAGATTACTGAGTTAATCATGATTCGCTTGAAATGAATGTCGTTAAAGATTACCGAAAAGTTTTGAAATCCAGCAAAATAAATATCATCTTGTGCAAATAGCTTGAAATTTTGTAGCGAGAGTCCGGCGGTGCGGATTACCGGATAATAAATAAAGATGCAGATAAGGATGAGTGCAGGAAGTAAGAACCAGAGTGGTGCAAGGATGTTCCGGGTCTTTCCGCTGTTTTTCTCTTGAATTCTGAAAGCATTACTCACGGTTCACCTCACCCTACGATTGCTATCGACATTTAGCGTACATACATAGTGAGTAGTGGCCGACATTTCTGTCGGCCACTAACTCATATTTCTTTAGGTTAAAGAGGTGCTAAGCCTTTAGGACTTGCACTTAGGGCCATCCCAGTATGCGGCCCATTGCTTGAGCGCATCCTCGGTCTTCAGATTGCCAGCAAACATTGCTGCCATATCTTTATCAGCTTGGGTGAAGAATTCACCGTAGCAAGGCTTTGCCACATCGCTTCCGTCAAGCTTGATCTCCTTAGGGTCCTTACCAATCTTGTCGTAGATAGCCCAGGCGCCAGTCTTGAAGAATGGATCCTTTGCGGCAGTCTTAGTGATTGGGCCAACGCCATAAGCGCGGGCGAAGATCGATGCTTGTGGATCAGAGGAGATGAATGCGAGGAAATCGGTTGCGATGTTCTTGCACTTGGATGCCTGAGTAACTGACCAGCCACCACCGCTTACATCTTGAGCCGAGTAACCTCCAGGACCCTTTGGCATTTGAGCCATGATCCACTTGCCACTCTCGAACGAAGCATATTTGTCCTCGACAATCTGGATAACTTCGTTGTCTTGAATCAAATAATTTGCAGTTCCATCAACAAAGCCCTGCACCATCTCTGGGTATCCCCATGATACGGATGCTGGTGGTGAAACGTCTTTCCAGATCTTCATAAGTAGATCGAGCGCTTCCTTTGATTTTGGATTGTTGAACATGGACTTACCGTCCTTGTTGTAGTAACCGCCAGCATTGAGATCTGGAGCGTTATAGGCACGAATGACGAATATTGCTTGAGTGAATGATGCTCGAGCACCACGCATCGAGTAGACATAAGACTTGTCAGTTTGAATCTTCTTTGCATTCAAGATGTCAGTCCATGTTACTGGGATTGGAACGCCAGCAGCCTTGAAGGGTTCTGTGCGCACGAAGGATGCTTTAACGTAGTAACCGTTTGGCACCATGAACATCTTGCCCTTGCCCTTGTTGATCTGAGCTTGAAGCTGTGAGTACTCAGTGAGACCAGACCATGCTTTGGTCTTGGTGAAGTACGGGAATATGTCGGCAAGTTGGTTTGCTGAAAGAGCCTGCCCCATGATTGCCCCTGCAGGCTCAACAATATCCACTGCCTTCGCTTGAAGTAGCTGAGTGATCTTTGCTGGTGAATCTGCCTGTGATGGAGAGATGATTTCTACATTCACTCCAGGACGAGTCGATTCAAATTGACGTGCGAATGCGTTGAGTAGCGGTGTACGCGCTGGGCCAGCAAAGTACTCGATTACACGAATCTTTACGGGCTTTGCCTTAGTCGGCTTGCAGTTCCACGTCTTATCTTTGGATGCTGCGCTACTAGTTGTGACAGTCACAAGACTGAGACCAAGAGCTGCAACAGCCGCGAGTGAAACCACCTTGCGACCAGTTAGGTTCTTTTTCAATTTTCCCCCAGATTTGGTTTTCAATCTCTTTCGAGATTTTTTAAGAGAGTAATTGAGGTGCATTGCAAATACAATGAAATACCCTCGAAAGAAACTAAGTTTATGTAACTGTGACACTAGATAGTAGAAAATCTATAATCGTGATTCACGATTACGAACCACACTCATAGTCCATGGTGTTCACTCGAACTCCATAGCCATACAGGAGCAAGGATTTCCGCATGGATGAATTTCTCGCATCGGTCGGAAAAGCAGGCAAATCCGCCACCTCTGGAGCAAAACCCTCAACCAAAGATTGAGAAAATAGTGAGGCAACCCCCCTTGCGCCCCTTTCCGCACAAGAGTAGAAATTGATTAACTTCATCGAGAGTAGACAAAAGGAAATCGGAGAAGTGTCGGATCGGATAACAACTCCATAGATAGCAATATCTAGGTAAAACGCAACTGATCATCGCGGAGTTGGACAACGAAAGGTTCGAGCCGTAGAAGGCGCCCATTGTGCGTAGCTAGGAGACTAGTTACATCGCAGGTGTGATGTAAGGATCAGCTCACATCGCGCGGTGAATGCCGAAGGAGATGCGCGCCGGCGAAGAGTTAAGGCCCCTGGAACTGATACTTCCAGGGGCCAACTCATATTCTGGCAAGAATTTCTTGATGAACGACGTAGTGACACGCCAATACAACCGTTAAGTGGTTACTCCTCGGCTGAGCTAGCTCTAAGCGCCGTAATACGTTCCATAATCTGGGGGTATTTGCTGTCAGCGAGAACAATCTTCTCTAGCTCTTTTAGAGCCTGAGGTTTTTTACCTTGTCGCTCATAGATGTTGGCGCGCTCCCATAGCGCTCGATTTCGCACCTCTTCATCGAGTGATCGCTTTGCCACTACTTTCTTAATCGCCTCCAGGGCTCCATCATGAAATCCCAGCTGAGATAGCGCAGCACCGCGCATGATAAAAAGCATCCCAGTTGCTTCATCTTCTAACTCTAAATCTTCTGTCGAATCAAGAACATCTTGGAATCTTCCATTAGAGAGTTCTATATCTACTTGTGAAACCGCGCTGAGCTGCGTTGCCTCCATATCTTCTAAAACTTCAATCGCAGCATCAATCTGCTTTGCTTCTTGTAGCACCTCAACATATAAGAACCCGAAAGCATTCATTCCAAAAGAATCCGAATAAGAGATTCCTGCTGTAATCGGAACCTGCATCTCAAGGAGTCGAAAATACTTTTTTGCTTCATATGACCCAAAAGCTGTCCTCCGGTTCTGCCATACATCGGCAGAGACTTTCAACAATTCGGGAAAATTCTCATCATTGCGCGCACCGACTAAACATGCCATCGCAAGATAGGTGTATTTGATTCGTGGATACTGCAGAGCTAACGACAATGCTTTATCTACGGTCGCTTTATCAAGTGGCAAATTTTCGCCATTGAAATACTCCGAGCAAAACTTATAGAAATTCCGCTCTCGTCCTATAGCGAATATTCCTGGCTTTGGTGGTTTAGGGGGAATGTAGATCTGCTCATCCGGACTACTTGCGCCTCGTCGTGAACGAGTACCTCGTAGCGAACTGCGTTCAACGCTGTAAAGCCCAGTGCCAGGAATTCCCGCAGAGGTATAAACATCACCTCTGGTATTTACGCTCACCCGAGCGCCAGGAACGCCCACTGAGAGTCCGATTGCGCTCTTACTGAAGTTAAGTCGCACCCCCGGGATTAACTTGATAGAACGGCGGAATCGAAGCGACACAAGCCGGAGATTACCTCGTTAGCTCTCTTTCTCAACAGATTCAGTCGACTGATCCGCCACCTTGTCCGCCACCTTGTCCGCCACCTTGTCCGCCACCTTGTCCGCCA